>NZ_JBIRPW010000006.1:0-518857 GCF_044332905.1 Streptomyces sp. NPDC021224 | reverse complement strand
GCGTCCGTGACGCCGGCAACGGCGTTGTCGTTGTCGTACACCCACGACGCGACCTGGTTCGCCGACGCCTGCCCGTCCAGCGGCGCCGCGTACTCAGCCGTCTTCCGGTTCAGCACGTCGTACACGAACGAGACGCTCTTACCCCGCGCGTCCGTGGTCTGCGTGACGTTGCCATCGGCGTCGTAGGCCATGCTGCTCGTGCCCGCGTCCGGGTCGGACTTGGCAGTCACACGGCCGAGCAGGTCGAACGTGGTGGACCAGGTGCTGCCGCCGCTCGCGACGGCGTTCTGCTTGCCGTGGCCGTCATATCCGTACGTGATCGCATTGGACGTACCGCCACTCACCGACCACACACCCGTGAACGAGTTCGCGGGCTTCGACAGCGTCGGCGGGGTGCTGTAGGACGCAACGGACACGGTACGACCGAGCGGGTCGACAGTGGTCGACTGCACCGTCCCGCCCTCCGGCGGGAAGACCGTCGTGGTGTCGCCGCTGTAGACCGTCGTCGTGGTCTGCTTCGGCACCGCGTAGGCGTCGGACTCGTCCACCACCGTCCGACCCAGACCGTCGTACGTGAACAGATCCTGGTTGGGGATCTCCGAGTCCTGCGCCGAGGCGAAGCCGAGGGCGGGCAGGTGGTCCTTGTCCCACCACGCGCTGTTCTTCTTGCGCACCCAGCCGTGGGAGTCGTAGACCGACTCGGTGACCATCCGCCCACCCTGCGGCGTCGGCGACTGCGACTGCCGCTCGCGGCCCAGCGAGTCGTAGAGATCTATCGAGGTGATGTACCCGGACGAGTCATTGAGCGCCTTGGCCGTGACACCGGACGGGCTGTTCTTCGAGAGGGTGTACGTGAACAGCGCGTCGGCGGGATCGCTGGTCGGACGATTGTGCCGCCAGACCGCAGTGGTGCGGCCGAGTGCGTCGTACTGGGCGGTCGTCGTCAGTCCGTTGGCGTCCGTGGTGGTGAGCGCCACACCGCGGGCCGGGTCCACAGTCGTGGACGCTGTCTGGTTCTTCGGGTTGGTGACGCTCGTGGTGGTGGTCAAGCCGACGCTGTCGACCGTGTAGGAGGTGGTGGTCTTATTGCCGTTGCCGTCATAGGCGACTACCACTCGTCCGTAGCCGTCGTAGCCGGAGCGCGCCGTGGTCTGCCAGGTGAACGCGCCGCTGCTGTATCCCGACGCCTTCCGCGCCATCGTGACGTTGCCGATCGTGGGCGCGGACTCCTGCGGGAACGTGGTCGCGAAGGAGGCGTCGTCGTAGAAGTTCTGGGTGGCTGAAACCACCTGGGCCGGCCGGCTCACGGATGTCGGTGCGCCGAGGGAGTTGAAGGTCTTCGGGACGCTCGGGGTGCTGTTCTCGGTGAACCCGGAGCAGGCGACGGAGTCCGTCTCCTGGGAGGAGACCAGGCCCGCCAGGTTCTTGGCGGTGTTGGCCGGCGCGTATCGGGTGGCGGTGCACTGGTCGTAGGCACTCGTCGCGGGGACGGTGTGGGCGTACGTGTACGTCGGCAGGCCGAAGGTCGCGTCCGTGGGGATGGCGTCGTAGGCGGTGTCCGTCTCCGTGTAGCGCCACGACGTGCTGCCGCCGCCGGTGATCGCCTGGCGGTTCCACACCTCGGCTTTCCGTACCGTGTGCGCGGTCAGATCCGGCAGATCCGTCCGGGTGCGTGTGGCCGTGGCCGGCGACACCCAGTACGAAGTGACAGTCGAGTCTGTGACGGCTCCACCGTCACCGAGGTAGTTGGTGGATTCCAGAATGTTGCCGGCAAGCTGGTCGCTGTCGGTGTGCTGGCCCCCCTGGGAATCGGTGAGCGAGACCGTGCGGGTCGAGGAGGACGAAAGCCAGTCCTTGTCCATGCCGCGGTAGTAGGTGGCCACGGACTTGGTCTGCTGGTCGTTGGCGCTGTCACCGGTCCGTGTAGTGACGGTGCCGTAGCCGCGGAACTGGCCCCACGTGCGGTCCTTGGCCTTGACTACCTCATTGTCGTCGTGGTGCCAGGCCGCCCCGCCCGTGTAGGCGTAGTCAGTCTCCTTGGCAACCGCACCGCCGGTGATGTCGGTCTCCAGGACCTTGGTGACGGCGTATTTCTCGAACCAGTCGGTGATCGGAGCCGTGTAGTCCTTCGGCATCCAGGAGACCGGATAGCAGGACTTGGTGTTGGACGACGGACTGGCGCTCGCAACGTAGGCCGCGGTGCACTCCTCCGGCAGGCCGTAGGTGACCGAGGTGATGCCGCCCATCTCGTTGGTCACGGCCGAGATCCGGTAGCGGAAAAGGCCCGGGAAAGAGGAGGTGTCGACCCGGTTCTGCAGGTCGGTGCCTGCGAACTCGACGTCGGGCAGTGTGATGGCATCACTGGGCCCACCGGCGATGGCGTGGTTGCCGGTGTGCGAGATCGAGGACAGCCACAGCGTCGGCGAGTAGCCGTCACCGGTCGCGGGCTCCGACTGGTGCAGGGTGTACGTGTCCACCGGCAGGTGATCCTTTGCCGCAGTGGCCCACTGCTTCGTGGTGATCGAGGCCAGTCGTGCCGTCGAGAAGAACGCCGGGGACTGCTGCTGGCAGGTCGTTCCAGAGGCGCAGACCAGGTCGTAGGGTACGTCCGGGTACTGGGCGGCTGCGGTGCTGCTGGACAGCGCGTCGCAGGATTCCAGGGTGCAGCGCGTGGCGGCGGTGTACACCACCTGGTCCGGGACGGTTCCGTAGGCTCCGCCGTCACGGAACCCGTAGTCGATCCGGGCCAGGTAGGAGTCCCGTACGTACGAGACGTTGTGGGCCCCGTTGTCCTCACCGTAGTAGTTGGTGTCCTGGTGGTAGTAGTACGCCATCGCGTCGTCGTGCGTGTTGACGACGTAGTCCAGGTGCCAGCGGTAGGCCATCGTGCACACCGACGAGGCGAACCCGGCCGAGTCGTAGCACGGGTCGCCCGAATGCGCCGAGTACACCGGCACGGTGTCCACGGAGTTGGTCGTCGCCTTGCCCGAGGTCCAGCCCGGCAGCTGGTTGCGGCCGAACTCGTAGGTGGTGCCGTCCCGCGAGGTGACGGTCCAGTAGTCGGTGTTGTAGGTGCCGCTTCCGTTGTCCGAACCGGTGACGTGGGTGACCCTCTCACCCTGGTCGTTCGTCGGCGTCCAGCTCCCGGCGGAGTCCTTGACCAGGGATGTGGACGAGCCGTTCAGGGAAAGCGTCAGGATAGGCCCGTCGTAGCACCTGTCTCCGGTGGAGACCGGTGAGGCGTTCCCCTCGGGCTTCTCCGAGCAGGAGGCGAAGGTCTGCTCGACGTAGGAATCCTGTGTGTTCCAACCGTCGCCCGCCCAGGAGGACTGCGACTGCGTCGATGCGGTCTGGCCGTCCACCGAACCCGAGTTGTAACCCAGGTCGACCGTCGGCTCCAGTCCGCCGGAGGTACCCGGAAGAGCTATCGGATAGGAGTAGGTGAACGCGCCGGCAGACCCTCCTGCCGACCACGACCCTGAGGGCTTGAGCGCGGTCGCGGAGTAGTCGCCGCCCCCGCCGCCGTCAGAGCCCGCGTCGGCGGCGAGCACCATGGCGGCCGGTGCTGCTTGCTGGATCAGGGCTGAGGTCGTGGCCGGCGGTGTGACCGAGGTGCTCTGCGCGGAACCGGCCGCCGGCGAAGTCAGCGCGACCGTGGCAGAGATGCTCTGCGCAGCGGAGTCCTGCGAGGTGGCCAGCGGGGTCTGCCTGCGGCATGCTGCCCGGTCCGGTGTGGTCAGCGCGCACGCCGGAAGCTGGACGAGGTGCAGGCGTGAGGCGTAGTTGCCGCCGTATGCCTGCCCGAATACGGAGCTGTCCAGTCCGACCTGGATGTCCCCGGCGCCGCCTGCCGCTGAACCGACAGTGAAGACAACGCCGTCGATGCCTAGCTTCGTCGCGTCGCTGTGCGGCAGCACCTTGACGGCCATGCTGCTGGGGCCCTTGTACGTACCCTCCTTCGGGGCAACAGCCCTGGCCCACACAGGCGTTCCGGACGCCGACGCCTTTGCCCCGGGCTGCCTGCCGACGGGTGTCGGTAGCGCGGCAGTGCCGCTGGCGGCGGCAGGCCAGTGGGCAGGCGCGGCGTGGAATGCGCGCTTGGTCTGGTCCTCGACCTTGGCCTTCTTCGGCTTCAGAGTCGTCACGCCGGAGGCCGGCTTGGTCTGACGTATCGGCGGTGGACCGGCATGTGTGGGGGTAGACGCCGCCGGACTGGCACTCGCCAGCGACACGGTGACCGCAAGCGCCGCAACAACGCCCACCCACCTGCTTCGTGACCGCGGAAAGCGAACTCCGCGACCGAGCCACGCAACGCGAGCCATCAACGGCACCTGCCCCACCCTCGAACCTGCCTGCGAGCAGGCATGACCAACCCCCGGCTCTCGGCGAGCCGGTAAAGCGGCGACGACTATCGCACGGCGACGTGGATCACGCCGAGACCCTCATGCCCGATATGCCGGACATCAGAATGCAATGTTTTTGTAAAGTAATTGTGAAGGAACTGTGGAAAATCCGACCACATGCCCACCATTTCCCCCATGCGCGATTCGCCCGGCCTACGGCATACGGTCGACGAGAAACCCTGGTTCGGGAGATGCTCGGCCGGTAGTTGCCCGGCCCAACGACCTGTCCCGGCCGGGCCCAAATGCCGAATGTGGGGGTAGTTTTTCCGTGAGACCCGCTCGGACCCGCCGCGCCGTGGCCACCTTGGTGACCGCAGCGCTCGGCGCGCTGTCACTGACCGTCGCGGCCGTACCGGCACACGCGGCTCCCGCCGCGCCGAAGACGGCAGCTGCCAACGGCGCGCCCAAGACGACCACCGACGAAGCTGACGCCTCGGCGAAAGCCGTCGCCACCGGGCAGACGGTGAGTGTGGAGTCGGCCACCACGTCCACCGAGACCGAGTCGGCGAACGCGGACGGCACGTTCACCCTCACCCAGAACGCTGTACCGGTCCGCAAATACACAGCCGGCGCGTGGAAACCGTTGGACGCCGACCTGGTGCGCAACGCGGACGGTTCTGTCTCACCAGCCCTGACGACCGCCGACCTGACCCTGTCCGGCGGCGGATCGGGCCCCCTGGCAGTGATGAAGGACACCGGCCGCGCCCTGTCCCTGGCACTGCCCGCCTCCCTCGGCGACCTGCCCGCCCCCACCCTGTCCGGGAGCAGCGCCACCTACACCGATGTCCTGCCCGGAGTCGATCTCGTGATCGCCGCTGACGTCCAGGGCGGCTTCTCCGAGTCTCTGGTCGTCAAGAACGCCACCGCCGCGGCCAATCCGGCTCTGACCAGCCTGGCGTTCGCCACCCAGGCCAAGGGCGTCACACCGGCCACCGATGCAGCGGGCAATTTCACTGCCAAGGACATTGCCGGCCGCACCGTCTTCTCCGCCCCCGCACCCCTGATGTGGGATTCGGCCACAACGCCGTCCGACGGAACAGTGTCGGCCCGGTCCGCCGTACCGGAGACGGACCCGTCCGGCTCCGGCGACCCGGAAACGTCCAGTACGCTCGCGCCGGGCACAGGCGCGCACGTGGCACCGGTCAAGGCCGTCTACACCGATGGCACAGGGCCCGACACCACGGCTGGAACGATGGCGCTGACGCCGGACGCCTCGCTGCTGAAGAGCGACTCCACGGTCTACCCGCTCTACATCGACCCGCCCTACGCCGCCGGCGGCTCATCGCAGGGCTACACCTACACCAGCTCCTACAACCACTCCACCAGCTTCTGGAACACCAAGGACTCCCAGGGCCTGCGTGTCGGCTACAACGGATGGGAATCGCCGTACTACAAGGCGAACGCCTACGTGCGGATGAGCGTCAGCAGCAAGATCTACGACGCCACGATCGACGCGACCCAAACGCACTTCTACGCCACCGAGACCCACTCCGCCTCCTGCGCCGCGGAACCGGTGGAACTGTGGACGACCGGCGCGATCTCCTCGGCCACCACCTGGGACAACCCCCCGGCGTGGAAGACCAAGGTCGACACCGAGACCGTCGCGCACGGCTGGTCGTCCAACTGCCCGGCCGCGTCGGTCGGCTGGGACATCCACAGCACCATGCAGGCCATCGCCAACACCCCCGCCTCCTCGGTCACCTTCGGTCTCCAGGCCAGTGACAACGGCGACAGGGACCAGTGGAAGAAGTTCGACCCTTCCACCATGAAGATGACCGTCACGTACGACCACAAGCCCGCCAAGCCCACCCTGCTGACCACTTCACCTTCCCGCAACTGCACCGGCGGCATTATGGGCGACGGCGACGTCACCCTCTATGCGGGCGTCAACGACACCGACGGCGGAACGCTCAGCGCCACTTTCCAGGTGACCGTCGACAAAGCGCTCCTCACCTCTAAGACCGTGAGCGCCGCCTCGGGCACCAGGGCTGCCTACACCCTCACCAAGGCCAATCTGCACACCTTGCTCGGCACCACCGCCCCGACCGAACTGTCGTGGACCGTCACGGCCAGCGATGGCGAATACACCTCGGCGCCGTCCGCAACCTGCACGTTCACCGTCGACCCGACCAGATCCGGACCCCCTGTCATCAAAGACACCGCCGACGTCGACTGCAGCGAATCGGCTGTCGCCTACCAGGTCGGAACACCCGCCACGTTCAACCTGGCGTCCAGCGACAGCACGACGCCCGACCACTACCTCTACCAGCTCAACGGCGCCGCACCCGAGACGAGCACCGGATCCAGCATCAGCGTGACGCCCTCCAGAGGCACCAACGTCCTCACCGTCACCCCGGTCTCGGCCGGCGGCAACATCGGGGACACCTCCAACTGCTTCGTCTACGCCGCTCCGGCCGCCACCGCCTCGGACGGTGACCTGACCGGCGACGGACACCCCGACCTGACCGTGGTCGGCGCACAGGCAGGTCTGCCCAGCGGCTACTGGCTCGCCCACGCCACCTACGGCGGGCAGGTGAACACCGGCGCGACCGACATCGGTGCCCAGGGCACCGGCGTCAACTCCGCGGGCTCGCCCGCCGACTGGAACGGCACCCAGGCCGTCACCGGCCACTTCGCCAACGGCGCCGGCTTCAACGACGTCCTCGACTACAACCCCGCCACCGGCAGCGGCTCCGTCCTCTACGGCAACGGCGACGGCGCCACCCTCTCCCCCACCAGCGGCAACCAGGCCAACGTCGCCGACCCGGTCTTCCAGGACAGCCGCACCAACAATTTCGTCACCTCCATCGCCAGCGGCGGCAGACTCTACAACACCGTCGGCGGCTACCCCCTCTCCGGCTTCCCCGACCTGCTGGTCGTCATCGGCGGCAACCTGCTGGACGAAGGCGCCGCGACCACCCCCGGCGCGTTCACCGGCATCGAGGGCGCACTCCCGCTCTCCTCCGTCAACCCCACCGGCACCGGCGACTGGACCGGCTGGACCATTTCCTCCGCACTCGACGGCAACGGCCTGCCCGAACTCTTCGCCCGCGACACCAGCAGCGGTGCGCTGTATTACTACAGCCCCGACGACCTGGCCAACCTCGCCAACAGCAACCCCGCCACCCCCGTGCAGCTCGCCACCAGCGGCTGGACCAGCGCCGCGGCCCCGATCCTCCAGGCCGCCGACATCGACGGCAACGGCACCCCCGACCTGCGCAAGGTCGACACAAGCGGCAAGGTCACCGCCTACCTCTTCAACGGCACCGCGCTCACCGCCCAGCCCGTGCAGAAGATTTCCAGCCCGGATCACGTCTGGCCGCTCGACGACGGTGGCACCGTCGAAAGCACCGACGACGGACCCACCTCCCACGACCCCCCGGCCGCCAGCGCCGCCGACACCAGCGGCAGCCTCACCCTCAACGGCTCGCCGGCCGGCGCCACCTGGAACACCGACGGCGCGCTCGGCCACGTCCTGGCTCTGGACGGCACCACCGGGTCGATGACCACCACCGCTGTGCTGTCCATGTCCGCCCCGTTCTCGCTGTCGCTGTGGGCCAAGTCCTCCGCGGTCGGTGGTGTCATCGCCTCGCAGGACGGCACCAAGAACTCCGGCTTCCTGCTGTACCCCCAGACCGACCGGCGGTGGGCGTTCTGCCTGGCCACCGCCGACGCCACACGCTCCTACGACTGTGTCGCCGGCGGCACGGCCGTCGTCGGCGAGTGGGCCCACCTGATCGCCACCTACGACCCCGCCACCAAGGCCGCCAGCCTGTACGTCGACGACCGGCTCATAGCCCAGGGCACCCACACCGCCGTATCCGGGTTCACCGGCAACTTCACACTCGGCAACGACCTCAACAACGGCGCGCGCGCCGACTACTTCAGCGGCAGCGTCTCCAACGTCCAGACCTGGAACGGTACCGTCCTGAACGGCGAGCAGATCGCCGCCATGGCCAACGTCCCCCTGCCGTCCCAGCTCGGAACGCTGCTGGCACGGGACACCTCCGGCACACTGTGGCAGTACCACGGCATGGGCGCGAGATCGGTTCCGCTGGCCCCCCGGTTCCCAATCGGCGGCGACTGGGACACCTACGACATCATCACCAGCGTCAGCCGTGAGATGTCGGACGGTACGGGCACGCTCGTCGGCCGCGACACCACCGGCACGCTGTGGTACTACCCGGCAACAGGCGATCCGAGCGCGCCCTTCGCTCCACGGACGCAGGTAGGCCCCGGCTGGGGCCAGTACACCTCCCTGGTCGGCACAGGCGACCTCACCGCAGACGGCAACGCCGACCTCATCGCCCGCGACTCAACCGGGACACTCTGGCTCTACCAGGGCACCGGAAACCCGGCAGCACCCTTCCAAAACCGCACCTCCATCGGCACCGGCTGGGGCGGATACACCTCCCTGGTCGGCACAGGCGACCTCACCGGGGACGGCAACGCCGACATCGTCGCCCGCGACTCAACCGGGACACTCTGGCTCTACCAGGGCACCGGAAACCCGGCAGCGCCCTTCCATAACCGCAACTCCGTGGGCACCGACTGGAACACCTACAACGCCATCGCCGCAACCGGCGACGTGAACGGCGACGGCAAACCCGACCTCGTCGGCCGCGCCACCTCAGGCGACCTCTGGCTCTACCAAGGCACCGGCAACGCCACGACCCCCTTCCTGACCCGCACATACATAGGGCCCGACTGGCAGATCTACGACTCGCTGATCTAGCTGAAGCCCCATTCGGTGGGCGGTACCGAATCCGGCACCGCCCACCGCCGCGACGTAAAAACCTGCTACCGGCGATCTGTCATTCCAGCCGAACCGTCTCGACGAACTGCAAGCTACCCCCGCCGACCAGCGACTCTCCCTTCAGCACGCTTTTCGGATCGCCCGCACGCTCACGAGTCCGGTCTCCAACAAGCCCCGCACTCCGCCTTGTCAGCGCCCAAGGGCACACTTTGAGCGTGAACCTCAGCTGGGTCGAATCGATGGGTGGCCCCCTCATCGCCATCCCTGCCTCGGCACTGGCCGCATGGCATGGCTGCACGGGAGACGGAATCGTCCTAAGCGACGGGGACTTCCCGGACGACTACGACCGGGCCTGCGATGTGGAGGACCTGGCCGGGGTCATAGAGGTGGGCGCAGACGGTGCTCAGGCGCTGGTACTCGCCGATGAGCCGGCCACCAGTTGCTTCCTCGCTGAGCACCGAGTGTTCCTCCGCTGGCTTGGAGCAGACTCCGAGGCCGATCTGGTCGCCGCCGTCAAAGCGGTGCTGGCCGATGCCACCGCCCCGTGGGAGGAGTGCGGCACCTGGGCCACGGACGGGCCGGCCGTGCTCATGGACTCAGCCGTAGCGGGAGCCGACCTGAACGTGGAGTATCCCGCGGGCGGACGGCCTGAACAGGCTCCCGTCCCCCTGCCTGCCGGCGTGTGGACGATCCGGGCCGCCCACACCCGAATGGATGGGCGAACCTCCGTCGGTCTGGTCCAGATCCTTCCCGTGGACGCGTAGTTCTGCAGCGTTGGCCCACGCGTGGAAGGTACCCCGGCGTGACGGAGGTCGTACGACCGAGCCGAGATCGCGGAGGCGACCTGGCCTCGGGCCGCTCGATGGTCCAGAATCTCGCTCATGCCGAATCTGACGACATCCGGGAATTCATGAACGGGGAGCCCGGACAGCGCGCCTCATAGGATCCCTGAATTCCGTACCGATGGCCCAGCCGGCCCACCGCCCGCATGGGGATCGGGAACCGTGAAGTCCCGTTAGGTGACAGATCCGGATATTCCATTCGGCCCCCTTTAGTTCCTCCGCCCCGCGGGGATTGTCCGGCACTGTGGGAGCCGTCGGCAGCGGGGCGATTCTGCCGCACCCGACGGTCGGGATCCCGGAAAGCTCCGGGGTCCCGACCGTCGGGAGGCTGGTTCACCGGCCGGGGGCCGTGCGGGGGCTCAGTGGCAGGTGGTCGCGAAGGAGGTGGTCGAGAGGAGTTGGCAGAAGGTGGTGCGGCCCTGGGGGTAGTGGCTGAGGAGGGAGTTGACGTACCAGCCGCTGGACGGGGGGAGGGCGATCGGGGAGGTGGGGGACGTCTGGCCGTCGAAGCCGTAGCGCCAGTCGATGTTGATGTACGTGACGGCGCGGATGACCTGGGAGAGGTCGTAGGCGGTGCCGGTGAAGTGGGTCTGGGCGCCGTCGATGACGCCGTTGGGGAGCGGGCCGCGGTAGGTGAGCAGGGTGGTGAGGCGCTGCATGAAGGCGGTGAAGTCGGCGTCGGGCTGGGTGCCGTCGGAGGCGAGGGTGTCGGACATACGCTGCACGCCGGACTCGGCCACCAGCATGGGCTTGCCGTGCTGCTGGGCCCACCACATCATGCGCAGGATGTTGAGGTCGACGGGGTAGGCGTGCGGGATGGCGTTGACGTTGCCGTTCACGTAGTCGTCGTAGTAGCCGGAGCAGGTGCGGGCGGCGGTGTCCTCGGTGCCGTTCCAGTAGGTGGTGCCGTTCTCGCGGTAGGGCTGGCACAGGTCGTTGTTGAAGACGCTGACGCCGACCCAGTCGGTGACGTCGTCGCCCGGGTAGAGGGCGTCGAACTGGCCCCGCACGGGGTGGTAGACGAACTGCACGCGGTTGCCCGCGCCGCTCTGGGCGCGCAGGAGTTGGGCGACGTGCCGGAAGGCGTTCTTGTACGGGGTGCAGTCGGTGCCGCCCGTGCAGAAGCACGGGGTGCTCACCTCGTAGTCGACCCGGACGAGGAAGGTGGCCGCGGGGTGCGCGGCGACGAAGGAGGACAGCGCGCCGAACTGCTGGTCGTAGCCGCCCGCGGCGATCGCGGCGGTGGCCTGCTGGGAGGCGGTCTGCTTGTCGGCGTCGTTGCCGTCCCAGCCGGGCGGGTTGTCCTTCCAGCTCACGCCGACCTCGATCTGCTTGCCGCGGTCGGCGAGGAAGGAGGCGTACGTGCTCTCGCACGTGGTGCCGCAGGCGCCGGAGAAGCCGCCGTCGCGGACGCTGTAGTAGACCGAACCGCCCTGCGGGTCCGCGCCGGTGGCCGAGGTCAGGTCGTTCCAGGCACCGGTGTTGCTCTGCCCGACCAGCAAGGCGCGGGGGGCCGGGGTGTCGGCCCGCGCGGTGGGCGGCGCCGCGGTCAGCGCGGCAGCGGCGGCGAGGAGGGCGGCGGTGAGCACCGCCGCGGGGCGGCGGAGGGGGCGGGGAATCAGCATGGCGGCTCCTGCGTGGGGGGGTGGGCCGGTTACCGGGTCTTGTGGGGGGCGCGGTTGTCGATGCCGTGGTTCGTCGCCGGGCCACGCGGTCTGAGGCGGGGGCGGTACTCGCGCCGCCCGTACGCCGGGTCTGCGGCACGCGGGATCCGGCCATGCCTCGTTCCGGCGCACACTCCCGTCTGACAGCAGCACCGACGTTCGTTCGGAAACTTGCGATAGTTTCTGCTCGCAGGAACGTAAGGTTCCCCGTCGCCGACGTCAATGCGGCCATCGGTAACGTTGCGGTCGCGGCGCCTGGGGCCATGGGCCCGCGCAGGCGTCGGCGGGAGGCTTCACGGGGGTACACCTGTACAGCGACCGGCGGCACCCCCCCGGCCTCCAACGCCTCGGTAGGGCTCTGTCAGCGGCTTCGCCTCCAGGGCCTCACGTCAGAAACACTGCGACAGTTTCCGACACCCGCGGGCATTCGCCTCCGCCACGGGCGGCTACCCGGCGTCGCCCACCGCGAGGGCGCGTTCGGCGCTGTCGATGAGCTCCCTGTACGTGCGAACCTCGACCCGGTTCAGATGCGAGTTGTGAATGCGCAGCGCCTCGTTGACGTCCTCCTCCGCAACGCCCGAATCACCCTGCGGATACCCGACGAGGACGAGCGCGCTGGCGCGGCGCGTGTCGATGCCGAACTCCGCGAATATGCGCTCGCGATGCTCGTCCAGACCGACGAGGTAGTTGATCGCCTGGCCGACGGCATCGTGCACGTCCCGCCTCGGCACGAGGGAGTTGCGGTGCCCCTTGACCAGTTCCACACCCGCGGCCCGTTTCAGCTCGACCACGTACAGGGATCCGTCGCTGCGGATGAGGGGGATGTCGACCTCGTCGCCGGGGACCAGCCTTCGCTGGTCGGCCTCTCCGATGAAGCGCCCGCCGAAGATCCAGTACATCCCCTTCAGCGCCCGTTGCAGCGCATGCTCGCCGGCCCCTGGGTCCTCGGCCACCTTGCGCAGCTCGCGGAGCCGGGCCGCGCGGCGCTGCATCTCGGCGGCGCGCAGGACCGTACGGCCGTCCTCGTCCGCCGCCAGGACGGACAGCGCCTCGGGGGACGACACGATCCGTCGCGCGGACTCCGCCGGGTCCGTGACCTCCACCCGGTCGCGCAGCACGCGCTCCGTCCAGAGGGCCAGTTCGGAGATCCCGCGCGGAATGTGATAGCGCGCCGGGTCCTCCTCCGGGGCCTGCGTGAAACGGGCGTCCTCGGCGAGCTTGCGCATGCTTTCCAGCACCTCGGAAAGGTCGGCCCCGGGATGCGCGGCGAGATATCTCTCGGCTTCGAGGCACCAGAGTTCGGCGCTCAGGGCCACGGTTCTGGCGATCGACTGGAGTCCCAGCCTGTCGCGCGGGCCGTGGTCGATGTAGTGCAGACGGTACTTCTCCTCGTAGTCCGGCCGGAGGAGCCGCCCCTCGGTGTAGTACAGGGCGTCCTGGAGGGCTCGCACCGTGTCCCATTCCCCCGCTTCGGCGGCGGCGAGGCGTGCCGCACCGAGGAGTTCGCCGAGCCGTCTGCCTCCCTTGCGTTTTCCTCCCGTGCCGGAGCGGACGTGATCCAGGGCCAGGGAGACCGCGTCCCTGGTGGGCTCCGCCGTCGCCGCGGAGAGGATCTTCCCGAGGTGCAACTCGAGTGCCATGTCGGACCGTGTGGACATGTCCCGGATTATCGTGCCGGGGTCTGACACCCGGGTCCTTCTCCCGTGCCGCCGGAACGAGATGACGTTGCCACGGCCCGCGGCCGGAGGGGATCATCGCGGCCATGACGGATACCGCATCGCTCCTGCTCCGACGCCTCCACGCCGCCGGGATGCGGGACGTCGGCGCCGTCGAACCGGTCACCGGGGGGCTGGCGGCGGTCGCGGGGCGGGCGCGGCGGGGGGACGGGACGGAGGTGTTCGTCAAGGGGTTCGCGGAGTCGCCCTCCGACGACGCCTTCGCGGCGGAGGCGGAGGGGCTCGGGGCCCTGCGGGCGGCGGGGGGTGTGGACACCCCGGAGGTGCTGCTCGCCGGGCGGGATCTGCTCGTGCTGTCGGTGCTGCGGCCCCGGCCGGACGACGCGGGCTTCTGGGAGCGGTTCGCGCACGGGCTCGCCCGTCTGCACACGAGTACGCGGCAGCCACGGTTCGGGTGGCACCGGGACAACTGGCTGGGGCGGCGGCGGCAGGTCAACGACTGGGAGGACGACGGGTTCGCGTTCTTCGCGCGGCACCGGCTGCTGCGCTGGCTCGACGAGCCGCGGGTGGAGCGGGCGTTGGACGCCGGGGACCGGGCGGCGCTGGAGCACCTGTGCGAGCGGCTGCCCGAACTGCTGCCGGACGCGCCCGCGTGCCTGACGCACGGGGACCTGTGGGCGCAGAACGTCATGGCCGCACCGGACGGGGGCCCCGCGCTCATCGACCCCGCGGTGTCGTACACATGGGCCGAGGTGGACCTCGCCCACCTGTGGACGACGGCGCCGCCGCCCGAGGCCGACGCCTTCTTCGGCCTGTACGCCGAACTGACCGGGCTGGACCGGGGGTGGCGGGAGCGCATGCCCGTCCTCCAGTTGCGCCAGCACCTCGCCGTCATCGCGCAGTTCGAACCCGACTGGGGCGCGGCCGAGCTGGTACGCGGCACGCTCGCGCCCTTCCGCAGGCGGGCGTAAAAGGGTTTGCCGCCCGGTCCCCCGTCCGCTGGGATGCGGGGGGCTACGGGAGGCGGGGGCAACGGGGAGGCGGGGCGTGGCGGTGTTCGGGTGCGCCGGGTGCGGTGCCGTGCTCACGGCGGCGGTGTCGCGGGTGGCCCTGCCGGTCCATCTGCGCGACGCCCACTGGGAGACCCTGCACCCGCCGCTCATGGAGGCGGGTACCTACGCCGTCGATCCCGAACCGTACGGCCCCCCGTGGCGGCCGGGCCCGGAGTTCGGGGCGGAGGAGGCGGCGGCGCGCGGGCTGTACGCCCCGGTGGCCTCGGTGTCCGACGGGCCGGCCGGGACCGTGCTGCTCGCGCCCGGCGACATGCGCGGCACCGGGCTGATCGCGGGGCGGACGGAGGGCTACTGCCTGGGGATCAACAGCGGTTACGGGCCGAACCTCGGCTGCCTGAGCTGCGGGCTGCCGGTCGGCGGGCGGGACGACGACTGCGGGCACTGGCAGCTCGTCCGGCTGCTCCCGCAGGCGGTGGTACGGCTGCCGGGTCCGCCGGAACGCCGGGTCCTGGACTGGTCGGAGCTGCTCGTGAACGGGGCACTGTGGCGCGGGCTGGGCGGCTTCGAGGACATCCCCGCGGGCGCCGCCCTCGCCCACCTGGTGGCGGCGTCGGGCGGCAGGCCCGTCCGCGTCAGGCCCGGACCGGTCACCGACGTCCTCGGGCGGGGTGTAGCGGCGCTGCTGCCCGCCGGGAAGGACGCGCTCCTGCCCGCCGGGAAGGACGCGCTGCGGCTGGACGTGGGAGGGCCGGGGGCGGGCGAGCCGGACGCCGAGCTGCTGCTCGTACCGGTCCATCCGCAGACCGGCGAGGTGTGGCGGCCGCGCGGCGGTGCGGCGGCCGTACCCGTGGAGGCGGCGCTGTGGGCCGACATGGCCTTCCCGCAGGAGCGCACCCGGCTTCCGGTGGTCGGCGGCCTGCCCGCCGGGGTGGAGCGGGACGATCCGCTGGAGCCGCACCCGGTGATGCCCTTCGTGCCGTCCCACAAGGCCTTCCGGCACACCCTCGCGCGCATGCCCGCCGTCCGCGAGCCGTGGCTGCGCGCGCTCCACGACCGCAGGTGGTGAGGAAACGTGCGGCGGGTGCCGCGCCCGTCCGGCACACTGCTCCCGTGACCGGGATCCTCGTCTCCCCCGCCCGCGAGCGGCTGCTCGCCCGCCTCAACCGGGCCGTACGCCGTCCCTCGGAGCACGGCGGGCTCGCCGCCGTGGCACGTCTGCTGGACGAGCTGGCGGCGGCCGGGGCGGGCGGCGGTGGGGCGGAGGCCGGGGAGGCGGTGTGGATACCGGACACCGTCGCGCGGCTCGCCCCGTCGGCGTTCCTGCGGGAGGCCTTTCCGGGGCCGGACGTGCACGTCGTGGCGTCGCAGTACGGCGAGGACGCGTACCGGCGGGGGTGGCTGCGGCTCGACCGGACGCTGACGGGCGCGGAGCACGCAGCCCTCGCCGAGGCGGTGGTGGCGTGGGCGGCTGACGACCGCACGCTGCCCGAGGTGCTCGGCGCGTTCGGGCCGCCGTCCGTCGTCTTCGGGCCCGAGGACCCGGAGCTGCCCAAGACGCTCGGCTACGCCGCCGGTGACCGTACGGCGCGCTTCGTCACCTTCCACCTCGGCGCCGCGCGGGCGGCAGCGGGTACGGGCACGGCGGGCCTGCTGGCGGTCCGACTGCACGACGGCTTCCTCGACGGGTGGGCGCTCACGCCGCGGGGTGAGACGCAGCTCGCCTGAGCGTCGGGCCGGGCCGGACGCGTCAGGTGTGGTGTGCCTCCGGCGGTGGGTCCGCCGGCCGGGGGTCGAGGTGGCGGTGCCGGGGCGGGACGCGGGAGAGGGCGAGGAGGCCCAGCAGGGCGGCGATCGCGCAGGCTGCGGCGCCGAGGGCGAGACCCGCGCGCGGGCCGAGATGTTCGGCGACCAGGCCGACCAGGGGGCCGCCGACCGGGGTGCTGCCGAGGAAGGTGACCGACCAGAGGGCCATGACGCGGCCCCGGTAGGACGGGTCGGCGACGAGTTGCAGCGTGGTGTTGCCGGTGGCGAGGAAGGCCGTGCCGGACGCGCCCACGCAGGCCAGCGCGGCGAGTTCGAGGGGCAGCGGGCGGAGCGCGGCGGCCGCGGTCAGCGCGGCGGCGAAGCCCGCGGCCGCCACGACGAGCGGGACCACCCCGACCCGGCCGCGGGCCGCCACCACGAGACCCCCGACCACGGCCCCGGCGCCCATGACGGAGGTCATGAAGCCGTACGTACGCGCCCCGTCGTGGCCACCGGAGCGGGCCAGCAGGGGCAGGACCACCTGGAACTCGTAGGCCAGCGTGCCGATCAGCCCCATCATGGCCAGCGGCGCCCACAGCCCGGCCGTGCCCCGGACGTAGCGCAGCCCGGCGGTGAGCTGGCCGGAGGTGCGGGCGACCGCGGGGCCGGGGCGGAGCCGCTCGGTGCGCATGGCCAGCAGCGCGAGCAGGACGGCGGCGTAGCTGGCGGCGTTGGCCAGGAAGCACACGCCGACCCCGACGGAGGCGATCAGGACGCCCGCCACGGCCGGGCCCACCGCGCGGGCCGCGTTGGTCATCACGCTGTTCAGGGCGACGGCGGCACGCAGCAGCCCCGGCCCGACGATCTCGGGGACGAACGTCTGCCGGGTGGGGTTGTCCACCGCGTTGACGGTGCCGAGCGCGACCGCGAGCAGCACGACCATCCACAGCCGGACGGCGTGCGTCACGGTCAGCACCCCCAGCACCCCTGCGAGCAGCCCGAGGGCGGTCTGGGTGCACAGCAGCAGCCGGCGCTTGTCGGCCCGGTCGGCGAGCAGCCCGCCGTACGGCCCGGCCAGCAGCACGGGCAGGAACTGCGCGGCCACCACCAGCCCGAGGACCGTCCCGGAGCCGGTCAGCTCCACCACCAGCCAGGACTGGGCCACGGCCTGCATCCAGGTGCCGACCAGGCTCACGCACTGCCCCGCCGCGTACAGCCGGAAGTTCGGCTCGCGCAGGGCGGCGAACGGGCCTCCGCCGCCGCGCCCCCTCACCGTGGCCCCGGCCGGGCGCGCCCGGTACCGCGTGCGGCAGGAGCGTCGCGCGGTCGTCCGGTCACCGGGGCCGTCATCGTGGCGGGGGCACCTCTCGCGTCCGGGGCGCGCGACCGCGGGGCACGGCGCGTGACAGGAAACTAACGGAGCGTCGCGCCGATACCCGTCATCCACGCGGCCGGGCACGCGGGTGAGGCCGACCGCCGCCCGGTGTGCGTGCGTCACGCCCTCTCGCGGGCCCCCCTGCGCCTGCGCAGGAAGCGCCCGTGCGCGGCGTGCGCATGCGTCACGACGTGCACGTCGATCGTCTCGCCCGAGCCCTCGATGACGGATTCGCCGATGCCGCGGCGGAAGAGCCGGTGCAGGCGGCTGCGCGTGGTGGCGCCGATGATGATCTGCGTGGCGTCGACGGAGCGGGCGAAGTCCAGGACGGCTCGCGCGGTGTTGTCGCCGGTCACGGTGTGGCAGCTGCCGCCGAGTTCCTCGACCAGCGCGCGCTGGTGGTCGGGCAGGCCCGCGCAGCAGGCCGCGGCCGCGTCCTCGGGCTCGACGTGGACGGCGAGGAACTCGCCGCCCGCGCCGCGCGAGGCGGTGCGCTTGGCGCGGCGGACGAGGGTGTCGCCCTCCGGGCCGCCGGACAGGGCGACGAGGACGCGTTCGCGGGTGGACCACGGCTGCTGGATGCCGTGGTCCCGGCGGTAGCGGAGCAGCGCCTCCTCGACGCGGTCGGCCGTCCACAGCAGGGCGATCTCACGCAGGGCGGTGAGGTTCCCGGCGCGGAAGTAGTGGGCCATCGCGTCGTCGATACGCTCCGCCGGGTAGATCTCGCCCTGCCGCAGCCTGCGGCGCAGTGCTTCCGCCGAGAGGTCGACGAGTTCGATCTGGTCGGCGGCGCGGACCACGTCGTCGGGGATGGTCTCGCGCTGGGTGACGCCGGTGATGTCCCGGGTCACGTCGTTGAGCGACTCCAGGTGCTGGATGTTGACGGTGGAGATCACGTCGATGCCTGCGGCCAGCAGCTCGTCGACGTCCTGCCAGCGTTTGTCGTGCCGTGAGCCGGGGACGTCGGTGTGGGCCAGCTCGTCGACGAGCGCGGTCTGCGGGCGGCGGGCCAGGACGGCGTCGAGGTCCATCTCGGTGAAGGTGCAGCCGCGGTACTCCACGCTCCGGCGGGGTACGGTCTCCAGCCCCTCGGCCATCGCGCGGGTCGGCGGTCTGCCGTAGTCCTCCGCGAGGGCGACGACGACGTCCGTGCCGCTGCGGGCGCGCTGCTGCCCCTCGGCGAGCATGGCGTACGTCTTGCCGACGCCGGGGGCGGCGCCCAGGTAGACGCGCAGGCTCCCCCGCGGGTGGCCGCCGTGTCCTGCGGGACCGGGAGGCTCGGGGGGCTCGGCGGGACCGGGAGGTTCGGGCGCGGCCGGTGCGGTCACGAGTGCAGGCCCAGCTCGGTGGAGATGCGGCCCAGCGCGTCCAGCCGGCGCTGGAGGCTGGGGTGGGTGGACAGGACGGTGGCGAGCGGCGCGTCCTCCCGCAGGGCGGGGGTGAAGAAGAAGGCGTTGAAGGAGCGGGCGGTGCGCAGGTCCTCCGTCGGGATGCGGGCGATGTCGCCGCTGACCTTGACCAGCGCGGACGCCAGCTCCGACGGGCGGCCGGTGAGCAGCGCGGCGGAGCGGTCGGCGGCCAGTTCGCGGTAGCGGGACAGGGCCCGCGTCAGCAGGAAGCCGAGCAGGTAGGCGGCCGCGGACACGGCCATGACGAGGGCGAGCAGCGCGGCGGTGTTCTGGTCCTGGCGGCGGCCGCCGAACAGCTCGGAGTAGAAGGCGAACCGCACGAGCAGCCCGGCCAGCACGCCGATGAAGGACGCGACGGTGATGACGGCGACGTCCTTGTGCGCGACGTGCGACAGCTCGTGGGCGAGCACCCCTTCCAGTTCCCCGGCGTCGAGGCGGCGCAGCAGGCCCCGCGTCACGCACAGCACGGCGTGGTCGGCGTTGCGCCCGGTCGCGAACGCGTTGGGCAGGTCGGTCCCGGACACCGCGACCACCGGTTTGGGCATGTCGGCGAGCGCGCACAGCCGGTCGACGGCTCCGTGCAGCGCGGGCTCCTCCTCGGGCGTGACGGCGCGGGCGTGCATCGCGAACAGCGCGATCCGGTCGGAGAACCAGTACTGGGCGGCGATCAGCGCGGCCACGACGAGCACGACCACGACGACCGACTTCAGCAGGACGACCAGCGCGGCGACGAAGGCCACGTAGACCAGTCCGAGCAGGAAGAGGACGACCCCCATCCGCACGGTCAGTTGCCGGTCGGGTGCGAAGCGGGACCGCATGAGCCCTCACCGCCTCCCGCCGGTCCCCCGCCGGGCGGCGGCGGACCGGTGCGCGCGTTTGCTTTCCTCCTTCCAGCATGCCGCTTCTCCGCTCACGGCGGGCGGTCGGCGAGCCGCGCGCAGGGGGCCGGAACCGGCGGGGAGGAGGCGGCCGGGTCACCGCAGTACGGTGGAGTCGGCGCAGGTGGCGGCACCTCCCGCCGCGTACCGCGCACGGCAGGTCCCGAGGAGGTAAGTGCCATGGAACGCGAGCGGGTGGATCACCTGGTGTCCGCCCTGCGGGCCCGGGGCATCATGGCCCACCGCGCCGACGAGGGCGTGTACGACTTCGCCCTCCGCGTGGTCATCCCGGACGGGTGCGAGGCCCTGTGGACCGTCGGCGGGGCGGGCGGGCTGGACGCGGAGGTGCTCCGCGACAACGTCCTCATCGGCTTCGTCCCGCACATCCCCGGCTCCGAGGATTTCGACGAGCAGCAGATGGTCGAGGCCATCGCGGCGACGCCGTACTCCGAGGAGGGCCTGCACCCCGCGAGCCCGGTCGCCCGGCCGGTCCCGGCGGCGGTACGGGCGCCGGCCCCGGTCCCGCCCCCGGTGCCGTCAACGCCGCCGCACCACCGGCACCGGCACCGCGACCCGTGGCGCCCGCGCCGGATCCGGTGGCCGCACCGCTGAACCGGCCGGACGGCGCGGCACGCGGTACGGGGCGGGGGCCCGCTCGGGCGAGGACGGCCGGGCGCATGGCGCACCCGGCCCGCGCGCGCCCGCGCCCCCCGATCCCCGCTCACGACACCCGCGGTTGACTTCGTCCGCGCCATGCTCTTCGATGCTGCTCGGCCCCGTTTCCGGGGCCGGTGAACTGATCACAGGACTTCTGCCCGGTGACGGAGTCGGTGCGGGGCGTGTGTCCCCACTCCGCGCCACAACTGGACGGTTCCAGGCGGTCGTCCACGGGTCGGTACGCACGGGCACCGGCGACCCGGGAGGCCGTCCCGCCGGGCAGCGAGAGGGAATCGCCGTGTCGACGGCGAACTACCGTGCCCTGCTGCGCACCCCCGGGGCCGCGGCGTTCTTCCTGCCCGCACTGCTGGGGCGGTGCGGCGGCGCGATGACCGGGCTGGGCATCGTCTGGCTCGTGCACGACCGGACCGGGTCCTTCGCCGCCGCCGGGGTGGTGAGCGGCGGCTTCGCGGTGGCCGAGGCGCTGGGGGCTCCCCAACTGGCCCGGCTCGCCGACCGGTTCGGGCAGACACGGGTGCTGCCGCCCGCGCTGCTCGGGCACGCCGCCGCGGTGGCCGCGCTGGTGGCCCTGACGTCCGCGGGCGCCCCCCGCGCGCTGCTGGCGCTGGGCGGCGCGGCGGTCGGGGCGAGCGTGCCGCAGCTCCCGGCGATGTCCGCGGCGCGCTGGGCGGCGCTGCTGCGCGACGGCCGGGCGGCGGAGCTGCCCGCGGCCTTCGCGCTGGAGTCGGTCGGCAACGCGGTGTCCTACCTCGTGGGCCCGGCGCTGGTCAGCGCCCTCGCGGCGGCCGGGCACCCGGCGGCGGGGAGCGCGCTGGCCACCTCCTTGACGGTCGGTGGCGGGCTGCTGCTCGCCGCCCGGCGTGGCAGCGCGCCCCCGCACACCGCCGACGTCGCCGCGCGCGCCCGCGCGGGCCGCACCCTGCTGGGCGGCGGGCTGCTGGTCCTGCTGGTCCTCAACCTCGGCATCGGTGTGTACTTCGGCGCGATGCAGGTGTCGGTGACCGCCTTCGCGGTCGAGCACGGCGCGCCGGGCGCGGCGGCCCCGCTGTTCGCGGTGTCCAGCGGCAGCGGGCTGCTGGCCGGCTGGCTGTACGGGCTGCGCCGGTGGCGGGCCGCGCCGCCCGTGCAACTGCTCGCCGCCACCGCCGCGTTGACGCTGGGCGGGCTGCTGCTGCTCGCCGCCGGTTCGCCGGTCGCGCTGGCGCCCGCCGTGGTGGTGACCGGTGCGGCGGTGCCGCCGCTGCTGGCGCTCTTCTCGCTGCTGACGGAGTCGGCCGTCGATCCGCTGGTCCTGACGCAGGCCTTCTCCTGGCTCGGTTCGGCGAGCGCCGCGGGCTCGGCCGCCGCGGCGGCGGCCTCCGGCTGGGCGGTCGACGCGCTCGGCGCCCGCGGGGGCTTCGCCGTCGCGGTGGCGGCGGCGGCCGCGATGGCGCTGGTGAGTGCGGGGGCGCTGCGCCCGCTGGGGGCCGCCGTACGCCGTACGCCGGGGTAGCGGCCGGGGGCGCCGGGGTAGCGGCCGGGAGTCTAACCGGGCGGACGGCGGCGGCCGCGGATGCGCAGCCAGACGTCGCGGGCGTGCCGTCCCGCCGCCGTGCGGCTGCGGGCGACGAGGCGGCGGGCCTGGCCCGGGGTCTCGACCATCGCGCGCGAGCCGGAGAGCGGTTTGCCCGCGGTCTCGCGCAGGTAGAGCGTGGAGACGCAGCCGACGGCGCCCGCGATCATGAGGTAGTACGCGGGGACCATCGCGTCGCCCGTCGCCTCCACCAGCGCGGAGGCGACCAGCGGCGTGGTGCCGCCGAACAGGGAGACGGAGAGGTTGAAGGCGATCGACAGGGCCCCGTAGCGGATGCGGGTCGGGAAGAGGGCGGGCAGGGTGGCCGCCGAGGTGCCCGCGAAGGACGCGAGCAGCAGGCCGAGGATCGCGCAGCCGACCGCGGGCAGCACGATGCCGCCCTGCCGGATCAGGAGGAACGCGGGAGCGGAGAGGGCGATGAGCGCGATGCTGCCGGTCATGAACACCGGGCGCCGCCCCCACCGGTCGGAGGTGCGGCCCACCGCCGTGATGGTGAGCACGACGAGCAGCATGGTGCCGAGCACGAGCAGTTGCGCGGTGGTGTCGCCGAAGTCGAGCGTGGACGTCATGTACGTCGGCAGGTAGGACGTCACCATGTAGTTGGTGACGTTGTAGAGCAGGACGAGCCCGATGCAGATCAGGATGGCCTGCCAGTGGCCGGTGAAGATGTCCTTCAGCCGCCCGCGCCCGGACTGCCGGGCCTCGTCGACCGGGCTGCCCTCGCCCGGCACGGACCGGGCCGCCTCCTCGACCTCCGCCTTGAAGGCGGGGGTGTCCTCCAGCTTGAGCCGCATGTAGAGGCCGGTCACCCCGAGCGGCCCGGCCACCAGGAAGGGGATGCGCCAGGCCCAGTCCTGGAGGCTCTGCGAGCCGAGGGTGACGGTCAGCACGGTGACCAGGCCGGAGCCCAGCGAATAGCCGATGAAGGTGCCGAAGTCGAGCCAGCTGCCGAGGAAGCCGCGCCGCCGGTCGGGCGCGTACTCCGCGATGTACGTGGTCGCGCCCGCGTACTCGCCGCCGGTGGAGAAGCCCTGTACGAGCCGGCACACCAGCAGCAGCACGGGCGCGAGGAAGCCCACGGCCGCGTACGTCGGGAGCAGGCCGACCGCGAGGGTGCTCGCGGCCATCATGATCATGGTGATCGCCAGTACCCGCTGGCGGCCGATGCGGTCGCCGAGCGGGCCGAAGACGAGGCCGCCGAGCGGGCGGACGAGGAAGGCGGCGGCGAAGGTCGCGAAGGTGGAGATGACCTGGGTGCCGGGTGAGCTGGAGGGGAAGAAGACCTTGCCGAGGGTGTCGGCGAGGTAGGCGTAGACGCCGAAGTCGAACCACTCCATGGTGTTGCCGAGCGCGGCGGCGCCCACCGCGAGCCGCACCTTCGGCAGGTCGGCGACGGCGACGTCCCCCGGGCCCAGCGACTTCTTCCGGCGCCGCAGCAGGGTGCGGTAGAGCCGGTCCACCCGCTCGCCCGAGCGCCGCGGCCCGGCCCCCGTCCGGCCGGGTCCTCTGCGCGCGTCCACTTCCGGCCCTCCTCCTCCGCCGCCGCCGCCGATACGTCGACCGCGCACGGCGGCCGTACGTCGGACGTACGGCCGCCGTGCGCGGCGGTCACGCGGTGCTCGTGGGCCCGGTCAGCACCAGGGCACGGTGCCGAGGTTGACGACGTACCGGGCGGCGAGCCAGCCGGTGCGGTCGTGCAGCTTGTACCAGCGCGGGTTGCCGTCCACGGTCTGGCCGTTGACCTTGCACGAGATGTGCACGATGGCGCCGGGCGGGTAGCTGCCGAGCGCCGCGGAGTTGGTGGTCGCGGCGGCGCGGATGGTCAGCGGCAGGTTGGACACGACCTGCCCGTCGACGTATCCGTTCCGCGCGGTGGCCGGCGCGGCCTGGGTGCCCGCAGTGGCGGCGCCCGCGGGGGCGACGGCACCGAACAGGCCGAGGACGGCGGCCCCCGCGGTGAGGGCGAGGGTGGTCAGGGGCTTCGACGTGGCGAACTGCGGCATGACGTCCTTCCTGCTGTGGGACCCCACCGGGCACGCCCGGCGGTTCGCGGAACGGTTCCCCGCCCGCCGAGCCTCCTCCCCGCACCCGCCCGCCGTGCCGAGCCGTGCCGCGAAGCCCCTCCGTCGGCGCACACGGCACTACCCGATCGGCGGTCCGGCATCGCGTTGACCCGGTGTGCACACCCAGTGTATACACCGAGTGTGAACGTACCGATGACGCTTCTCGGGCTGCTCGAACGGCAGTCGAGCCATGGATATGACCTCAAGCGGGATTACGACACGTACTTCAGTCCCGGCAAGCCGCTGCTGCTGGGGCAGGTGTACTCGACGCTCGGGCGGTTGGCCCGGGACGGGAAGGTGGTGGTGGGGGCCGCGGAGCCGGGGGCGGGGCCGGACCGGAAGCGGTATGTGATCACCGATCAGGGGGCCACGGAGGTCGAGACGTGGCTGACCGAGCCGGTGGAGACCGAGCAGCACCTGCAGACGGAGCTGTTCACCAAGGTCGTGCTCGCGCTGATGCTGGAGCGCGACGCGTCGGCGTACCTGGACCTCCAGCGGGCCGCGCATGTGCGGAGGATGCGCGAGCTGACCGAGGTCAAGCGGACCGGGCCGCTGGTCGACAAGCTGCTCGCCGACCACAGCATGTTCCGGCTGGAGGCCGACCTGCGGTGGATCGACGTCACGCAGGCCCGGCTGTCCGCGCTCGCGCGGGAGGTGCGGGGATGAGCGGGGGCGGGGGCGACGGCGCGGGGTTCGTCGAGGCGCGGGGCGTGGAGCTGGCCTTCGGGCAGACGCCCGCGCTGCGCGGCGCGGACCTCGCGGTGGGGCGCGGGGAGATCGTGGCCATCATGGGCCCGAGCGGTTCGGGCAAGTCGACGCTGCTGCACTGCCTGGCCGGGATCCTCGTCCCGGACGGCGGCGAGGTGCTCTTCGACGGCCGCCGGGTGGACCGGATGCGCGAGCCGGAGCGCAGTGAGCTGCGCCGGGACCGCTTCGGCTTCCTCTTCCAGTTCGGCCAGCTGGTCCCCGAGCTGACGGCGGAGGAGAACGTCGCGATGCCGCTGCTGCTGCGCGGTACGCGGCGCGGGCCCGCGCTCGCCGAGGCCCGCGGCTGGTTCGCCCGGCTCGGGCTGGACGGGCTGGAGCGGCGCCGTTCCGGGGAGCTGTCGGGCGGTCAGGCCCAGCGGGTCGCGCTGGCGCGGGCGATGGCGGGCAGCCCCGATGTGCTGTTCGCCGACGAGCCGACCGGCGCGCTGGACTCGCTCACCGGTGAGCAGGTCATGGAGCTGCTGGTCGACACCGTCCGGGCGAACGGCACCACCGCGGTCATCGTGACGCACGAGGCCCGGGTCGCCGCGTGCGCCGACCGCGAGGTCATGGTGCGCGACGGCCGCGTCACCACCCCGGCGCTCGGCGGGAGCCGGACGTGATACGGCTGGGCCTGCGGATGGCCCTCGGAACGGGCCGGGACGCGCTGCTGCGGCTGCTCGTCATCGCGGCCGCCGTCGCGCTGGGCGTCGGGATGCTGCTGGCCACGCTCGCCGCGCTCAACGCCACCAGCACGCAGAACGCCCGCAACGGCTGGCTCAACACCGGCCGGGTGCCGGCCGAGGCGCAGCCGGGCGCCGACCCGCTGTGGTGGCGGATCGGCGCGGACGGCTTCCAGGGCAAGCTGGTCGGCCGGATCGACGTGGCCGCGACCGGGCCGCACTCCCCCGTGCCGCCGGGCATGGCGCGGCTGCCGGGGCCGGGTGAGTTCTACGCCTCGCCCGCGATGGCCGCGCTGCTGCGCGACACCCCGGCCGCGCAGCTCGCCGACCGCTACCCGGGCCGGCTCGCCGGGACGATCGGCAAGGCGGCGCTGCCCGGCCCGGACTCCCTCGTCATCGTGGTCGGTCACCGCCCGGACGAGCTGGCCGGGCAGCCCGGTACGACCGAGGTGAGGGCCATCACCGGTGTCTCGCCGAGCAGTTGCAGCGGTCCGAGCTGCGCGGTGGGCACCAACAGCAACGGTATGAAGCTGATCCTGTCGGTCGTCGCCGCGGCCATGATCTTCCCGGTGCTGGTGCTCATCGGCACCGCGACCCGGCTGTCGGCGGCCGCGCGCGAGCAGCGGTTCGCCGCGATGCGGCTGGTCGGGGCGACACCCCGGCAGATCGCGGTGGTCTCGACGGTCGAGTCGACGGTGGCGGCGGCCGCGGGCGTCGCGGCGGGCTTCGGCCTGTACGCGCTGCTGCGCCCGCTGCTGGTGCGCGTCGACTTCACCCGCACACCGTTCTTCCTGTCCGACCTGTCGCTGTCCGCCGCCGACATCGCGGTGGTCGCGGTGGGGGTGCCGCTCGCGGCGGCGGTGTCGGCGCGGCTCGCGCTGCGCCGGGTGCGGATCTCGCCGCTCGGGGTGACCCGCCGGGTCACCCCGCGGCCGCCGCGCGCCTACCGGCTGATTCCGCTGGTGGCGGGGCTGGTGGAGCTGGCGTGCTTCATCGGGCACCGCCCGGCGACCAGCACCGGGCAGGTGCGGGCGTTCCTGCCCGGCATCCTGGTGGTGCTGGGCGGGCTGGTGGTGGCCGGGCCGTGGCTGACGATGGCGGGGGCGCGGCTGATGGCCGCGCGTGCCCGGCGCGCCGCCGGGCTGGTCGCCGGGCGGCGGCTGTCGGACGACCCGAAGGCGGGTTTCCGGGCGGTCAGCGGGCTGGTCCTGGCGCTGTGCGTGACGACCACCGCGGTCGGGATCATCGACGCGATGGTGCACGAGCGCGGGCTGCCGGGCGCGGGCAAGGCGGTGCGGGACACGGTGGTGAGCGACCACGAGACCTTCGAACGGGGCCACCCCCAGGGCACCGCGGCCACCCCGCCGGACAGCGTGGTCGCGGCGCTGCGCGCGGTGCCCGGCGTCGGGGGCGTGCTCGTCATCCACTCCGACCCGGGCGGCGGCGACCCGCGCGCGGCCTTCGGCGGCGGGCTGGTGGAGTGCGCGCAACTGGCCACCGTGCCGGTGTACGGGGCCTGCCCGCCGGGCGCGCGGACCTCGTCGTTCAACAGCGTGGTCAGCGTGTACGGCATGACCAAGGACCAGACGTGGCCCGCCCGCTGGCCCGCCGCGACGCTCACGCCGGAGGCGCTGCGGCGGCTGCCGGTGGTGCAGATCGCGGTCACCACGGACGGCTCGCAGCCGGCCGTCGAGACCGTGCGGACGCTGCTGGCGCGGGCCTACCCGGGGGACGACCCGCCGTACACCCTCGCCGAGAACCGCGCCGCGTCGGCGCAGGAGCTGGACAGCTACCGGCGGCTCGCCGACATCGTCATCGCGGTGAGCTTCCCGGTGGCCGGGTGCAGCCTCGCGGTCGCGGTGGCGGGCGGGATCGGTGACCGCAAGCGGCCCTTCAGCCTGCTGCGGCTGACCGGGGTGCGGCTGCGGACGCTGCGTCAGGTCGTGCTGCTGGAGAGCGCGGTGCCGATGCTGGCGGTCGCGGTGGTGGCGATCGGCACCGGGTTCCTGGCCGCCCAGCTCTTCCTGAAGGCGCAGCTGGACTACTCGCTGCGGCCGCCGGGCCCGGAGTACTACGCCATGGTCGGCGGCGGGATCGCCGCGGCGCTCGCGGTGATCGGGGCGACGCTGCCGCTGCTGGCGCGTGTCACAGGACCGGAGAACGCGCGCAACGAGTGACGGGGGTCCGCGCGGGATCCGGATCGCGCCATCCGCCGGTCGGCGGGTGGCGCGATCGCGTCCCCGGGCCCGCGCGGCTTCAGGGACGGTACGGGTGGGCGCGCGGGCGGCCGTTCCGGGCAGACCAATCCGGCGGGTGACCGACGTTGTCAGGGTGCCGTCCTGGGGCGTTGCCGGATGTCGTGGTGTAGACCAATTTCCGTCAGCAGAACCGGAGTCGGGATGCGAGGCAGGCCTGCAACCAGGCGCGATACGTAAAGGTCCAGACCTGATTGGTCCAGACCCTTGCGCCGGGTTGCGGCGAGTGCCACCGTACTGGGCAACCCCGCTCGGGTGCCGTGCGGAGGAACGGCCGGCCGTCGCCGGCCTCCCCCCGCGCCCGAAACGACACCCGAGCGCCGTACGCGTCGACGAGGTAACAGCGGCCGGTGCAGCGCACCGCGCCGCCGTGCCCCCACCGGCCCGCGGTGCCCGCCGCGGGCTGCACGCCTGCTCGTTCGCGATCGAAGGGATCGTCCTCACCATGCGCGGAATCACCATGCGCGGAAAATCCACCGGGTTCGGCGTCGCCGCCGGCCTCGGCACCGTCGCCCTGCTCGCCGGGCTCGCCACCTTCGCCGGTGGCGGTACGGCCTCGGCCGACCCCAACACCACCACCGCCGTCAGCTCCGGCCCGTCCAGCTTCACGCAGGCCACCGCGACCGGCCAGCCCTCGCAGTACAGCTCCTCCCTGGAGCGCTGCGCCAACGGCGTCGACCACCCGCTCAGCGGCGCCAACCCCGTCCTCAGCGAGCCGCTGACCACGCAGTTCACCAGCAACGTCGGCCTCTCGGAGCAGGTCACCTTCTCCGGCAACCAGTGGTACGGCGACTGGAACTTCGTCTTCACCAACACCTCCTCGCAGACCCTGTCCACGGACTGCGCGGTGCTGGTCTTCCGGGCCCCGTCCGGCTCCGACGACCACAGCTACACCTCCACCCAGGCCTACGGGCACCCGCAGCAGGACTACCTGGAGGTGCCGCGCGGCGACGGCACGTCGTTCTACATCGCCCGGCTCGGCTTCCACGACGTGACGCTCGCGGAGCGCCAGGTCGCACCCGGGCAGTCCTTCACGTACACCTTCGGCGGGGTCCCGTCCTCGGCGATCAGCAACACCCAGATCCGCGACTCGCTGAAGTTCACGGCCGACCTGGACCTCAAGGCCAACGAGTCGCTGATCGAGCACTACGGCACCGACCGCCTGACCAACTGACGGACCGCGGACGGCTGTTGGTCAGGCCGTCCCCCGACCCCGGGGGCGGGCGCCCGGTGCGTGTGGCGCCCGCTCCCGGCCGCATCCACGGACGGACGAAGGAGGGTGCGCGGTGGTGCGCGTACCGAAGCGATGGGTGGCCCTCGGCGTGGCCGCCGCGGCGGTCGCCACCGTGGCGGCCGTACGGTCCGGCGGGCCCGGGTCCGGGCACGGCGTGAGCGGCGCGGACGCCGCCGCCGGGCAGCAGGCCTACGCCGTCGCCCGCCAGGAGTTCGGGCGGCTGTCCGGCGGGAACTGGGCGGGCGCCTGGCAGTTGTGGACCGCCGACGCCCAAGACGCCGTACCGCAGGACGAGTTCGTCCGCGCCAACACCGAGTGCCGGCCCGCGCTGGGCATCCCGTACGTCCTCGGTACGGGCTCGCGCACCGGCCCGGACGCCTTCCAGGTCAGCTGGACGCACGGCGGTGCGCAGGGCGCCAACACCTTGCGCCGCACGGCCGGGCACTGGCGCTTCGCCCCCGACCCGCAGACCCTCGCCGCCTTCCGGGGCGGCGCCGACTCCGTCGTCCGGCAGCGCCGTGCGAGCGGGTCATGCCACTGAGGCCGGGCCCGCGCGCGGGCGGGCGGGTGTGCGTGCGCACGGTGCGGCGGTTCGTGGCGGGCGCGGCGCTCGCGGTCGTCGCGCTGCTCGCGCTGCCCGGTACGGCCGGGGCGCACGCCGACCTCGTACGGTCGTCGCCCGCCGACGGGGCGGTGCTCACCGCAGAACCCCGGCAGGTGACGCTGGTCTTCTCGGAGCGGATCGCACCGCGGCTCAGCTCCGTGCACGTCATCGGCCCCGGCGGGCAGCGCCTCGACGAGGGCGCGCCGGTCGCCGCCGGGCCGGGCGGCGAGCGGATCCGGGTCGGGCTCGCGCCCGAGCGGCGCCCCGGCACGTACGTCCTGACCTGGCGCACCACCGCGACCGACGACGGCCACACCACCACCGGCGCCCTCACCTTCTCCGTCGGCGCCGCCTCCGCGGCCCCCGCGACCGCCACGCCCACCGCCGGCGACCGCCTCACCGGCGCGGTCCTCGACACCGCCGTGTGGCTCGGCTTCGCGGGCCTCGCCGCGATGACCGGCTTCACCGCCGTCCGCGCGTCCTGCCTGCCGCGGCCGCCGGAGGAGGGGGCCGGGGGCGGGGAGGCCGACGTCCCCGGCGGGGCGCCGCCCGGCCCCGGCGGCACCGCCGTCGCCGCGCGCACCCGCACCGGTGGCGTACGGACCGCACCCGGCCCCTTCGTCGGGATCGACGTCGTGCACGCCCCGCCCGGCGGGAGCGGGCACGGGCACGGGCCCTCGTGGGCGCGGCTGCGGTGGCCGGCCGCCGTGGGGTGGGCGGCGGCACTGGTCGGCACCGTCGCACAACTGCTGGTCCACGGGCCGACCACGCAGGGCGCGTCGCTCTCCCGGGTCGGCGACCGGTCGCTGCTGTCGGCGACGCTGAGCACGCACGTGGGGCACACGCTCGTCGCCCGGCTGATGCTGCTCGCGCTGACCGCGGTGGTCGGTGAGCAGATCCTGCGCCACCGGCGGGCGGGCGCGGCCGGTGCGGTGCCGCTGGCGCTGCTGCTGGCACTGACGTGGAGCCAGACCAGCCACGCCCCGAGCGAGCCGCTCGCGCCGCTCGGCGTGCTCGTCACCACCCTGCACGTCACGGCGATGGCGGTGTGGGCGGGCGGCGTGGCGACCCTGGCCGTGCTGCTGGTCGGCCACCGCGGGCCCGAACTCGCCGTGGCCGCACGGCGTTTCACCCGGCTCGCGCTCACGGCGGTGACCGTGCTGATCGCCACCGGCACGTACCAGGCCTGGCGGCTGCTCGGCAGCTTCGGCGCGCTGACCGGCACGCACTACGGCCGCCTGCTGCTGCTGAAGATCGCACTGGTCCTCGCCGTCCTCGCGGCGGCGGCCCTCCGCCACACCCGCACACCCGCGGTGTCCACCGCGCCCGCCGCCTCGTCCGCGTCCGCGTCCGCGCCCAGCGGGCCCACCCCGCCCGCTGCCTCCGCCGTCACCCGTACCGTCCTCGGTGAACTGGCGGGGCTCACCGCCGTGCTGGTCGTCACCGTGCTGCTGACCGCCACCGCTCCGGCCGCGCACAGCGGCGCGTCCGGGCCCGCCGTCGCCCCGGTGGCCCGCGCGGCACGCTGAACGCCCCGCGGGCGGGGGCCGTCCGGCATACTGGTGACCGTGCGTGTGGTCATCATGACGGCGGGTTCGCGGGGGGACGTGGCCCCGTACACGGGGCTGGGGCACGGGCTCGCCGCGGGCGGGCACGAGGTGACGGTCGTGACGCACGAGCGCTTCGCGGGAATCGTGGCGGACGCCGGGGTGGGCTTCCACGGGCTGCCGGTGGATCCGCGGGCCCAACTGGCGTCGCGGGCAGGGCAGGGGCTGCACGCCGCGCGCAATCCCGCCGCGAAGCTGTGGCGGGTGTTCGCGATGGCGCGCGAGCTGGTCGGGGAGATGGCCGGGGCGATGCTCGCGGCGGCCGAGGGCGCGGAGGTGCTGCTGCTGGGCGGGGCCGTCGCGCCGCTCGGGCAGGTGATCGGGGAGGGGCTCGGGGTGCCGAGCCTCGGGGTGTATCTGCAACCGCTGGCGCCCACCCGGGAGTTCGCGCCGCCGGTGATCGGTACGGGTTCGTGGGGCGGGCCGGTGAACCGGGCGGCGGCGCGGGCCGTCAACGCCGGGCTCGACACCGTCTTCCGGGACGCCGCGCGGGATCTGCGAATCCGGCTGGGGCTGCCGCCGCGCGGCGTGGGCGCGGCCCGGCGGGCGCGGGAGCGGGCGGACTGGCCCGTCTTCCACGGCTTCAGCCGCCATGTGCTGCCCCGTCCCGCCGACTGGCGCGCGGGGCTCACCGTCACCGGCTACTGGTGGCCGCGGGCGGCACCGGGCGCGCGACTGCCGGACGAGGTCGAGGACTTCCTCGCGGCGGGCCCGCCGCCCGTCTACGTCGGGCTCGGCAGCGCCACCGTGCCGGACCCGGCGGGGCTGAGCGCCGCGGTGGTGCGGGCGCTGCGCGCGGCGGGGGTGCGCGGGGTGGTCCAGCGCGGCTGGAGCGGGCTGGACGCCGGGGAGGCGGCGGGCGGCGACATGCTCACCGTCGGGGACCTCCCGCACGAGCTGCTCTTCCCGCGCACGGCCGCGGTCGTCCACCACGCGGGTGCGGGTACGACGGCGGCGGCGCTGCGCGCGGGGGTGCCCGCGGTGCCGGTGCCGGTGCAGTTCGACGCGGCCTTCTGGTCCCGCCGCCTGACCGCCCTGGGCGTCGCCCCCGTGCCCGTCCCGTTGCGTGCGCTCACCGCGGACACGCTCGGCACGGCCGTCCGGCGGGCGGTGACGGACCCCGGGTACGCGGCGCGGGCCGCGGCCCTCGCCCGCCGTATCGGCGCGGAGGACGCCGTCGCCCCGGTCCGTACGGCCCTGGCCGAGCTGGCGTGACGGGTGCGGCTCAGCCCGCCAGCGGAAGGAACCCGCCGCGGGCCGAGCCCGCGGACGTCAGGGCGGCGAGGTCGAGTTCGGCGGGGAGCTGCGGCAGGGACAGCACCAGCACGCCCCCGGCGGCCTCGGCGTCCGCGCACCAGTCGCCCATGCCGGCCTCCGCGTCCGCGGCGGCGGCAGAGGCGGCCGTGAGCGCGGGCAGGACGGGCGCGGCGAGCGCGGGGATCACGACGCCGTGCTCGCCGGGGCCGTCGACGACGCACAGCGTCAGCCGCGGCAGCACGCTCCAGCCCGCGGGCCGCGGTATCTCCCGGCCCACCGCCGGAAGGGCGTCGTGGACGGGCGCGTCGGCCAGCAGCAGCACGGGGGTCTGCCCGCGGACGAAGAGGGTGTTCCCGGGTGTCAGCAGCACCCTCGCATCCTGGCATCCCGCACCGACAGCCGCCCGGCCCGCGAGGTCCCGGGCAGCGCGGTGGCCCCCGCCCGGCGCGTGGTGCGCCGGGCGGGGGCCGTCGTCGACGGGACGTCAGTCGTCGTTCTCCGTGGAGGGGATGAACGCGCCCGGGACGTCGTCCGGGGCGAAGATCCGGCTCTCGCCCGGGTACGGCTTCTTCCAGTCGTGCGTCTGGTACCACGTGAAGTGGTTCATCTGCGCGGGGTTGGCGTAGTCCGGCACCGCGTTCGGGCCGGTCAGCCGCTGCTTGGACTTCCAGCTGTCCCACTGCGCGGCCGTGGCCCTCTCGGCGGCCGGGACGACGGCGGACGGCACGGGAGCGGCGGCCGGGTCCTGGGCGGCCGGGGTGTCCACACCGCAGGAGGGCGGGGTGGCCAGACCGGCGGTCAGCGAGGTGCGGTTGGGCAACGCCGTGAACGGCGTGTAGTCCGGCTTCGCGGTGAAGGCACCGGTCATCGGCGTGGCCGCGGTGTCCTTCTGGTTCATCGGCTGGACGCCGAGGATCTGCTCGATGGTGCGGATCATGGTGATCTGCGAGTAGTAGTGGCTGTCGACCGCTCCGTGCTGCGCCCACGGGCTGATGATCTGGATCGGGGCGCGGTGGCCGTCGACGTGGTCGAGACCGGCCTGGGAGTCGTCCTCGACGACGAAGATCGCCGAGTTCTTCCAGTACGGGCTGTGCGAGATGGTGTCGACCATCCGGCCGACCGCCAGGTCGTTGTCCGCGACCTGCGCGGCGGCGTTCGCCGGGCCGCCGGTGTGGTCGCTGGAGAGCCAGAACATGTTCAGGTTCGCCGGGCCGTTCTTGGCGAAGTCCTGCTCCCACAGCTGCTCGCGGTAGATGTCCGGCACGGAGGTGTCGAACTTCGGGAAGCCGTGCACCGAGACGTCGTTGAGCGACGGGATCGGCGACGAGGAGTCCAGCGGGTACTGCGTGGGCGCGCCCGTGGCGTCCATCGTCTTGGCGTCGCAGTACAGGTTCTGCCAGGTGGCCGCGGCCGGCTTGGTCAGGAACTGCTGGAACTCGCCGAAGTCGCGGACGGTGTTGCCGGCTGCCTGCGCGCCGGTCCACAGGAAGCCGCTCTTCTGGTGGCCGAGCGCGTCGTCCTCGGTGTCGTAACTGCGCAGGTACTCACCGGCGGAGGACTCGGTGTACTCCGGGTTGTCGGCCTGCATCAGCCAGTTGTGGCCCTCGGCGGAGTTCGTGCCGATGTCGTACGTGTTGTCGTACAGGCCGAACTGCTGGGTGAGGGCGTGCTGGTTGGGCGTGACGTTCTCGCCGAACTCCGCGAGCGCCGGGTCGCCGTTGCCGTTCGCGATGTCGCCGAAGAGCTGGTCGTAGGTCCGGTTCTCCTTGACGATCAGGAAGACGTGCTGGATCGTCGACGGGTCGCCGAGGCGGGCCGGTACGGGCACGGGCTTCTTGCCGTAGTGGTTGCCCGGGGCGTTCTTGACGTTGTCCCCGATCCAGCCGTTCTGCGTGAAGACCTTGGACGTCTCGGACCGGATCACCTTGTCGCTCGGCAGCGTGAAGGTGGTCAGGCTCGACGTGGTGTCGTGGGTGGCGTGGCCGGCCGCGGTGGTGGGGCGGCGGGCGTCGATGCCACGGGTGTTGGACACCACGATCTTGTTGCCGACGGTCGCGATCTCGGCCGGGAAGTAGTCCGTCGGCAGCAGGCCGACGTAGCTGACCGGCTCCTGCGCGGAGGTGAAGCGGTAGACGGCGACCGCGTTCGCGCGGCCCAGCGTCACCAGCAGGTGGCCGTCGGCGGTGAGCGTCACCGCGTTTGGCTCGTAGCCGACGGTGGCCTGCGGCCACGGCTGGGTGGCGATGGTCTGCACGACCTTGCCGCGGGCGGTGTCGATGACGGACACGCTGTTGGTCGCGGTGTTGGTGACGAACAGCGTCCTGCCGTGGGCGTAGAGCGCCGTCGGGTGCAGGCCGACGTCGATGCTGCCGACGGCCGCGGACGGGTTCGCCACGTCGATGACGCTGACGGTGCCGGTCGTGGTGGCACCGGTCACCGGGTTGGCCGGGACCTGCGTGCCGTAGGAGTTGATGGTGCTCTCGCCGGGCCTGGCGGTGCGGCCGCCCTCGTTGCTCACGTAGAGCTTGCCGCCGACGAGGGCCAGGCCGCGCGGCGCGTTGCCGGTGGCCCAGCTGCGGGTGATCGCGCCGGTCGCGGCGTCGATGGCGACGACCCGGTTCTGGCCGTTGACCGCCGAGTAGACGGTGGAGCCGTCCGCGGAGAAGACCGCGGCGCTCGCCAGCGCGTGCTTGCTGCCGTCCGCCGGGATCGCGACGGTGACCGGGTCGGCCAGCGTGCCGTCGTCGTTCACCGTGAACCTGGTGTAGCCGTCGGTCTGGCCGAGCCACAGCTGCGTGCCGTCGGGCGAGTACGTCGGGCCCTCCTGCCCGATGTCGTTGCCCTTGATCCGCAGGTTCGCGGACGCGGAGTTGCCGACGGTCTGCTGGACCTTGCCGCCCTTGAGGTCCACGATCGCGAGCGCCACGCCGCCGTCGGTGACCGACGCGGCGAGGTGGGTGCCGTCAGGGCTGACCGTGGACGACATGATCTTGCCGTTGTTGATGACGAGGCGGTCGCCGTACGGGGCCAGGTACTGGTCACTGGAGATGACCGTGCCGTCCTTGGTGTCCTGCCCGACCTGCTGGGTGCCGAACCCGTTGGTCGTGGCGAACGCCGTTCCCGTGGCGGCCACCGCGAGCGCGGTGACTCCCGCCGTTACCAGGGGCACGCGGTGACCGACGTGTTTCGAGAGGAATCCCACCCTCTCGACACGCCGGCGATTGCGCGTTACCTGCATGGATTTCCCTTTCAGGAGGTGTGGAGCAGTTCCACGTTGCCGTCGAACTGCCAGAGCGGGTTCGGTGCGTCCCCCTGCGGGGTGCGCACCAGGAAGTAGCCGTTCACTTCCTTCGGTCCGTCGCCGTCGGCGACGTACCGCCCGTCCGCGGTGACGTCGAGCTGGTAGATGGCCTGACCAGGGGCTTCGACGCCAGGGAGATGCCAGGTCACGACGCAGCGCCAGTCGTTGCCCGGCCCGTTGGCCGAGACCTGCCCGCCGCCGCGGTTGCAGGCCGCGGAGACCCGCAGCTGTGCTTCCGTGACGGCGGGCCGGTTCAGCTCGGAGGTCTGGATGCGGTAGAGGTGGGCGAACGCGGTCGCGACCGAGCGCTGGATCTTGGGCTGGTCGATACCCGAGCCCATCGAGGGGGTGGCCACGACGACGGCCCCGACCGTCACGCCGCACAGCACCGCGAGCGGGACGAACCCGCCGGTGACGGTGCGCCGCCCGGAGGCGTCGTCGGTGGAGTTGGTGAAGTCCCGGCGCAGGAACAGCCGGTAGGCCAGCAGGGTGCCGGCGACCGCCCAGGCCAGCGACACCGCGACGCCCACGACCAGCGGGGTGAGCTGGCCGGGGCTGGTGAACAGGCCGTTCCAGGAGATGAACGCGTAGCCGGGCAGCGCCAGGCGCACCGCGACGGGCAGCGGCAGCATCTGCGCGAGCTGCATCGCGAGCGCCACCAGCGCGGGCAGCAGCAGGCCCATCGGGGAGCGGCCGAGCCCGATGGAGCCGAGCAGGCCGATCGCGGCGAGCGCGAGGGTCGGGGCGAGCACGCACGCCCAGGCCAGCAGGACGTGCCCGGCGGCGTCGGAGGGCGCGAGCAGATGCCCGTCGAGGCCGACGAGGGCGTGGTTGCCCTCGGCGATCAGGCCGCCGACGACGCTGGACGCGCACAGTCCGGCGAGCATCAGCACGATGACGGTGAGGCTGCCGAGCGCCTTGGCGACGAAGATCCGCCGCGGCGAGCGCACCGCGACGAGCAGGTGCCGCCAGGTGCCGAGCCGGTCCTCGGACGCGAAGACGTCACCGGCGACGACCGAGGTGAGCAGCGGCAGCGCCCACGTTCCGGAGAAGCCGAGGATGACGAGCGACCCGGCCCATCCGGTGGCGTGCATCCACCGGCCGAACAGGGTGTCGGTGGGCAGCGTGCTCTGCTGGCCCACCGCGACGACGAAGAGCGCGGGCGCGATCCAGCAGGCCAGCACCAGCAGCCGGATGCGCCACTGGGAGACCAGCTTGACCAGCTCGAAGCGGTAGCCGCGGGTGACCGGCACGCGGGCGCCGGCCGGCGGCTGCTCCCGGACGGGGGCGGGGGCGGTGGCGGTCATCGGGCGGCCTCCTTCTCCTGCTGCCGCGTTGTCGTCCGCGGCTCCTCCGGTGGCTCGGTCAGCGCCAGGAAGGCCGCCTCCAGGGGCGAGACGACGGGGGCGAACTCCCGTACCGCGACTCCCGCGGACACCACCGCGGCGACCAGCTCGTCCAGCGCCGGGACCAGCGCGCGGACGACCAGGGCCTCGGCGCCGCGCCACTCCACCGACTCCTCGACGACCCGGATCCCGGGGACGGCCGCGGCGGCCTCCCGGGCGGCCGCGGCGTCGGAGGTGAGCAGCCGGTAGTCCAGCTCGCGGTTCTCGGCGGCGAGCTTGCTCATCGGGCCGGAGAAGACGACCCGGCCGGTCGCGAGGATGGTGACCTCGGAGCACAGCGCCTCCAGGTCGTCCATCCGGTGGCTGGAGACGACGACGCTGGTGCCGGCCTCGGCGAGCCGGGTCAGGACGCCGTGCACATGCTTCTTGCCCGCCGGGTCCAGGCCGTTGGACGGTTCGTCGAGGACCAGCAGCCGCGGCTCGGTGAGCAGCGCGGCGGCGAGCCCGAGGCGCTGCCGCATGCCGAGGGAGAAGCCGCGCACCCGGTCGTCGGCGACGTCGGTGAGGCCGACCTGGGCGAGCGCGTCGTCGATGACCGTGCCGCCGCTGCCGGTGCCGCGCAGGGCGGCGAGGGCGGCGAGGTTCTGCCGGGCGGTGAGCGAGGGGTAGAGGCCTGGGCCGTCGACGAACCCGGCGACGCCGTCGGGGGCGGTCAGCGCCCGTCCGACGGGGGTGCGCAGGATCTCCAGCCGGCCGCTGTCGGCGACGGACAGTCCCAGCAGGAGGCCGAGCAGCGTCGTCTTGCCGGCTCCGTTCGGTCCCACCAGGCCGTGGATCTGCCCCTGTGCCACGTCCAGGTCGACACCGTCGAGGGCGACGACCTCCCCGAAGCACTTGGTGATCCCGCGGGCCCGGACTGCGGTTGCGTCCATGAGTCCCTTCCTTCCGAAGCCTCATGGGACCCTAGGGATGCAAGAAGAACACCTGCACCGGCCGGAAGCTGAACGCTTGTGGAACGCGGGGTGACGTTGTGCCATTGCACCGCCCGGCGGCCCACATACGCGCGCAGGTCAGGGACTTGACGTGAGGTAACCGGAGGGCGCCGCTCCGGTCCCGGCGGATGGGCCGCCCGGCTGCGGGACGCCCAGGCCCTCCACACCGGGGGGACCCCGGTCGGCGCCGTCGAAGAGGACGACGTCGCCGCCGCGCACCGAGGAGCCGTCGGCGTGGTCGAACGCCGCGACCCGAGCGCATTGTGCCCGTTCCCAGGTCAGGCCCCGGGTGTCCCCCCTGTGACGCGGACCGGGAGGGTGCTGTGGCCGCGCAGCACGACGCGGTCGCGGCGGGTCGGCGGGGGGCCTGCGGGGGTGAGGTGCGGGAAGCGGGCCAGCAGCAGCGGGAAGGCGACGGCGGCCTCCAGCCGGGCCAGGCCGTTGCCGATGCAGATGTGCGCGCCCGCGCCGAAGCTGAGCGGGCGGCTCGCGGTCCGGGTGGGGTCGAAGCGCCCGGGGTCCGGGTAGCGGGCGGGGTCGCGGTTGGCGGCGCCGACGAGCAGCACGAGCTGGGCGCCGCGCGGCAGCGGCACACCCGCCAGCTCCTGGCCGTCGGCGTGCACGATGCGGGTGGTGAGCTGGACGGGCGACTCGTAGCGCAGCACCTCCTCGACGAAGGGGCCGACGCCGATCCGTCCGGCGCGCAGGCCCGCCGCGGCCTCGGGGTGCTCGAACAGCAGCCGCAGGCCGTTGCCGAGCAGGTCGGTGGTGGTCTCGAAGCCCGCGACGAGCAGCAGGGTGAGGTTGGCGAGCAGCTCGCCCTCGGACAGCCGCCCGTCGTCGGCGTCGCGGGCCGCGAGCAGCGCGCCGACCAGGTCCTCCGACTCCCGCGGGTGGGCCCGGCGTTCGGCGACCAGGCCGCTGAAGTAGTCGGCGAGCCGGACGGCGGCGGCGTCGGCGGGCAGCAGCGCCGCGGGGTCGGTGACGAACTCCAGCGCGATGGTGAGGTCGGCGGCGAGGGTACGGAAGAGGTGCCGGTCGGCCGCGGGCACGCCGAGCATCTCGCAGATGACGGTGAGCGGCAGCGGTGAGGCGAACGCGGTCATGAAGTCGACGGCCGCCCCGTCCGCGCCCGATTCGGCGAGGGTGTCGAGGAGTTGGCGGACGACCTCGGCGACCATCGGCTCGTAGGCGGCGATGCGGCGCGGGGTGAAGACGGAGTTCATCAGGGCGCGCATGCGGGTGTGCTCGGGCGGGTCGTTCTCCAGCACGGAGCGGGCCAGCAGGGCGATCGCGTCGTGCGCGTCGCGGTCCTCGGAGGAGACCTGCGCGCCGGTGACGCCGAAGGCGGGGTTGCGCAGTGCGCGGTTGACGGCGTCGTAGCCGCACACGAGGTAGAGGCCGCCGCCGACGTCGAGGACGGGGCCCATGTCCAGTGCGCGGGCGTAGAGGGGGTAGGGATCCTCCCGGCCGCCGGGGGCGAGCATCTCCAGGGCGAGGGCCGCCGGGTCGGGGGTCTGCGCCTGCTGCGGGGCGGCGGTCATCCTGGGTCGCTCCTCGACATCCGTACGGCATACGGGACATGGCACGAAAGAACCTGCGGGGACGCAGTATCCCGGGCGAGAGGTGTATCGCACAACCGTGAGGGTCACCGGACACGTGCGAGACAGAGTGTCGCCCCCGATACAACCCGACCTTCTCCACCCCGAGGCGTCACCCGCAACCCGACGCGGGTCAAGTGAAGGTAAATTCACGGACGTTGGTCTAGTCCTCTGCGACGCGATGACCCGCACGAAGTTCTCACCCTTCGCCGAATTGGTCCAGTCCAATTGTCGTCCGGGCCATTGCCGTACCCGCTGATCTCGGCTGTCCTGGTGGGGCCGCCCTCGCGCCCCCACATCCCGAGGAGAGCCGTGTCCACCGGACTGCGATTCCCCAGACGCTCACCTTCGCCCAGCGCTCCCCCACCCCGCCGCCCGCTCGCCCGGCTGCGCCGCCGGCTGGCCGCCCTGGCCGCGACGACCGGCCTGGCCGTCGCCGGGCTCGCCGGCATCTCCGCGCCCGCCGCGCACGCCGCGGGCGCGGTCACCGCGGAGTTCAGCAGCACCGGCTCCGGCTCGTCCTGGACGGGCACGTACACCGTCAAGAACGGCACGTCCGCGGCGATCAGCACCTGGTCGCTGGAGTTCGACCTGCCGGCCGGCGTGAAGATCACCAGCGAGACGTACGGCACCTCCACCGTCACCGGCCAGCACGTCGTGGCCTCCCCCGCGTACTACAACGCGAGCGTCCCGGCGGGCGGTTCGACGTACCCGTACAGCTACACCTTCACCGCCTCGGGTCCGCTGTCGGCGCCGACCGGCTGCCTGGTCAACGGCGCCAAGTGCGACGGCAGCCCCGCCACGCCGCCGCACGCGCCCACCGGCGTGACGGTCACCGACGCCACCGCCCACACCGTGACGCTGGGCTGGACCGCGGCCGCGATCGGCGACTTCCCCGTCGCCTCCTACGACGTGCTCCAGGGCAGCACGGTGGTGGCCTCCAGCGGCACCACCAGCGCCACCGTGCAGGGCCTGTCGCCCGCCACGTCCTACCAGTTCACGGTGCGGGCCAAGGACAGCCGCGGCAACGTGGGCGCCGTCAGCGCCCCGGTCACCGCGACGACCTTCGACCCGTCCACGGACACCGTCCCGCCGACCGCGCCGGGCAGCCTCACGGCGGGCACGGTCACCGACAGCACCGTGGCACTGTCGTGGGGCGCGGCGACCGACAACAACCGGGTCGCCGCCTACGACGTCTACCAGGGCGGCAAGCTCGTGACGTCCACCCCGGCCGCCACCCGCACCGCCACCCTGACCGGCCTGGCCCCCTCCACCGCCTACACGTTCACCGTCAAAGCCCGCGACCTGGCGGACAACGCCTCGCCCGCGAGCAACGCAGTCACCGTCACCACGCAGGAGGCGGTCGGCAACGGCGGCTACGCCAAGGTCGGTTACTTCGTGCAGTGGGGCATCTACGGGCGCCAGTACTTCGTGAAGAACCTCGACACCTCGGGCGCCGCGGCCAAGCTGGACGTCATCAACTACGCCTTCGGCAACGTCGATCCGAAGAACCTGACGTGCCTGCAGGGCGTCACCAAGGCCACCACCGCCGACCCGGAGGACCCGAGCCAGGGCGACGGCGCCGGTGACGCGGAGGCCGACTACGGGCGGGCCTTCCCGGCCGCCCAGTCCGTCAACGGCCAGGCGGACGACGGCTGGGGCAAGCTGCGCGGCAACTTCAACCAGCTCAAGGAGCTGAAGGCGAAGTACCCGCACCTGAAGGTCGTCATGTCGCTCGGCGGCTGGACCTACTCCAAGTACTTCTCGGACGTGGCGGCGACCGACGCCTCCCGCAAGAAGTTCGTGAAGTCCTGCATCGACACCTACATCAAGGGCAACCTGCCGTCCTACGAGGGCGCGGGCGGCGACGGTGTCGCGGCCGGCATCTTCGACGGCTTCGACATCGACTGGGAGTGGCCCGGCTCGCCCGACGGCCACCCCGGCAACCACTACTCGCCCGCCGACAAGGCCAACCTGACCGCCCTGCTCGCCGAGTTCCGCACCGAACTGGACGCGCTGGGCGGCAGCCACCTGCTGCTGACCGCCTTCACCCCGGCCGACCCCAACAAGATCGCGCTGGGCTGGGACCTGCCGCAGGTGTCGAAGTCGCTGGACATCGAGAACGTCCAGGGCTACGACTTCCACGGCTCGGGCAGCGACAACTCCTGGGAGCCCAGCCGCACCGGCCACCAGGCCAACCTCTACGCCGACCCGACCTCGCCCGTCCCGAACGACTTCAGCGCCGACAAGGCCATCCAGACCTACCTCGCCGCCGGGGTCAGCCCGCGCAAGCTCACCCTCGGCCTGCCCTTCTACGGGCGCGGCTGGCAACAGGTGACCGACGGCGGCGTGCACGGCGTGTGGCAGGCCGCGAACGGGGCGGCGCCGGGGCAGTTCGCCGAGGAGGCGGGCACCCGCGGCTACAACAACCTGGTCACGAGCGTGCCGGGGCTGACCGTCTACCACGACGCGCAGTCGGTGGCGACGTACGGCTACACCGGCAGCGGCGGCCAGTGGTGGTCCTTCGACGACGCCTGGTCCATCGGCAAGAAGGCGCAGTACATCACCTCGCACCATCTGCTCGGCGCGATGATCTGGGAGATGTCGGGCGACACCCCGAACGGCTCCCTCTTCACCGCCCTCACGACCGGCCTGGGCGGCTGACGCCCCGGCCCACCGGGTCCGGGCGGTCGGCGCCCGGACCCGCAGCGGCCCGTCCGGCGTGACCTGCCGCCGGGCCGCACCGCGGGACGGTACGGCTCTGTGCCGCCCCGCCGCAGGCCCGGCGGGTCACCGCCGCCGGGCCGCGCGGCCGGACGCCTCACCACCGTCCGGCCGCCGCCGGGCGGTACGGCTCTGTACCGCCCGGCGCGCCGCGCCGCCTTCCCGCGCGCGGCGCATCCGCGAGGCCGGCCACCGCCGGCCCGCCCGCCCCCTCCCGGACCGTTGTCCGGGAGGGGGCCGCCCCCACACACGCAAACCGGAGGTCCTGGCATGTCCGTATCCCCCCACGAGGCGAGACCCGCCCCCACCCCCGCCGCCGCGCGCGCCCGGCGGGCCCGGCGCGGGGCCGCGGCCACCACCGCCGCCGCACTCGTCGCCGCCGGGCTCGCGCTGGTCACCGTGCCCGGACACGCCGCGGCCGCCGACCAGCAGCTGCTGGCCAACCCCGGTTTCGAGACCGGCACCCTGGACGGCTGGACGTGCACCGGCGGTTCGGTCTCCGGCTCGCCCGTGCACTCCGGCACCTCGGCGCTGACCGGCGCCGCGAGCGCGTCCGACACCGCGGAGTGCCGGCAGACGGTGGCCGTCCAGCCGGGCACCGCGTACGACCTGAGCGGCTGGGTGCAGGGCTCCTACGTCTACCTCGGCGCCACCGGCACGGGCGTCAACGCCAGCGTGTGGGCGCCCGGCGCGACGTCCTGGCAGCAGCTCACGACGCACTTCACCACCGGCGCGAGCACCACCTCGGTGACGGTCTTCACGCACGGCTGGTACGGCCAGGGCTCCTACCACGCCGACGACCTCAGCCTGACGGGCCCCGGCGGCGGCCAGACGACTCCGCCGACGACCCCGCCCACCTCGCCGACCACACCCCCGACCACGCCGCCCACCACTCCCCCGACGACACCGCCCACCACCCCGCCGACCACACCCCCGACCTCCCCGGGCGGTCCGACCGGCGACGGCAAGATCACCGTCCCGACGGGCCTGACGGCGGGCACGGTCACCGGGAACGCCGCCGTGCTGCGCTGGAACGCCTCCACCGACAGCTCGCAGAACGGCGACGTCGCGGCCTACAAGGTCTACTCCAACGGCCAGATCGTGGCCACGTCGATGGGCACCACCGTCGCCGTCAGCTCGCTGCTGCCGAGGACGACCTACACCTTCGCGGTGCAGGCCTACGACGCCTCCGGCCACGCCTCGGCGACGCTGTCGCAGCCGGTCACGGTCACGACGGGCGCCGCGCCCGCCGCGCACGCGTTCAGCTCGGCCTACTTCGACCAGTGGGGCATCTACGAGAACGCCTACTACCCCAAGCAGATCGGCACGAGCGGGGCGGCGGCCAAACTCGACGTCGTCACCTACGCGTTCGAGAACGTCAACCCGAGCAGCCACAAGTGCTTCGAGGCGATCAAGGCGTCCGACGCGGGCAACGAGGACGACCCCAACGCCGGGGACGGCGCGGGCGACGCCTACGCCGACTACCAGGCGGACGTCGCCGCGGGCGACAGCGTGGACGGCGCCGCGGACGTCTACGAGCAGCCGCTCAAGGGCAACTTCAACCAGCTGCGCGCGCTCAAGGCGAAGTACCCGAACCTGCGCTTCACGGTGTCGCTGGGCGGCTGGACGTACTCCAAGTACTTCTCGGACGCGGCCGCGACCGACGCCTCCCGCAAGGCGTTCGTGTCCTCCTGCATCGACATGTTCCTCAAGGGCAACCTGCCGAAGAACGTGCAGGGCGACCCGTCCGGCGGCACCGCGTCCGGCGCGGGCATCTTCGACGGCATCGACATCGACTGGGAGTACCCGGGCTCGCCCGGGGGCCACACCGGCAACCACTACTCGGCGGCCGACAAGGCCAACTTCACGCTGCTGCTCCAGGAGTTCCGCACCCAGTTGGACGCCTACGGGACGAGCGTCGGCAAGCACTTCCTGCTGACCGCGGCGCTGCCCAGCGGCCAGGACAAGATCCAGTACCTGGAGACCGACAAGATCGGCAACTACCTCGACTACGCCGACGTGATGACCTACGACATGCACGGTTCGTGGGACGCGACCGGCCCGACCAACCACCAGGACCCGCTGCACGACAGCCCCGCCGACCCGACGGCCCCGATCACCCCGGGCACCGCGAGGTACAACGTCGACACGGCCCTGACCTCGTACACCGCGGGCCTGCCCGCGTACGGCATCCCCGGCGGCTTCCCGGCCTCGAAGATCGTCCTCGGCGTCCCCTTCTACTGGCGCGGCTGGACGGGCGTGCCCGCCGGGAGCGACTACGGCCTCTACCAGAGCGCGACCGGCCCCACCGCGGCCAAGGCACTCAGCCAGGAGGCGGGCCTGGCCGCCTGGAAGGAGCTCAGCCCGGCCGCGTCGCAGCTGCACTGGGACCCGGTGACGGAGAGCGCCTGGATCTACGACGGCACCAACTTCTGGACCGGTGACACCCCGCAGGCGATCCAGGCGCGTGCCGCGTACGCGAAGTCCAAGGGGCTCGCGGGCATGTTCGCCTTCTCGCTGGAGAACGACGACTCCTCCGGCACCCTGGTCAACACGATGGCCGACAGCCTGAAGTAGGTTCTCGGCAGCGCCCCTCCGTACGGCCGTCCCCCCGCATTGGCCGCGGGGGGACGGCCTTTCCCGTCCGCGGGGGACGGGATCAGGGCGCCCAGGGGGAGGCGACGGCCCAGCTCGCGTCGTCGGCGTAGGAGGTGCTGGAGTCCCACGCGTTGGAGCCGCCGTTGACGGCGAGGTAGACGTTGTAGTCGTAGTGGCGGAGGTAGCGGTCGGGGTAGTTGACGGACGGGAAGGACAGGCCCTGCCCGTTCAGGCCGCTCTGGGTGCAGAAGGTGGCGTCCTGCTTGAACAGGTCGCTGCCGTCGCTCGCCGCGAGCTGGAGCTTGAAGTTCTGGTGCCGCAGGTACTGTCCGGACTTGTTCGCCGACTCGAAGGACACGCACCCGCTGTTGGCCAGGCCCGCTCGGACGATCCAGGTCGCGTCGCCCTTGTCGGTCGCCGAACTCGACGACGTGACACCGGCGATGACCACGTTCGCGTCGTTGTCGTCGTGCTTGAGGTAGTCGCCGGTGCAGCACGAGGTGGTGGCGCGCAGCGAGGTCTTGCTGCCGACCGTGAGGCCGCCGGTTCCGCCGGTGGTGCCCGCGGTGTAGCCGACCGAGGTGATGTTGGCCTGCACGGCGTTCTCGGTGGCGTCCGAGGGGTAGCCGGACGTCATCACGCCCTCGTAGAAGGTGCCCTGGGCGCCGACGCTGTTGTCACCGCCGATGCCGAGGATGATCGCGCCCTGTTTCTTCATCGGGTTGTAGCCGGAGACGTTGGGGCGCACGCCGCTGTAGAAGGTGGACAGGCTGCCCGACTGGGCGTTGCCGCCGCGGATCGCCCACTGGTTGGCGCCGCCCTTGATGAGCGCGGTGGTGAAGCGGTAGTTGACGGTGGGATCACCGGAGTTGAGGTGCTGGTTCACGCCGGAGAACAGGCCGTTCTCCAGGTCGGCCATGATCCAGGGGCCGTTGCCCGAGCCGTAGCCCCACACCTTGATGTTGCCGAAGTAGATGGCCTCCATGGTGCCGTTGCCGTCGTCGTGGCTGTCGGTCTCGGCGTTGCCGTAGTCGAAGCAGCAGCCGCCGTTGTAGTGGGTGCCGTCGAGGACCGCGTACATGCCCTCGGGGTTGTCGCCGGTCGCGACCCCGCTGGTGTGGTTGTTGCGGTAGCCGGTGCCGGGGGCGACGAAGACGCCGTAGGCCTTGTGGCCGCCGACCGTGACCGGCGCGGCGGTGGCGCTCGCGAGGTTGTCGTAGCCGCCGGACGCCGGGCCGTTGAAGCCGCCGGGCGGGGCCTGGGTGAGGTTGTTGCCGCGGCCGGACTGGTCGTAGATGACGGTGATCACGCACGTGGTGCCGGAGCAGAAGGAGTCCTGGGCGGCCGCGTTGGCGTAGCCGCCCGCGCTCAGCACGCCGATGTTCTGCGTGGCGTTGTCGGACGCGCGCCGCACCTGGTAGAGCGAGCCGTTGTACGAGCCGTACAGGGCGCGGGTGGTGCTGTGCGCGGCGACGCACGGGGTGCCGCCGGACTGGTAGATGTCGCAGGGCAGCGAACCCGCCGCCTGCGAGGCCGGCGAGGTGCCGGCCAGGACGCCGGCGACCAGCGCGGCGGTCGCGCCGAAGGCGAGCGCGAGACTGCGCAGCCTGCGGCGGACCCGGATCTTTGCGAGTACGGACACGAGGTCCTCCTCCGTGGGGGGGGGTGATGGGTGGTGCGGGCCGGACGGCCGCGGGTGCGGCCCCGGCACGGATTCCGGGCTCCGGGCCCGCCCGCGGGCGGGGGCGGGCAGCCCGGAGGGCGGCCCGGCGCCGGTGGGTGCGGCGCCGGACCGGCTCTCCGCCGCGGCATGGGGGTCCGCGGCGTCACTCAGCCGCGGCGCGCCACGCTTCTGGCGCGCAGCCGGTCGGCGGTGATCGCCAGACCGAGGACGCAGCCGAGCACGATGTTGGTGTAGTTGGAGTTGATCTGAAGCGTCGTCAGTCCGTTGTTGATGAGTTCCAGCAGCACCGTGCCCGCGACGATCCCGACGATCCGGCCCTGCCCGCCGACCAGGCTGACCCCGCCGATGACGGCCGCGGCGATCGCCGACAGCTCCCAGCCGACGCCCACCCCGCTCGCCGACCCGACGCCCATCCGGCCGAGCACGAGGATCCCGGCGAAGGCCGACAGCAGCGAACTGGTCACGTACATCGAGATGACGCGCCGGTCGCCGCGGATCCCGGCGAGCCGGGCGGCCTCCGGGTTGCCGCCGACCGCGTAGACCTGCCGTCCGGCGTAGGTGCGTTCCAGGAAAAACCAGGCCACCAGCGCGACGACCACGAAGAGGATGAGCGGCAGCGGCACCTGGGCCACGTACGTCTGCCCGAGGTCGCTGAAGGTGCCGCCGATGCCGGTGATCGAGGTGCCCGAGGTGATCGCGAGGGTGACGCCCTGGGCGACGGTGTACGTCACCAGGGTCACCACGAAGGGCGCCATCTTCAGCCGGGTCACCGCGAGCCCGTGGATCAGCCCGACCGTGCCGCAGATCAGCAGCGTGACCAGGATCGCCAGCACGGGCGGCAGTCCCGCGCGCACGTTGAACCAGGACATCAGGATGACGCTGGTGCCCAGCAGCGCGCCCACCGACAGGTCGATGCCGCCGGTGAGGATGACCAGCGACTCGCCGATCGCGATGAGCCCGTACTGCGCCAGGTCGAAGCCCATGCCCTGGAGGTTGACCGCGCCCGCGAACGTCGACTTGTCGAGGGCCAGGGACACGAAGACCACCACGCAGGCCGCGATCACCCCGACCTCGGGCGTCTCGACGAGCCGCCGCAGCAGCGGGGTGCGCGGCTCCGGGGCGTCGGGGGCCGCCGTGACCGGGGCGGGGGCCGCGGGCCCCGCGCCGGTCACCGGTTCGGCCGCCCCGCGCGTGCCGTCCTTCATCGGTGTGCCGTCCTTCATGCGCGTGCCTTCCCTCCGCCGGCCGCGCCGGCTCCCGTACCGCCGCCCGCGAGCCCGGCGCCGGAGCCGGCCGCCGCGGTCATGATCACTTCCTTGCCGAACCGGTCGCGGGGCAGGTCGGCGACGATCCGGCCGTGCGCCATCACCACGATGCGGTGGCAGATCCACAGCAGCTCCTCCAGTTCGGAGGAGGCCACGAGCACCGCGAGGCCGTCCTGCGCGGCGGTGTCGATGAGGCTGTAGATCTCCGCCTTGGCCCCGACGTCCACCCCGCGCGTCGGCTCGTCGAGCAGCAGCAGCCGCGGCTCGGCCGCGAGCCAGCGGCCGAACACCGCTTTTTGCTGGTTGCCGCCGGACAGCGAGCCGATCGGCTGCTCCTGGGTGTGCAGCCGCACCCCGAGATCCCGGACGATCCGGGCCGCGTGCACCTTGTCGGCCCGGGGCCGCAGCACCCCGCGCCGGCTGATCCGGCGCAGCGTCGCGAGCGTGACGTTCCAGCGCACGGAGTGCGCGGGCAGCAGCGCCTGCACCTTGCGGTCCTCCGGCACCAGCCCGATCCCCGCGGCCACCGCGTCGGCCGGGTGCCGGGGCCGGAAGTCGGCGCCCTCGAAGGCGACCGAACCCCCGGTGCGCGGCTGCGCGCCCATCACCGTGTGCAGCAGCCGGCTGCGGCCGGAACCCATGAGGCCCGCGACCCCGACGATCTCGCCCGCGTGGACGTCGAGATCGACCGGGCCGAGGCCGTCCGCGGTGAGGGCGCGCACGCTGAGCGTCGCCGCGCGCTCCACCGACGGCGGCGGGGTCAGGTCGGCGCGGGCCAGTTCGGTGCCGACCATCTCGCGGATCATCCGCTCCTCGGTGGCCTCGGCCGGGGTCAGGTCCGCCACCAGCTTTCCGCTGCGCAGCACCACCACCCGGTCGGCGACCGCCCGCACCTCGTCCAGCCGGTGCCCGATGAAGAGCACCGCTCCCCCGGCCGCCGCGTGCTGCCGGGCCAGCGCGAGCACCCGCTCGGCCTCCACGGGGCCCAGCGAGGACGTCGGCTCGTCGAGGATCAGCACGACCGGGCGGTGGCCCCACGCCTTGGCGATCTCGATCATCTGCCGCACCGGCACCGGGTAGCGGCCCACCGGCCGGTCGACGTCCACCCCGCGCACCCCGACCTCGGCGAGCAGCGCCCGCGCCTCCGCCCGGGTGCCCGCCCGGTCGACGACGAGCGAGCCGAGCGCACGGGTGCCCGCGCGCTGCGGGCGGCGCCCCAGCAGCAGGTTCTCCGCGACGCTCAACTGGCCGACGAGCGGGAACTCCTGGGCGACCATCGCGACGCCCATGTCCCGCGCGTGGTCGGGGCGGCCGGGCTGGAGCGGCCGCCCCGCGATCCCGATCGTCCCGGTCGTCGGGGTGACCGTGCCGGACAGCACGCCCATGAGCGTCGACTTGCCCGCGCCGTTCTCGCCGACCACGGCGACGATCTGACCGCGCGCCAGGTCGAGCCGCGGGATGTCCAGGACCTTCACCGGGCCGTACGCCTTGCTCACGTCGCGCAGCGCGACGGCGGTGTCGGTGCCGGTACGGGCGGGGGCCGTGCCGCTTCCGGAGGGGGCCGCCGCCATCAGCCGATGCCGAGTTCGGTGAGCTTGGCCTGGTAGTCGCTGAGGTTGGCCTGCGTGACCAGGCCGACGCCGGAGCTGAGCGTCGTACCGTCCGACTCCAGGTAGGGCTTGACGAGGGCGAGCGTCGCGTCGACGCCCAGCACCTTGAAGGCCGCCAGCAGGTAGGCGCCGGTGTAGCCCTGCTGGTAGGGCTGCTGGAGGACGGTCGCCTGGATGACGCCGGACTTGATGAAGTTCAGCGTCTGCGGGTCGCTGTCGTCCGAGATGACCTTGACCTTGCCGGTCTTGCCCGCGGCCTGGACGGCCTGCCCGGCGGACGGGCCGTCGTAGGAGTACACGCCGTACAGGCCGTTGACGTTCGGGTTGGTCTGGATCGCGGTCTGGGCGTTGGTGAGGGCCTTGGAGGCGTCCATGCCGTCGCTGAGCTTCTGGACGACCTTGATGTCCGTGCCCTTGAGCGCGTCCTCGAAGCCCTGGATGCGCTCGACCGCGTTGGACGTGGTGAGCGAGCCGACCAGCACGACGACCTGGCCCTTGCCGCCGAGCGCCTGCTTCATCGCCTCGCCCGCCTTCTGGCCCGCCGTGTAGTTGGGGGTGCCGAGGTAGAGCGCGGCGCCGTCCTCCTTGGGCAGCGGCGAGTCGATCGCCAGCACCGGGATACCGGCCTTGTTCGCCGAGCTGATCGGGGCCTTGATCGCGGTGGGGTCGATCGCGGAGACGCTCAGGCCGGTGATGCCCTGGCCGCGCAGCGTCTGGATGATGCTGAGCTGCTGGTCCAGCCGGCCGTTCGCCGGGGCCTGGTAGACGCCCTTGACGCCGAGGTCCTTGACGCCCTTGTTGAAGCCGACCTTGCCCGCGTTCCAGTAGTCGACGGCGACGTTGACGACCATCGCCTCGTTCACCTTCGACAGGTCCTTGCCCGCGAGCGCCTGCTTCAGGGCGGCGTCCAGCTTGGCGAGGTTCGCGTCGTTGAAGGTGATGTCGCCCTGGATCGTCACGGCGGGCGCGTCCGTGCCCGTCCCGCCGGTCGAGCCGCCGCCGCTGCCCGAGCCCGAACCCGAGTCGCCCGCACCGCTCTTGCTGCACGCCGCCGCCCCGGCCAGCACCGCGAGCACCACCGCCGCGGCCCCGCAGCGCCGGACGAGGCCGCGGCGCTTCCCGGCCACGTCCGCCGCGTCCACCGCGCCCGCCGTGCCTGCCGTGTCCGCCCCGTCAGCCCCGTATGCCGTCCGACCTGCCCGACCACACCGCACTGCACCCATGACAACATCCCGTCCGGAAAGGCCTCGCAGCCCGTTTGCTGTTTGTTAGCGCTCACATCTTGATCGTGTCGTACGTGTCGTACACCGGCCCGCCCGACCCCGCTCCAGGGGTCGGCACACCCGTGCTCCCACCGGACGTCCCGGCGTCGCACCGTTCGAGAGGCGATATGCCGTGCCTCTCGTAGCTCTCGTGCCTCAAGGGCGCGCAGGCGCCCCGCAGGGCCCACCCACCGCCGCGTCCGACGCGGCATCCGAGGGACGGGCGGCCCGTCACCCCTCGAATGTTAGCGTTCACTGATTGGGCGTCAAGAGAGCGTGCAGAAAGTTTTCGCCCCTCCGTACGGACGGCGCGACGGGGACGTACGGACGGGCGCCCGGAGGCGTACGGCGGTGCGTCCGGGGACGTACGGACGGGCGGCGGGGGCGCGCCACCTTGTGGGTGGTACGCCCCCGCCGCCCGTCCGGGCGCGCCCGAGCGGGCTACGCGGCCCGGGACTTCGCACGGCCGCGGAACCCGGCCGCCGCCGCCAGCGCACCGGCCGCGGCCACGACCGCCGCGCCCGTGAAGGCGGCGGAGTAGCCGTCGGTGAGGGCGGCGGCGTCGTCCAGGGCGCCGGAGCCGTGCGCGGCGGCGAGCGCCGTCATCGCCGCGAGCCCGACGGCCGAGCCGATCTGGTAGCTGGTGTTGACGATCCCGGCGGCAAGGCCGCCCTCCTCCGGCCGGACCCCCGACAGCGCGGTGCCCAGCGACGGGATGAAGGCCAGCGCCATGCCGAGCGCGGCCAGCAGCGAGGCGGGCAGCACGTCCACCGCGTAGGTGCCGTCCGCGCGGACGAAGGACAGCCACAGCATGCCGCCCGCGAGCGCGGCCAGACCGGTCACGACGAGCGGCTTCGGCCCGAAGCGGACGATGAGGCGCGGCGCCAGCACGATCATCATCACCATCACGGCCCCGGTCATGGGCAGCAGCGCCGCACCCGAGGCGAACGCGCCGAGCCCCAGGACCTGCTGGAGGTAGAGGTTGAGGAAGAACCACATCGGGATCCAGGCCGCCGCCAGGAGGAGCTGGGCGAGGTTCGCCCCGGCCAGCCCCGGGCTGCGCCACACGCCCAGCCGCATCAGCGGCTCGCGGCGCCGCGCCTGGAGGGCGACGAAGCCGCCGACGAGCAGCAGTCCGGCGACGAGCACCAGCCAGGTGCGGGCGGCGCCCCAGCCCGTCTCGGGCGCGCGGACCACCGCGTAGACCGTGGTCGCGAGCCCGGCGGTGACGGTGAGCGCCCCGGCCCAGTCCACCGATCCGCGGCGCACGGGCGCGGCGGGCATGACGGCGGGGGTGAGCGCGAGGACGAGGGCGGCTATCGGGAGGTTGACGAAGAAGACCCAACTCCAGTCCGCGTACTGGGTGATCACGCCGCCGAGGAAGACGCCCGCGGTGCCGCCGGCCGGGGCCGCCGCCCCGTACAGCGCGAAGGCCTTGCCCAGCTCGGCGGGCCGGGAGCCGAAGAGCGTCATGAGCAGCGTGAGCGCGGCGGGGGCGATGAGCGCGGCGCCTGCGCCCTGCAGGGCGCGCCCGGCGAGTTCGGTCCCGGCCTGCCCGGCGAGTCCCGCGACGAGCGAGCCCGCGGCCAGCACCGCCCATCCGGCGGCGAAGACCCGCTTGGCGCCCAGCAGGTCGGACAGCCGCCCGCCGAGCAGCAGCAGTCCGCCGAAGGCGATGACGTAGGCGTTGAAGACCCAACTCAGGTTCTCGGCGGAGAAGTTCAGGTCGGCCCGCATCTTCGGCAGGGCCACGCCGATGATCGAGGTGTCCATGATCACCATGAACTGCGCCAGCGCGATGAGCGTGAGGGCGGTCCACCGCCGGGGGTGGGGTGCGTCCTGCGGGGCGCCTCGCGCAGCCTTCCGCGGGGCCTGGTGGGGGGTGTCCTGCCGGGTGTCCATGACGTGCCTCCTATACCGGGTGGGGGTATCTCGGAGTCGGTAATATACCCCTGGGGGGTATGGAGAAGGCAAGAGGGGACGCGAGACGACATCGCGCACGGCCGCCCGTACGCGCGCAACCGGCGGAGGGGGACGGAGGGGGCGAAGGGCGAAGTGGCCGGCGGGTCGGCGCGGCCGAACGGGAAATACGACGGGCGGCGACGGGCGCGGCGGCCGCTCCGGGACGGCCGCCGCGCCCGGAGCGGCCGCCCCGGCGGCGGGCGCGGACGCCTACAGGCCCCGCGCCAGCCGGAAGTACGCCTGGTTCCAGCGGATCTCCTGGGTGAAGCGGCGCAGCGAGGTGTCCGCGTCGATCAGGAGGAGTTCGGTCGCGAGGATGTCCGCGAGGTCCGCCAGCTCCTCCGGGCCGATCGCCGTCGAGAGGACGGTGTGGTGCGGGCCGCCCGCGGTGAGCCAGGCCTCCGTGGAGGTGCGCAGGTCGGGTTCCGGGCGCCACACCGCGCGGGCGACGGGCAGCGCGGGCAGCGGCTCGGCGGGCGGCACGACCTCGATGGCGTTGGCGACGAGCCGGAAGCGGTCGCCCATGTCGGCCAGGCCCACGACGACCGCGGGCCCGGGGGCGGCGTCGAAGACGAGCCGCACCGGGTCCTCGCGACCGCCGATGCCGAGCGGGTGGACCTCGCAACTCGGCTGCCGTGCCGCGATGGTGGGGCACACCTCCAGCATGTGCGCGCCGAGGATGAGCTGTTCGCCGGGCACGAGGTGGTAGGTGTAGTCCTCCATGAAACTCGTGCCGCCGGGCAGCCCGACGGCCATCGCCTTGACGGTCGCCAGCAGCGTCGACGTCTTCCAGTCGCCCTCGCCGCCGAAGCCGTAGCCGTCGGCCATGAGCCGCTGGACGGCGAGGCCCGGGAGCTGCCGCAGCCCGCCGAGATCCTCGAAGTTGGTGGTGAAGGCGCCGAAGCCGCCGTCGTCGAGGAAGCCGCGCAGGCCGAGTTCGATCCGGGCGGCGTAGCGCAGGGAGTCGTGCCGGTCGCCGCCGGGGGCGAGTTCGGGGGCGAGCCGGTAGGTGTCGGCGTACTCCCCGACGAGCGCGGAGACCTCGGCGTCGCTCGCGCCGTCCACCGCCGCGACGAGGTCGTTGACGCCGTAGGTGTTGACGGACACCCCGAAGCGCAGCTGCGCCTCGACCTTGTCCCCCTCGGTGACGGCGACGTCCCGCATGTTGTCGCCGAACCGGGCGAGGCGCAGCGTGCGCAGGGTGGCGGCGCCGATCGCGGCCCGCATCCACGCGTGGACGCGCTCACCCACCGCCGGGTCGGAGACATGGCCCGCGACGGTCTTGCGGGCCACCCCGAGCCGGGCCTGCACGTAGCCGAACTCGCGGTCGCCGTGGGCGGCCTGGTTGAGGTTCATGAAGTCCATGTCGATGCTGGACCAGGGCAGTTCGACGTTGGCCTGGGTGTGCAGGTGGAGCAGCGGCTTGCGCAGCAGGTCGAGCCCGGAGATCCACATCTTCGCGGGCGAGAAGGTGTGCATCCAGGCGACCAGGCCGACGCACGCGTCGTCGGCGTTGGCGGCGAGGACGGTGGCGACGATGGCCGCGGAGTCGGTGAGGACCGGCTTCCACACGACGCGGGCGGGCGAGCCCGGGAGGGCGGCGAGCCGCGCGGCGATGGCCTGCGACTGCTCGGCCACCTGCGCGAGGGTGCCGGGCCCGTAGAGGCCCTGGCTGCCGGTGAGGAACCAGACCTCGCGCTCGGCGGCGGGCGGCGGCGTGGACGCGGCTGTCATGCGGTGACTCCTCGGTCGGCGGGGCGGTCGCCCCCGGGGGCGGGGGGCTGGGCGGGCGTGCCGTCGGACGGTGCGGCGGACCTGCCGTCTGACGGTGCGGTGGGCGGTGCGGGCGGCTGCTGGCCGTAGACGTTCTGGTAGCGGTCGTACAGGCGGTCGATGTCGGCGCCCGGGATGGGCAGCGGGGTGCCGAGCTGACGCGAGATGTGCACGGTGCGGGCGACGTCCTCGCACATCACCGCGGCCTTGACCGCGGCGCGGGCGTCCTTGCCGACGGTGAAGACGCCGTGGCTCTGCATGAGGACGGCGGGCGAGCGGTGGCCGCGCAGGGTCTCGACGATGCCGCGGCCGATCGAGTCGTCACCGATGAGCGCGAAGGGTCCGACGGGTATCTCGGCGCCGAACTCGTCGGCCATCGCGGTCAGGACGCACGGCACGGGCTCGCCGCGCACCGCCCACGCGCACGCGTAGGTGGAGTGGGTGTGGACGACGCCGCCGACCTCCGGCATGTGCCGGTAGACGTACGCGTGCGCCGCGGTGTCCGAGGACGGCGACAACTCGCCCTCGACGACGCGCCCTCGCAGGTCGCACACGATCATGTTCTGCGGGGTGAGCGCGTCGTAGTCGACACCGCTGGGCTTGATCACGAACAGGTCGGCGCCGGGGACGCGCGCGGAGACGTTCCCGGCGGTCCAGACGACGAGCTGGTAGCGCACCAGCTCCTGGTGCAGATCGCTGACCTGGCGCCGCAACCGGTCGAGCGGATCGCCGGCGGGCGCCGGAGGGGGGCTGCTGCTGCTCATGGCGGGGTACCTCGTCTCTGAATAGTGAGCGCTAACAGAAAATAGTGATCGCTAACATTCCGGCTGTCGGCAGGCCGCGCGGGGCGTACGGCGAGGGTCCGGGGCGGGCGAGGGCGCGGGGCCGGGCTCCCCGCGCCCGGACCCGGGGCCTGTTCCGTGACCAGGACCGGGTCCGGGACCCGAACCGGGCCTCCGCCGTCTCACCGGGCGGTCCGCAGGGCGCGCAGCCGGTGCATGACGGCGCTGCCGCCGCGCCCGAAGTGGTCGTGCAGCGTGCGGTATTCGGCGTAGAGCAGGTCGTAGGCGGCGGCCCGGACCGGGTCCGGGGTGTAGGCCGCGCGCTTGATGCGGCCCATGACGGCCGAGGCCTCCCTGATGCCCGGGTAGGCGCCCGCCGCGACGGCCGCGTGGATCGCGGCGCCCAGCGCGGGGCCCTGGTCGGAGGCGAGCACGTTGATCGGGCGGTTGAGCACGTCGCAGTACGTCTGCATCAGGAAGGTGTTCTTCAGCAGCCCGCCCGCGGCGGTGAAGTCGGCGACCGGTACGCCCGACTGCTCGAAGGTCTCGACGATGGTGCGCGTACCGAAGGCCGTGGCCTCGATCAGCGCGCGGTAGACGTCCTCGGGCCGGGTGTCGAGCGTGAGGCCGACGACGAGCCCGGACAGGTGGTGGTCGACCAGCACCGAGCGGTTGCCGCTGTGCCAGTCGAGCGCCATCAGGCCGTGCCCGCCGACCGGTTGGGCCGCGGCCTTCTCGGTGAGCAGCTCGTGCGGGGAGATCCCCCGGCGCCGTGCCTCGGCGGCGTACTCGTGCGGCAGCGTGGTGCGCACCGCCCACGCGAGGATGTCGCCGACCCCGGACTGGCCCGCCTCGTAGCCCCACAGCCCCGGCACCACACCGCCGCGCACCGCCCCGCACATGCCCGGGACCTCGGCGAAGACCGCGGAGTTCATGATGTGACAGGTCGAGGTGCCCATGATGGCCAGCATGTGGCCGGGCTCCAGGGCCTGGGCGGCGGCGCTGGTGACATGCGCGTCGACGTTGCCGACCGCGACGACCGTCCCCTCGCGCAGCCCGGTCAGTTCGGCCGCGGCCGCGGTCACCGTGCCCGCGCTGGTGCCGAGTTGGGACAGCGGGTGGTCCACCTTGGCGGTGAAGCCCGCGAAGTCCGGGTGGAGGGCGGCGAGGAAGTCCTCGTCCGGGTAACTGCCGTCCTGGTACATGCCCTTGTAGCCCGCGGTGCACAGGTTGCGGTTCTCCGCGCCGGTGAGCTGCCACACGATCCAGTCGGCCGCTTCGATCCAGCGCTCGGCGGCCGCGTAGATCTCCGGTTCCTCGCGCAGGAGTTGCAGGGCCTTGGCGTACTGCCACTCGCTGGAGACCTTGCCGCCGTAGCGGGCCAGCCACGGCTGCCCGGTCTCCTCCGCGCGCCGGACGACGAGGTCGGCCTCCGGCTGCGCGGCATGGTGCTTCCACAGCTTGGGGTAGGCGTGCGGGCGCCCCGCGAAGGCGGGCAGCTCGCTGAGCGGAGTGCCGTCGGCCGTCGTCGGCAGGACCGTGCAGGAGGTGAAGTCGACCGCCACGCCGATGACCTGGTCCGCCCGCACACCGGCCGCCTCCAGCGCGCGCGGCACGGCGAAGCGCAGCACGTCCCGCCAGTCCTGCGGTATCTGCAGCGCCCAGTCCGGCGGCAGCGCCGGACCTCCGTCCGGCAGCGCGGACTCGACGACGCCGTGCGTGTACTCGTGGACGGCGCTGCCCAGTTCACGGCCGTCTGCGACGGCGACGACAAGAGCCCGCCCGGACAGCGTCCCGAAGTCGATGCCGACCGTGACCGCGTCGGCGGGCGGTGTCGTGCTGGTGTGCGTCATGTGCGGATCTCCCGAGGGTGGAGGGATGCGGTCGCCGCTGCGTGTGCGGGGAGTGCGGGGTGCGCGCGCCGCGTACGTGCGGTGCGGCGCGGGTCGTACGGGCGGGTGCGGTTCGGTGCGGGCCGTGCGGCGGGCGGACGGACGGCCGGGAGGCGGCCGGTCCGGCGGGGACGAGGGCGGGGACGAGGGCGGGGACGGAGGCGCGCGGCCGGGGGCCTCGTCCGCGTCGCCGCCGCCGTCACAGCGACGTGCTGCTGCGCCGTACGATCAGCCGGGGCTCGATCACCACGCGCTCGACCTCGGCGTCCGCGCCCGGGGCAGGGCCCGGACCGCCGCCCGATTCGAGGCGGTTGACCAGCAGGCGGATGCTGGCCTGGCCGACCGCGGCGAAGTCCTGCCGTACGGTCGTGAGCGGTGGCGCGAAGAACTCGGCCTCCGGGATGTCGTCGAAGCCCGCGATCGCCACCTGCCCCGGCACGGACAGGCCCGCCTCGCGGAAGGCCCGCAGCACGCCGAGCGCCATCTGGTCATTGGCCACGAAGACCGCGGTCACGTCGGCGGAGTTGCGCCGCGCCGCGCCCGCGGCGACCCGTCCGGCCAGCTCCTGGCCCGCGCGGTAGCCCGACAGCGGTGTCCAGTCCCCCACCAGCGGCGGCGGCACCTCGGCCCCGGCCTCCTCCAGCGTCTCGCGCCAGCCCTTGACGCGCGCCTCGGCCTCCAGCCAGTTCGGCGGCCCGGCCACGTGCCACACCGTGCGGTGCCCGGCGCCCAGCAGGTGGCCGGTGACCAGCCGCGCGCCCAGCTCCTGGTCGACCGACACCCCCGCTATCGGCAGCGAGTGCCCGCCCTCGACCGTCACGACCGGGAAGGGCAGCCGCAGTTCGGCGAGCGCGGCCACGGCCTCGCGGTGCGGCACGATCACCACGATGCCCTCGACGCCCCACTCGCTGAGGTGGTCGATCGCCTCCTCCAGCGCCTTGGCGGTGTAGCGCCGCAGCGTGACCGCCGAGGCCATGTACCCCTCGTCCCGCGCGGCCTCCTCCAGCCCGAACAGGGTGCTGGCGGGCCCGAAGAGCGTGGGGTTGCACGCGACGACGCCGAGCGTGAGCGTGCGCCGGGTCACCAGCGCGCGGGCCGACGAATTGCGCCGGTAGCCGAGCTGCTCGATGGCCCGCAGCACCTCGGCGCGGGTGGTGTCCCGTACATTGGGGTGGTTGCTCAGCACGCGCGAGACGGTCTGGTGCGACACGCCGGCGACCTTGGCGACGTCCGCCATGGTCGGCGCCCGGCGTGGCTGGCCGGTGGTCTGCGCGGTCTGCGACATGGTTCTCCGATCTCTGTGCTGGTCTGTCATTGTTAGCGCTCACAGGGTATCCGTCAAGAGATGTCCCCGGCCCGGCGGACGCGGTCCGCCGCAGGGCTTCCCGGCGAGGGCGTACGGCCGGTGCACGACGGTGCACTCCGCTGCTCGGTAGGGGCCGGGGGCCGGGGGCCGCACAGGCTGGGGCGGCCGCGTCATGGGGGCGCGGCCGCCCCGTCGGGGGACGGGCTTCTCGCGCGGGGCGGGCCCTGGTCGGGTGCGGGGCGGGGCGGGGCGGCCGTCCCGGCGGGTCGCGAGGTGGGTCAGGCCGGATCGGGGTCCGGGGTGGGATCCGGGTCCGGGTCGGGATCGGGTGAGGGGCCCGCGGCCGCGGCCCGTGCGCGTTTGCGGGCGGCCTGCCAGGCGACGCGCCGGGCTTCCTCCTCCTGCCACAGCCGGCGCAGCTCGTCCGCGCGCGGGTCGGGCCGCTCGGGACGCAGGTCGTTGCCGTCCTCGTCGATGACGCCCTCCTCGCGCAACTGCCGGGTCTGCACCTCGACGGGCACCTCGGGGTCGTAGTCGGAGGGCCGGGGCAGCTCGGGCCCGTCGGGTCCGATACGGACGAGACGCTCCACGCGCGTGATGCGGAAGCGGTGGCCGTCGATCGTGACGACGTTGGACCGCTTCTCGTCCAGCCGGTCCGCGGCGGCGACGTACTCCGCCTTCTGCTCCTCCGGCATCCGCTGCTGGAAGGGCTCCATCACGCGCAGCCAGAAGGCGAGGGAGTCGCGCGCGCCCTGCGGGGTCGAGTAGATGCTGCCGGGCTGGTGGAAGCCCCACCGCCCGTTCACCCGGGCGGAGATGACGAAGGCGGCGGGCAGCAGCACACCCCCGGGGTAGCGGTGGATGGCGGCGCGGGCCTCGTCGTTCATCTCCTCGGGGGCGTCCCTGAGGACGGGCGCCATGGGCAGCAGGTCGAGCTTGAGGATGCCGTCCGACATGCCCGTGCCGGTGAGCGGATCGACGACGAAGCCCTTGGTCCGCGAGGGCACCCGGTGGCCGTCCCCGACCTCCGCGGGGTCGGGGTCGGTGGGCCGCGGCGGTTCGGGCCCGGCCGGTCCGGAGCGGATGAAGTGCGCGGCGCGGACGATACGGAAGCGCTCACCGAGCACGGAGACCTCGTTGACGACCTCGCGGTCCATCCGCAACGCCGCGGCGAACCAGCGGCGTTGGGCGTTGGCGTCGCCGCCCTTGCCCGCGCGCTGGGCGTTCAGCCGGAAGTGCGAGCCGAGCGAGTCACGCGCCTGCTGCGGCCAACTGCCGCCGTACTCGCAGAGTTCCCACCCGCCGGTCTCCAACTCGCGCGCCCAGAAGTACTCGGCCATACCCGCCCCGAGCAGATCCGGATACCGCTCCCGGGCGTACCACGCCTCCTCGTCGGCGAGCGCGGCGATCGGCCCCTCGGGGGCGGTCATCCGGACCGTCAGATACGCGGGCACGCTGTCCTCGTAACCGCTCATACTCAGACTGTGCCCGACCCGGCACCGCCCCGCTCCCCGATTCCGTCACCTGCCCCCGCAAACCCCCCAACCGTGTGCGCCCCCGGCCCGAGCCTGTACCCTCACTCCCCCGCCGCACCCCGCGCGCGGCCCCGCAGCGCCTCGGCCCGCGGGTCGCCGTACGGCGCGATCAGCTCCAGCACACGGGCCAGGTGCGCGCGGGCGTCGTCCTCCGCGACGAGCCCGGCGAGGTGGTCGAGATCGACGGCCTCCTCCCACCCGTCCCCGAGCGCACGGTGCGCGGCGGCCGCCTGCCGCAGGAAGCCCGCGGCTTCCTCCCCGCGCCCGGTGGCCGCATACGTCAGCGCGGTGCCGCGCCACGCGAGGGCCTCGCGGCTGCGGTCACCGAGTCTGCGGTGCAGCATCGCCGAGCGCTGGAAGGAGGCGAGGGCGTCGCCGTGGGCGGAGGTGGCGCGCTGGGCGTCGCCGAGGGTGATGAGCCAATAAGCCTCAAGCGTGTGGTCCCGCAGGCTCAGGGCGATGTCCATGGCCTGCCAGGCGTCCGCCATGGCCTCGTCCCGCCGCCCGGCTGCCAGATGCAACTCGGCCCGCAGCCGGAGGACGTTCCCGATGCCACCCCGGTCGCCGGACGCGCGGTGGGCGTCCTCGGCGAGCCGGAGCGCCGACGCCGCTTCGGTCAGCTCCCCGGCCCGGTAGCAGGCGGCGGCCACGTTGGCGTGGACACTGCCGAGCAGCCGCTGGCCCCCGAGGTCGCGCAGGATCGCCGCGGCTTCACGGAACTGGGCGCTGGCCAGGTTGAGTTCGCGCTTCCGGAGGTGGATCAGCCCGATGACGTTACGCACTCTTGCCTCGTCGGAGCGACGCTGTGTCGTGCGCGCCAGCTCAAGGGCCAGGCGCAGGCACTCCATGCCGTCGTCGTAGCGGGCGCATCCGCGGTAGGCCATGCCGAGCCGGGTGAGCAGGCGCAGCCGCACCACCGGCTCCTGCTCGCGTGCCGCGGCGTCGGCCCCGGCGTGCCCGATGCCCGTCCAGTCCGCGCGGGCGGCGGACGGCGGCCAGGCCTGCCACAGGGTATCGGCGAGCTGCCAGGTGAGCCGGTCGTCGCCGATTCCCGCTGCCCCGGAGACCATCCGCGAGTGCGTGTCCAGCTCGCGCTCGGTCCAGTCGACGGCGGCGTTGTAGTCGGGGAAGGTCAGCAGGTCAACGGAGTCCAGCGCGTGCCGCGGCAGGTCGAGATGGTCCTCGCTCGGCGAGATCCAGTCCTGCGCGGTGTCGGCGGCGTGCAGGTACCAGGTGAGGAGGCGGCGGAGCGTGGCCAGCCGGTCCTCGGGAGACTCCTCGGTCTGGGCCTGGTCGGTGGCGTAGGCGCGCAGCAGGTCGTGGAACTGGTAGCGGTCGGGGGCGGTCTGCTCCAGGAGGTGGGCGCCCACGAGGTCGTCGAGGAGTTGCCGGGCCTTCCCCGTGTTCAGGTCGGCCACGACGGCGGCGGAGTTCAGCCCGAAGTCGACTCCCGGGTGGAGGCCGAGCAGCCGGAAGAGCCGGGCGGCGGGCTCGGACAGCGCGCGGTAGGACCACGCGAAGACCGTCCGTACGGCCTCGGCCTCTTCTTCACTTCCGGTGCTCAGCGCGTCCCACAGCCCCGACTCGTCCCGCAGGTCCGCGATCAACTCGTCCAGCCTCATGTGCGGGTGGCTGGCGGCACGTTCGGCCGCTATCCGCAGCGCCAGCGGCAACCTGGCACACAGCCGGGCCAGTTCGGCGAGCTGCTCCACGTCGTCAGCGGAGCGGTGTGCGGCTGTCACCGCCTGGAGCAGGGCGACCGCTTCCGGCTCGGGCAGCGTGCCCAGCGTGATGCGCCGCGCCCCGTCCCGTACCGCGAGACCTGACAACCGGCTCCGGCTCGTCACCAGTACCAGGCTGTCCCCGCTGCCTGGCAGCAGCGGCCGCACCTGGCCCGCGGTGGCCGCGTTGTCCAGCAGGACGAGGACGCGCCGCTCGGCCAGCAGGGACCGGTACAGCGCTGCGGCGCCGTCCACATCACCGGGCACCTCGGCAGCCGGGACGCCGAGCGCCCGCAAGAACCCGCGCAACGCCTGTTCTGCCGTGACCGGCTCGCCGGCGTCGTAACCGCGCAGGTTGACGAACAACTGCCCGTCCGGGAAACGGTCCTTCACCCGATGCGCCCACCGCAGCGCCAGCGATGTCTTCCCCGCACCGGCCGTCCCGGCGATCACATGCAGGGACACGACTGTCCCGTCAGCCACCAGCGCGTCCAGCTCCGCGAGCTCGGCGCTGCGATTGACGAAACCGTGGACACCGGCGGGCAACTGCCGCGGTGTCGGCAGGCGTCGGCCACCAGCGTCCTGGTGGAAGTGGACTCCGCCAGTGACGCTCCCGGCCTGCACCACATCGCGCGAGGACGTTCCTGAAAGGTCGTTGTGCGACTCCGACGACGTCCCCCCGCTGTCCGCGCTCATGCTGCCGGAGGTGGAGGAAGCGGCGCGACCGCGCGGGGGAAATAGGTGAGGATGTCCTCGGCCGCCCCGTACAGCTCGCGCAGGTAGTTCTCCCACGGCCGCACGATTTCCGGATCGGTGTAGCGGACGGCGCCTTCGGTGGCGCCCTCGTCCGTGTAGACGACCCGGAAGAGCGTGCGGCCGTCGATGAGCGTCAACTCCGGGAGCATTCCGTCCGCTTCGGCTGCCAGCACGCTCGCGGCCGGAAGCACGCGCACTTGGTGACCGCACTCCGCGCGCAGGGCCAGCCAGTGCAGCTCCCACTGCATGTACGGCGTCAGCGGCTCCTCCACCACTCGCAGCCGGTAGAAGGCGTTGCCCTTCGCCGCCTCGGCCTGTGCCGCCGCGCGGACCTCGTCCCGATCCGCCTCGAACAGCCGCAGAGCCTCCGCCCAGTCGCCACGCCTCAGAGCATCCCTGCTGGCATCGACTTCCTCGAAGTGCTGCCGTCGCTCCAGCTTCCACGAGTTGCCGTTCTGCACCACGGCACGCCGCTCGCCAAAGTCCCGCTTGTACTCCAGCCGGGTAAGCCACTCGCCTGGTCCGGCGGGCAGTTCGGGGACGTACAGATCAAGCATCAGGGATATCCACCTTCGCCGCGCTGAGCATGTTGCCGGGAATCACGACCAGGCGCTCGTCCGCGCCGAGCGACACACCGTCTGGCAGGCGACCCGCGTAACCGGAGGTGAGGTCACGTCCGATGACGGCGATGTCACCGTTGGACAGCTGCCAGATGTCCGGGCAGTCGTTGTCGTCCTTCGAATTGCCCGTCTCCGCCGCCGACTTCCCCAGCCGTCGGACGAATAACGCCGCCGGATCCGCTTCCCACGCACGAGTCATGACCGCCTCCTGGCACCCCAACAGTTACGGACTGTAGTGAAACATGCTACTCGCCGTGCTGGGGTCCGCGCGTGCCGGAACAGGCCATTGCCGCTGCCGGTTCCCCGGGATGCCTTACGCCTCGGGGCGCAGGAACGCCGTCACCGCCGCCGACTCGCGGGCCACGCTCTCGGCGAGTTCGGGCGGGAGGGGGGCGAAGGGATCGACGTTGATCAGGGGTTTGGTGGAGGTGCGGGTCCAGGTGGCGACGGTGAGGCCGTCCACGAGGACGGTGGGGCGGATGATGCCGCCGCCGGGCCAGACGCGGGATTCGTGGGGGGCCGGGACGGAGGTGGCGCGGGTGCGGTGGCCGAGGAGGTAGCCGTCGTAGGCGGGGAGGAGGCGTACGTCGGGGGTGCCCGGCGCGGGCGGCTCCGGTGCGGGGGCGGCGGCCAGCGTGGTGAGGGTCGCGTCGTACGGGGTGGTGGTGCCCTCCGCGGCCAGAGCCTGCCAGGCGCGGCGGGCCCGGGTGACGGGGAGGCCGGACCAGGTGGCGAAGTCCTCGGGGGTGGCGGGCGCGTAGGCGGCGAGGTAGCGGCGGGCGAGTTCGGCCTCGGCGGCGTCTCCCTCGGGCCCGGCGGTGGGCGGGAGCCAGTCGTCGAGCAGGACGTACGTGGCCTCGCCCGCGCGCTGCGGGCCGTGGCAGAGGACGCCGGTGAGTGCGGCGTGCCGGATCAGGTGGAAGGGGGCCTGGCTCTTCGCTGGGATGCCGAGCGGGCCCAGGACTTGCGTCAACTCGGCCCGGGTGAGCGGGCCTTGTGCCGCCACGGTGCGGCCCAGCAGTTCGTCGGAGGCGGCCAGCGTCACGTCGTCCAGGCCGAGTTGGCCGTAGCGGCGGACGGTCGCGGCGAGGATGCCGGGGGCGAGCAGCCGCAGCAGCCAGCGGGCGTCGGCCGCAGGCACCGTGTGCAGTGTCCCGCGCAGGAACCAGCCCCGGACGATGCCGCGTTCGTCCTCGTACGCGGCCCGTACCGTCTCCGCGGTGATCCCGTGGCCGCGCGCCCTGATGCCCAGCGCGGCGGCCCCGGCGTCCTGCGCCTGGACGGCGAACACCCGTCGTACGACGTCCGCGGGGCTGTCCTCCCGCACGCCGCCGCCCACGGCCTGCGCACGGGCGCGCAGTTCCCGGATCCGCCGCTGGTCCGGCTCGGACATCCCCTGCGCCTCCCCCACGACGTGCCTGGGCCGATCGCCCGACCTTACCCACCCGGACCACCGGCGGCCTCGGGACTCAGTCCCGGGTACGCGGCCGTACCGGCGGCAGCGGGATGTCGAGTTCGGCCCGCACCGTCTTGCCGACCGGCACCCGGTCCCGTACCGACCAGCGGTCCGCGAGCGCCTCCACGAGCAGCAGCCCGCGTCCGCTCTCCCCGAGTTCGGGCGGCGGCGTGAGCGCCCCCGGCCCCGGCGGCCGCCGCTCGGTGCGCGTGTCGGACACCTCGATCCGCAACGTCGCGTCGCGCAGCCGCATCATCACCTCGAAGTCCCGCCCGGCCACGCACCCGTGGGTCACCGCGTTCGCCGCCAGCTCCCCCACGACGATCTCCGCCGCGTCGAAGACCGTCATCGTGTGCGGGATCCCCCACGTGCTGAGCTGATAGAGCGCGAGCTGCCGCGCGAGCCGCGCCCCGCGCCGGGTCGAACTGAACTGCTGCCTGAACTCACCCTCTGCACACGGCAGTTGGGGAGCTGCGTGAGTCGTCATGGAGCCCAATGTGCCCTGCTCAGCGCCCGCGATCCCAGCACCGAACCGCGTACGCTGAGCAAGCGTACGTGCACAAACTGTGGACAGTACGCATCACCCAGGGTGAGCATGTCCTCCAGCGGAGTGACCCTGCGGGGTCCAGTGTGCGGGAGGTGGCCTATGACGGCCAACGTGACGTCCAGCGGTACGTTCGCGGGCGGAGGTGAGCCCGAGCCCTCGGACAGCCTGAAGACGTTCGGCGCCGTCGTCATGGCTTTACGCGAATTCTCCGGCCTCTCGCGGGAGGAGCTGGGCGCCCACGTCGGCCTCTCCCCGCACACGGTCGCCTCGATCGAACAGGGCCGGCGCATGCCGGACCCCGACTTCGCGGAACGGGCCGAGCCCCACCTCGGCGGTACGGGCGCGTTGCGGAAGGCGCTGCGGCATGTGGCTCGCCAGCCGGGCTTGGCGAGTTGGTTCCGCGAGTGGGCGCGGAGGGAGAAGACGGCAGTCAATGTGCACGTGTACGAGTGCCGCTTCATCCCGGGGATGCTCCAGACCGAGGCGTACGCCCGCGCGCTGTTCGAGGAGCGACTGCCTCCGCTGAGCGACGAGGAAATCGACAACCAGTGGGCCGCGCGAGCGGAACGTGGGCAGTTGCTCAGCGAACGCCCGAACACAGCCTTCAGCTTCATCCTGGACGAGCACCTGTTCCTACGGCAGACCGGTGGTCGCGAGGCGACCCTGGAGCTGATCGACCACCTCCTGGAGGTCGGCAAGCAGCGCAACGTCGAGATCCAGGTACTGCCCCTTGCCACGGGAGTGCACCCTGGCATCGGCGGACCGATCCAGCTGCTGGAGACGCCCGACAGCAGGTGGCTCGCCTACGCTGAAGGACAAAGCACAGGCCAGCTCATCTCCGACTCCAAAGTGGTCAGCATCCTCCAGATGCGGTATGCAAAACTGCGCTCGCAGGCCCTCACCCCCGAGGAGTCCAGGAGCCTGCTGTTGCGACTGCGAGGAGAGCTATGACCACCGACCTCACCTGGTTCAAGAGCAGCTACAGCGGCAGCTCGGGCGACAACTGCATCGAGGTCGCCCTCTCCTGGCACAAGTCGAGCTACAGCGGCAGCCAGGACGGCGACTGCGTCGAGGTCGCGTCCTGCCCCGAGACCGTCCACGTCCGGGACTCCAAGGACAAGGCAGGCCCCCAACTCGCCTTCTCCCCCGCCGAGTGGTCCCACTTCCTGGGCTTCGCCCAGGCCCACACCGTCTGAGACCCTGCCGAGGCGGGGCCACGGGATGGCGTCCCGTGGCCCCGCCTCGTTGCGTAACGCGCCCGGCGCCATTGCGAAGTGGCAGCGTCGCGGTCGCGACCGCGACCGGCTACGACCTGCGCCTGGCGAGAGACACCGCGTACGTACCGTCCTACGGCGTCGAGGTGCCGAGGGGAAGCTGAGCGTTCTAGGATCTGGCGTTCTGGCCGATCGCCTGCGTCCAGAGGCCGTCCTTGCTCATCTTGGCCACGACCGCGGGGTCGTGCAGCCACCTCGTGTAGGCATCGCGTTGCGCCGGGGTCATCTTCTGTACGTCCACCTCGCCGTTGTTGCGGGCGATTGCCTGGACGAAGTCGTCCGGCGCGCCGTGGCCGTGAATGTAGACGGGCGGCGGTGGCTTCACGCTGTTTTTCCCGACCTGGCCGTAGGGGTCTCCTGTGTAGGTTCTCTCCTTCTGGTGCTCCAGGCCGAACGACACCGGCACTAGGGTCGGCTGCGGAAAGCCGTCGGCGACCATGTCAGCGGCGGCGTGGTTCATGGCGCCGGTCCATGTCCCTTCCTGTTTGACGTCCGCGTCCTCCACGCCCTTGATCGACGCCAGGAGGTCGTGAGGCGCGTCGTCCGGTTTGACCGTCATCGTGTTGGTGATCCAGCCGGTCAGCGTGCTGAGGGCGAGTTCCTGCCCGGTCTCTTTCGCCGTGTCGATGGCGGCGGTGGGGCCACCTGCAGCGAGCCCCACCGCTGTTTCGACGAGGGCTGTCCGGGAGGCGTTCATCTCGTCGACCCACGAGGCGTGCCGAGCAACTTCGTCAGCGGCTGGGTGTCCAGGCCGTGCTGCTCGAACTGCGACTTGTACGAGGTGGCGCTTGAGCGCAGCCGGTCGCGGTCCGCGTCGAGGGTCGAGATGGTGGTGGGCAGCCGCGCCGGGTCGATGCCCGAGAACTGCGCGTCTCCAGGGCCTGCCGCTGCGGGTTGTCCACCATCGGTTCATCACTCTTGGCCATGCCCCCCTTTCACGATCGGTCAAGCCTTGCATGACGCCGTGACCACAGTGGACAAAGTGATACAAGTGAGAACCGGCACTCCGGCTCCACGAGGGCTGCCAGTGGTAGACAACCCTCAACGTCGGAGAATCTGGAGGCCACGCACGAGGGTCCCGCAACGCTGGTGGGCCACCCTGGTAGCAGGCTCGGCACTCACTGCCGTCGCCGCCTGCGGCGGCGGCTCGGGCGGCGGCTCGGGCGGCGGAGAAGCCTCGCACTCGCCGAGCGCACAGCCCACCGTCTCCTTCCCCACGCAGGTCCTCCGCGCGGAGGCCGGTGCCAGGCTGACGCCCTCCAAGAAGGTCGTGATGCACGGGGAGACGACGGCGAAGGACGGGCTTCCGGAGACCGCGATCCACACACCCGCCGACAAGAAGACGTCCGGCATCGTCGTCTGGCAGGTCATCCAGCAGTCGCCCTGAACGGAGCCCGCTCACTGCCCTCCGGTGCCGGTCGGCCAGGTGTGGCGGCGGGCGGAGTGGGTCCAGGTGGCCAGCAGGGTGAGTGCGGCGGTCAGGCCGCCGAGGGTCATGACGGTGGAGGGGGAGGTGCGGTCGAGCACGACTCCGCCGATCAGCGCGCCGAAGGAGATGGTCGCCTGGAAGGAGGACGTGAAGAGCACCGATGCCGCTTCGGGCGCGTCCGGGGCCGCCTTGGCGAACCATGTCTGGGACGCGACCGGCACGGCGCCGTAGGCCGTACCCCAGACGACCAGGAGGGCCAGCGCGCCGGCCCGCCCGTGGCCCAGGACCGGCAGCAGCAGGGTGGCCGCCGCGATCATGGCGGCCGCGAGCCCGAGAGTGGCCCGGGGGCGGCGTACGACCACCGCCCCGGCGAGGAAGTTGCCGACGATTCCCGCGGCGCCGTAGACCAGCAGGAAGACGGTGATCAGCCGCGCGTCGGCGCCCGTGACCCGCTCCAGGAACGGCGTGACGTAGGTGTAGGTCCCGAAGTGGGCCAGCACGATCAGGAAGGTCAGCAGCAGCGCGAAACGCGTGTTGACGTTCTTGAGCATGCCGCGCAGCACGTGCAGACGGGTCGTCCGCAGCGGCGGCAGCGGGGGGACGACCAGCACGAGCAGGACCAGCACGCCGACGGTGAAGGCACCCATCACGACGAAGGCGGTGCGCCAGCCCGCCAGGTCCCCGATGAACGTGCCCGCCGGTACGCCGAGCACCGAACCGAGCGGTACCGCCGAGAAGATGACCGACGTGGCACGCCCGACCGACGCGGCCGGTACCAGGCGCTCGGCCAGTCCGGCGCCGATCGACCAGAAGCCGCCGATGACGACACCGACGACGACGCGCGAGACGAGGACGAGCCAGAAGCCGGGTGCCGCGGCGGCGAGGAAGTTCGCCGCGGCCAGCAGGAACACGAACACGCCCAGCATCAGCCGCCGGTCCACCCGCGCCGTCGCCACGGTGACGACCGGCGCCGAGAGGGCCGCGAGGAACCCGGGCACGGTCATCATGAGCCCCGCCGTGCCGTCGGAGAGGGCGAAGCTGGAGCCGATGTCGGTGAGCAGACCGATCGGCAGGATCTCGGTCGTGACGATCGAGAAGATTCCCAGCGTCACCGACACCACCGCCAGCCACCCGATCGCCGCGGTGGTCGGGGTGGTCGGGGTGGTCTCGGGGATCTCGGCGCGTGTCGAGGTCTCAGTGGGTGTCGAGGCCATGGGGTCCGTCCTGTGGGGAGCCTGCCGTCTCGTGACGAGTGCAGCAGGACCCGCACGCGGAAGGCTGGCAGGTCGGCGACATCACCCTCGTCCGGCGAGGGTGATGTCGCGGAACCGCCGACCCTGCCCCCACGGCCTTTACGCGCCGCCGGGGCCCAGGTGCTTCTCCAGGAGGGTGAACGACTTCGGCTCGGCGCCCGGTTGGGGTTTGCCCGCCTTGCGGCCCACCACCTGGTAGCCGTCGGCGGCGTAGTAGGCGGTCAGGCGGGCATTGGAGGCCAGGCAGTCGAGACGGACGAGGGAGCGTCCGGCCTTGGTCACCCGGCACTCGGCGGCGCGCAGGAGGTGGCGGCCCGTGCCGGGGCGGGCGGCCGCGCGGTCGACCATGAGCCGGTGGACGTACCCGGCGACCGGGGGCTGCGGGCCCCAGGCGGCCTCGTCCTGCCACCACAGTTCCCACGCGCCCGCCGGACGGCCGCCGGACTCGGCGAGCCAGACCTCGCCGTGCGACATGACGCGGCGGAAGTGGTCCTCGTCCAGCTCGCCGGGACGCCACTGGCCGGTGACGCCACGGGTGAGCATCCAGCGGGCGGCGTCGTCACGCAGCCGGACGAGGGTGGGCAGGTCGGAGGCGTCGGCACGGCGGAAGCGCAGGTCGGTCACGCCGTGATCCTCGCACGCGCGTTCAGCCGGACGGCGGGGTCCAGACACCGAGCCACTGCTCCGCGCCGTACTCGGGGAAGCGCTCCACCTCCGTGAAGCCGAGCTTCTCCGCGACGCGCAGGGAGCGGACGTTGGCGGTCTGGGCGGTGAGGAGGACGGGCTCGCCGGGGTGGGCCGCGGCGAACCACGCGAGGGCCGCGGCGCAGGCCTCGGTGGCGTAGCCGCGGCCCCAGGCGTGGGGCAGGAACATGTAGCCCAGTTCGTGCTCGCCGCGTTCGGGGCGGACGTGGCCGGGGCGGGCGGGGTCACGGACGTCGAGGGTCGTCATGCCGATCGTCTCGCCGTCCAGCTCGGCCACGAAGAAGCCGGGCCGCCTGCCGGGCACCTCGGGCATGGTGCGCTCCAGCTCCGCGCGCGGCTGCGCACCGCCGACGTACGTGCCGACCTCCGGCGAGGCGAACAGCTCGACGAAGGCGGCCCGGTCACGCGCCTCGGATGCCCGCAGGACGAGCCGCGCGGTACGGATCGGACCGGGCGGCCACGCGACGCCCCCGCCCGCTCCCCCGTCTCCCCCCGCTCCCCGGACGCCCGCGGACTCCCTGGCTTCGCTCATGGCGGGCAACCTAGCGCACACCCACGGGAGCCGGGGAGCGTTCTGCGCGGCCCGCTCCGGCAGTCGGCGCCGGGTGCACCGGGGCGGCCTCCTGCCCGGCCGGGCGCCCGGCCCGCACGGCTCAACTCCCCTCCGCGCAGGTCCGCGGACTCGTTGCGGGACATAACGGAGAGTCAGCTCACGGCACTAGGATTGCCTCCCTATCGGATCAACGCACGATCCGAGACAGGACAGACGTATGCCCTGGCGCGGTGGACGGTCGCGAAGGGCGCAGCAACGGTGCCCACGGAGTCCGCATGGGAGGCTGACATGGTCGGGAAGGATCTGAAGGTCTCCTCACTCAGGAAGGAGATCCGGGAGGTCGTCGAAGAGCTGCTGGCCAAGGGCTGGTCGGTACACACCGAGGGTCACAAGGGACGGTTGTACTGCCCCTGCGCACTCGGCTGCACGACGATCCCCGTTCCCGGCACCCCGTCGAATCCCGGTTCCGCCGCGAGACGTATCCGCTCGGCGGCCGCACGATGCCCGAAGCCCGAGGATTCGCCACAACGCAGCCTGGCAAGGAAACGCGACGCGACGACCTGATCCACCTCATCCGTGAGCCCGGCTTCTTCGCTTTCCTCACCCTTTGTCCGTTGACGAATGACAACACCTCTGCAATGCTGCTGGGCGGCGAAGGAGGAGACATGGACTACGAGCTGACCTTCGTGGTGTCCGGCGTGAGCGTTGACGACGACGATGCGGTCGAGGCGCTGGAAGCGATTGACGCCATGCTCTTCCGCGGCGGGGGCGTCGATCTGCTCACGGTGACCGGCACCGGCAGCGACGCCGTACGAGCAGCCCTGCAAGCGGCGACCGAAGCCGTCAGCGCCTCCCCGCGGCTGCGCGTCCTGCGCCTCGACCGCAACCTGGTCGGGATCCCCGAGATCGCCGAACGGAGCGGACGGAGCAGGCAGAACGTGGCCCAGTGGGTCAGGGGCGAACGGCAGGGCGCCGGAACCCCCTTCCCCCTCCCCGAAGGCACGGCCGGCCGGTCCATGGTGTGGCTCTGGTCGGAAGTGAACACCTGGCTCCGCGCTCTCGGCCTCGACGACGGGCTGCACCACCCGACGCGCACGGAGATGGCGCTGATCGACCACGCCCTGATCACGAGCGTGACCGTCCCGCTCACCTTCGACGCGCCGGACGACGACCTCGTCGACGAACGCCGCCGGATAGCGGAGGCGTTCGAGCGGCCGCACGCCGTCGGCATCCTTCAGCAGCTCGCCGAACAGCCCGGCACACGTGACGCCGAGGGCCGCCATGTCATCCTCCTCGCCACACCGTCCGAGTCGGCGGCCTCCGTCCTCGCACGCATGGTCGCCCACGGGCACGACGTCGTTCTGGCAACGACCACGGACGCAGGCCAACTCCTCGCGGTGGGCATGTCCACCCAGCCGCTGACGGGGCCGAAGGAACTGGTCCCCGTGCCCGCGGGTGCGACCGTCCGCGACTGGGTGGAACTGATGTGGGCCAGGCCGAACGCGGCCTTCGTCCTGTCCGACACGGCACGGGCCACTCCGGGAGCGGTTTTCCGCGACGCGGCCTGAGAGGGCGGTGCCCGGCCCCGAGCCCCCGGCCGCAGCTACGGCTGGGCGGGGAGGGCGGGTTCGGGGAGGGGGCGGGTGAGGAGCCAGCCGAGGGCGGGGAGGGCGATCAGGGGGAGGAGGGCCGTGCGCAGGGACGTCGCGTCGGCCAGGGCGCCCACCGCGGGGCTCAGGACGCCGCCGACGCTCACCGCCAGGCCCAGCGTCACACCGCTGGCGGTGCCGACGCGGGAGGGGAGGTAGTCCTGGCCCAGGGTCACCTGGAGGGAGAAGGGGACGTAGAGGCCCGCGGAGGCGAGGGCGACGAAGAGGTAGATCGCCGGGCCCGGGACGAGGACGACGCCCGCGACCGCCGCGATGCTCGCGACGTACGACCAGCGCACGACCCGGACCCGGGACCAGCGGGCGGCGAGCGAGCTGCCCAGCACCGTGCCGACCGCGCCGCCGAGGTAGAGCAGGAAGAGGGCAGCGGCCCCGGCCGCCGTGCCGCCGCCGGTGCGCTGGCGCGCGTAGAGCGAGATGAAGCTGCCGAGGACGACGAAGACGACCGACCGGCACACGATCGCGAGCGTCAGGCGGACGAACGAGCGGCGGTCGTCGGGGCGCGCGTCGGCCTTCGCCGTACGCGTCCCGGGCCCCTCCGCGGCGGCCGACCCGCGGCGTACGGCCATCAGCGCGAGCGCCGCGCCCAGCGCTGCGGGCAGCACCAGTACGGGTGTGGCCCCCAGGCCGCCCGCCCCGATCACGGGCGTGACCAGCAGCGGGGCGAGTGCGAAGCCGATGTTGCCGCCGAGCGAGAACCAGCCCATCGCGGTGTGGCTGCCGCGGCTCGCGATCCGCGCGACCCGCGCCGACTCCGGGTGGTATGCGGCGATCCCGACGCCCGCGATCGCGACGCACAGCAGCGTCAGCGCGTACGAGTTGCCGACACCGCTGAACGCGATGCCGATCCCGCACAGGGCGGTGCTCAGCGGCAGCAGCCACGGCATGCTCCGCCGGTCGGTGAGCGCGCCGAACGCGGGCTGCACGAGGGAGGAGAGCAGCGAGGCGGCGAGCACGACGCCGGACGCGGCTGCGTAGGTGTAGTCGCGGTCCGCGACGAAGAAGGGGACGAGCGCGGACACGGCCCCCTGGTAGATGTCCACGCACGCGTGCCCGACGGAGAGGGTGAGGATCGCCCGCTGCTGCTTTCCCCCCGCGGGCGGCTTGTCGACCGCGGGCAGCTTGTCGACCGCGGGCGGCGGCGGTTCGGGCGGGGCGCCCCCGGCGGGGCCTGTGACAAGTGCCGGAGCGGGGCCGGTGGCGAGCGGTTCGGGGGGCGGGCCGACAGGCCGTGAGGTGGTCATGACGTCGATCGTGGCCCGCGGGCCGAGGTCACCGCTTCCGGCAGAATGCCGGATGCTGTCGAAAAACCGCCAGAGGTGGGACGGGCCCCGCCCGGCACCCGCGAGCCGCCGCTCCGGGAGACCCGCCCGCCGCGCCGCGTACAGTGCGGCCGTGCCGAGAACACCCCGCCCGCCAGCGGCGACGACGACGCCGCCGCCCGAGACGACGGTCGCGCCGCCCACCTCGGTCCGGCCGCTCATCGCCGGGGAGGGAATCGACGCGCACGTGCACCGCGCGCACCAGATCCACTACGCGGGGCGCGGCGTCCTGACCGTCACCACGGACGCGGGGACGTGGATCGCGCCCGGCAACCGGGCGCTGTGGGTCCCGGCGGGTACCGCGCACTCGCACCGCGCGCACGGGCGGCTCGACCTGCACACCATCGGGCTGCCCGCGTCCGTCAACCCGCTGGGCCTGGACGCGCCCGCGGCCCTCACCGTCGGGCCGCTGCTGCGGGAGCTGATCCTCGCCTACACGCGGGAGGACGCGCCGGTCACGGGGGCCGAGCGGCGGCGGATGCGGGCGGTGCTGCTGGACCAGTTGCGCGCCTCGCCGCAGCAACCGATGCACCTGCCGATGCCGTCCGACCCGCGGCTGGCCGCGGTCTGCGCACTGCTCCAGCGCGATCCGGCGGACGGCCGCTCGCTCGCCGGGTTCGGTGCCGCGGCCGGCGCCGGGGAGCGCACGCTGAGCCGGCTCTTCCGGGACGAGCTGGGCATGACCTTTCCGCAGTGGCGCACCCAACTACGGCTCTACCACGCCCTGGTGCTGCTCAGCGAGGGCGAGCCGGTCACGGCCGTCGCCGCGCGCTGCGGCTGGTCCTCGCCGAGCGCCTTCATCGACGTCTTCCGGCGGGCGTTCGGCCGGACGCCGGGGAGCCGCCCGCGCGCATGAGCCGCGCCCGCACGGCGGTTGTGGCCGGGTCCGGCTCGGGACTGAGGACGAACGCGGTGGTGCGGGTCACCCGGCAGGTCGAGGTTCTCGTGGTGCAGGTGCAGCACGCCGTAGTCGGGGTGGTGCACGACCTTGGTCCCGGAGGCGCGCAACTCCACGTCGCCCGCGGACCGGTACGTCCGGAAGGCCGAGCTTCCCGCGTCCAACTCCGCCATGATCGCGGTCAGTTCCGCGTCCTCGGGCGACAGGGCGCGTACGAAACGCAGTTGGGCGGCGGTGACGGCGGCGACCTCGTCCCAGTCGAGGGAGAAGTCCGCGGCGGACGGGTCGAGGAAGATGTGCCGCGCCAGGTTCGGCATCGCGCCGGTTGCCGCGCTGGGGCTCGTCAGCACCGGCGCGAAGAGCAGGGCGCCGAGCGCGTTCGCGGCGACGTCGAAGTGGTCGCCCACGACCGCGGCGCCGACCTGCCCCATGTGGTCGATCATGCGCCGCAGTTCCGCCCGAAGGGGCGAGTGGGCGGGCGTCCGGTACGGCGGCCCGGGGTGGCCCTCGCAGTACCCGTACAGACAGGGCCCGGGCCGTCACCCCGCCGCGCCCCAGACTTTCCGGGTGGTGCGGGACGCACGGGCCGGGGGGCTCGTGCGCAGCGCCCGGGCCGGGCACGGGGATGCGTCCGGCCGTACCGGGCCGGGCGGGCGCGGGGAGGCGCTCCGGGCCGGTACGGCCGTTCCCGGGCCGCGCGGGACGGCTCCGAAACCGCCCCGCCCCTCCGCCGCCGCCGCCGAGCCACCGACCGGCCCGGCGGCGGCAGGAGACCGCCAGTCACCCCGCCCGCTCAGCCCCGCCCGTCCCCCACCCGGCCGCCCGCCCACTCGCCCCTTCGGGCGGAATTGCCGTGAATTCACCGGATAGGCCGTACCCGGCTCCCGCACCCCCCGCCCGCCCCCTGCTCTCCTCGTAGCGACCCGTCACCGTTCGCACAGGGAGTTGTTGATGAGACGTCAGTTGTGGCCGGGCAAGGGGTGGGACGGACCGCGCTCCGGCCGGATTGCGCGGCGCCGGACCCCGGTCTGGGTGGCGGCCTCGACCGTCTCGCTGGTCCTGACGGCCGGTCAGGGCCTGGCCCTGGCCGCCCCCGCCGCCACCCCGGGCAGCACGACGGGCGGCGCCGCCGACCGGGCTGCCGCCGCCGCGGCCGCGCTCCCCGCGTGGAACTGCCCGGACCGCTTCGCGGGCTACACCTTCGACAGTGTGTCGATCATCAGCCGCGCCCTGATCCAGATCCAGCGCGTCGACCCGGCCACCGGTGCCGTGTCCGGCGCCGGGGTGACCTCGGTCCCGCTCGACGCGGTGGGCTACAACACCCTCGACGACTACTTCTACGGCGTCACCCCGGGGACGGGCACCGTCTACCGGATCGGCCAGGACGGCGCCCTCGCGACCATCGGCGTGACGCTGCCGCTCTCCCCCGTCGCGGGCGACATCGACCCCGACGGGCACTGGTGGGTCGTGGACGCGACCGGCCGCGTCGCCGAGGTCGATCTCGCGCCGGGCTCGGGCACGTACGGCCAGATCCTGCGGCAGGGCGCCTTCGACACCTCCGCGCTCCAGGTCCCCGGCGACTGGTCGTACCTGGAGAACGGGCCCGCGGGCACCGGCCTGTACGGGCTCAGCCGTACGACCGGCGCGGGCCGGCCCGCGCACCTGGTGTTCGTCGACACCGGCAACCTCACCGACCACGACCTCGGCCCGGTGAGCGGCGGCTACTCCGCCGCGCCCTTCGCCGCCACCTTCACCGACGGCACCTTCCTCTACGCCTCCGCGGACGACGAGGTCTACCGCGTCGACCTGAACGCGCGCAGCGCCCAGCCGGTCGCCAGGGTCAGCCCGGCCCCCGCGGACGGCGCGCAGTGCGCACGCCTGGGGACGCCGACCCGGCTGTCGGTCGTCAAGACCGTGGACCGGCGCAACGACCCGGGCGACCAGTTCAAGATCGGCGTCTTCGACGAGGACGGCAACCTGCTGACCTCCGCGACCACGCAGGACGGCGAGGACAGCGTCGCCACCCCGCCCGTGGACGTGGTGCCCGGCCGGACGTACCACCTCTTCGACCACCTGACGAACGACTACCTGCCGCCGCGCCCGGAGTTCTACCACTCCGACGCCTTCTGCGCGGACGCCGAGGGCAACCCGGTGCCGTTGCGGGGCGGGCCCGGCGACTGGTCGTTCCAGGCGGTGCGGTCCGGCGAGATCCACTGCGACATCAAGAACGTCGGCGTCGGCCACACCGACCTGCAACTGGTCAAGGAAGTGGTGGGCAACCCCGGCGGCACCGTGGGCGACACCGTCCACTACCAGTTCCACGTGGTCAACACCGGCACCACCACGCTCCAGCACGTCACCGTGGACGACCCGCGGCTCGGCGCGCACTTCGACTGCGGCGGCCCGCTGCCCGCGGGCGGCGCGATCTTCTGCGGCGACTTCCTCTACGTGATCTCCCCCTCGGACGCCGCCGACGGCATCATCGTCAACACCGCGCACGCGCACGGCGAGGACGCCTTCGGCAACCCGGCGGACGCGGAGGCCAGCGCGGCCGTCCCGGTGTACCGCCCGACGCCGGGGCTGAGCATCACCAAGAGCGCCGAGCCGACCGACATCGACACGGCCGGCGACCGGGTGACGTACCACTTCGAGGTGCGGAACACCGGGCAGGCCGTGCTGCACGACGTGAAGGTCACCGACGGGTACTTCAGCGGCACCGGCGGCTTCCCCGCCGTCCAGTGCCCGACCGGTACGCTCCCGCCGGGCGACGTCATGGACTGCACGGCCGACTACACGGCCACGCAGGAGGACATCGACTCCGGGCGGATCGTCAACACCGCGGGCGCCACCGCCGTCAGCGAGCTGGGCGACCACGTCGAGGCGGGCCCCGCCGAGGCCGAGGTGGCGACCCACCCGCGGCCGGGCGTGAGCATCACCAAGACCGCCGAGCCCGGCACGGTCGACCACGCGGGCCAGCCCGTCCGCTACACCTACACCGTCGAGAACACCGGCACCACCACGCTGCACGGCGTGGAGGTCACCGACCCCGGCTTCGACGGCCACGGCGCCCTCGAACCGCTGGACTGCGGCGCCTGGGACCACACCCTGCTGCCCGGCGAGCCGGTCACCTGCACCGCGCTGTACGAGGTCACGCAGGAGGACGTGGACGCGGGCGCGATCCACAACACCGGGCAGGTCACGGCCTACGCGCCGGACGGCACCGAGCTGACGGACACCGACGCGCAGACCGTGCAGGTCACCCGCACCGGGGGTCTGAGCCTGGTGAAGTCCGCCGAGCCGGACGCGCCCGAGGACTTCACCGCCGGGCAGGAGATCACGTACTTCTACGAGGTCGTCAACACCGGCAACACCACGGCGGACGACATCGCGATCGACGAGACCCGGTTCACCGGCAACGGCACGAAGGGCGACGTGACGTGCCCGGAGGCGTCGCTGCCGCCGGGCGGGCGCGAGGTCTGCCGCGCCACGTACACGCTGACGGCCGAGGACGTCGCGCAGGGCAGCGTCGCCAACACCGCGCACGCCACCGGCACCGGTCCGGCCGGGGCGCTCACCTCCGAGGACAGCTCGGTCGTCCTGGAGGGCCCGCCCGCCAACCCCGGCCTGGAGCTGGAGAAGTCGGTCAGCCCGGCCACCGTCGGCGCCGCCGGGCAGCAGGTCACCTACCGCTTCCACGTCACCAACACCGGCAACACCGCGCTGCACGGGCTGCACGTCACCGAGAACCACTTCGGCGGCACCGGCGGCCCGCTCGACATCAGCTGCCCGGTCGGCACGCTCGGCGCCGGGGACGACACCACCTGCACCGCCACGTACACCGTGACGCAGGAGGACATCGACGCGGGCACGGTGGACAACACCGCGAGCGCCGACGCCCTCGACCCGGCCGGCGCCGACGTCGGCTCCGGGCAGAGCAGCGCCGAGCTGACCACCACCGGCACGGGCGCGCTGCGCCTGGCCAAGACCGCCGCGCCCACCCGGGTGTGGGCGGCGGGCGAGCAGGTGGGCTACGAGTTCACCCTCACCAACACCGGCACCGCCACGCTGCTGGCCCCGGCCGTCGTCGAGACGTCCTTCAGCGGCAGCGGCGACCCGCTCGACGCGTCCTGCCCCGAGGAGCCGATCGCTCCCGGCGACAGCGTCCTGTGCACGGCGTCCTACACCGTCACCGACGCCGACGTCACGGCCGGGCGGATCACCAACACCGCCCGCGCCACGGCCGCCCGCGCCGACGACGGCACCGCCGTCACCTCGAACGAGGACAGCGCGGCAGTGACCGTGAACCGCTCCGGGCTGAGCATCGACAAGAGCGTCAGCCCGGCGCGGGCCGCCGCGGGCGACACCGTGACCTACTCCTTCAAGGTCACCAACACCGGCAACACGCCCGTGCACGACCTGGCGATCGCCGACGACGCCTTCGGCGGCAGCACCGGCCTGCCGCCCGCGGCCTGCCCGGTGGACGAGCTCGCGGCCGGCGCCACGACCACCTGCACCGCGCGCTACACGGTGACCGCCGAGGACGCCGCGGCCGGGCACATCGACAACACCGCGCACGCCACCGCCGTCAACGGCTCCGGCGCCCCGGTCGCCTCCGGCACCGACTCCGCCCGCCTCACCGTCACCTCCGAGCCGCAGACCGGCTCGCTGGAGCTGGTGAAGAAGGCGGAGGTCGAGCACAAGGGCGGCACCGGCTACGGAGCGGGCGGCTCCGGTGACACGGCCCGCCCCGGCGACGTCGTCCACTGGACGCTGACGGTCACCAACACCGGCGGCAGCACGCTCCACGACGTCACGGTCGACGACCCGACCGCGGGCGAGGTCAGCTGCCCGAAGTCGACGCTCGCCCCCGGCGAGTCGATGACGTGCACGGCGCCCCCGTACACCGTCACCGAGCAGGACGCGCTGCGCGGCTGCGTCTCCGACACCGCCACCGCCACCGGGCTGACCCCCGACGGCACGAAGGTCACCTCCCCGAAGGCCACCGCCTCGGTCACCGTGACCTCCTCGGGCGGCAAGGACTGGTAACCCCGCGCACCCTCCGCACGACCGGACGGCCCGCCCCCCACCGGGGGCGGGCCGTCCGCCGTCGTCAGACCAGGTGGCGGGCCAGGAAGCGGGCGGCGTCCGCCGGTTCGTCCGCCGGGAGCGGCGTGGAGTGCGGACCGGGGTGGGCGTGCAGGGACTTGTCCGCCGCGCCGAACGCGTCGAAGAGGGCCAGCCCCTCCGCCCGCGGGATCCGCTCGTCGTCCCACGCCAGCAGGAACCGTACGGGGACGGTGATCCGCGCCGCCGCGTCCGCCAGCGCCCGCGCCCCGCTCAGCCCCAGCACGGCCGCCCGCACCCGGGGTTCGGCGGCGGCGAAGGGCACCCCGAGCCCGCAGCCCAGCGACACCCCCCAGTAGCCGACCGGCCCCGCGCCGACGTCCGGCAGCCCCTGGAGGGCGTCCAGCACCGCCCGCCACTCCGGCACGGTGCGCCGGGCGACGAGCGCCTGGAAGTCCGCGATCAGCGGGTACGGCTGCGCGCCCGCCGCGATGCGCTGCCCGTTCGCGGTGGCGAGCGCGTCCAGTTCCGGGTCGGTGGGCCGGTCCCCGTGCCCCGGCACGTCCACGGCGGCGGCCGCGAAGCCGCACTCCCGCACGAAGTGCTCCGCGCGGGCGGTCACCAGCGGGGCCAGCTTGTGCTGCCCGCCCCCGTGCCCGACGAGCACGAGCGGCCGGGTGCCCGGTGCCGCCCCGTCCGGGGTCCACAGGACACCGGGGATCTCACCGAGAGAGAAATGCCTGCTCCGGACGCCGTCGACGACCGACGAATCCGGGCGGAGAGTGAAACGCATGGCGTTCACGCCTTTCGGGATGCCTCACGCGCGTCGCGCGTGCGCGGGCGCTCCCTCAGCCATGCGCGAGGAGAGGGCGGGCCCGACCTGTCGTTGCGCTGATCGGTCTCACCTCCTCCGGTCGTCATCGATGCACGGCGCCGCCGACGCTAGCACGCGGTTCCCCGCCGGGTCACCGGGCCGGGTCACCGGGCCGGGTCACCGGGCCGGTCACTGGCCCGTCGTGCCGTCGGCCAGTTCGCGCAGGATGTCGAGGTGGCCGTTGTGGCGGGCGGTCTCCTCGATGAGGTGCATCAGGACCCAGCGCAGGTTGACATGGCTGCCGTCGCGGATCGGGCGGCGGGCGAGGTCGTCGAGGGAGTGGGCGGCGGCCGTCGCGCGGTGGCGCTCGGCGTCGGCGGCGTAGGCGGCGAGGACGTCGGCGAGGGGGAGGCCGAGGTCCACGGTGAACTCGCGGTCGGGGTCCTCGTCCGTCCACGGGCCGCGGTCCTCCTCGCCGAGGAAGATCACGTCGAACCACCAGTGCTCCACCCAGCGCAGGTGGTTGATCACACCGGACAGCGTCATGAGCGGGGAGCCGGGCAGCGGGGCGCCGCGGCCGTGCTCGTCGGTGGCGCCCTCGCACTTCTCCCGGGCGGTGTCGCGGGCGTAGTCGAGGAAGGTCGTGAGCGTGGTGCGCTCGTCGCCGGTGGGCGGCAGGTCTGTTCTGGTCATGAGCAGGCATGCTCTTCGATCCACGGGCCCGCTGTCGACCGTATTCCCGCCGACGGCCCCGCGTGTCGCGCATGGCACCATCGAAGCTGCGGCGCCACGCCGCCCCGTCCCCCTCCCGAGGAAGCCGAGCCGCCGCCATGCCGCTGCAGATCAGGGCCTTCGACGCCGACCACCCTTCCGCCCTGCTGGACCTGGAGTGGCACCTGCCGCTGGAGCAGTGGTCGGACGCGTCGCTCGTCGCGCTGCCGCGCGGCATCTCCCGGCACGTGGTGCGCTTCGCGCGGGCCGGGGACGAGGTGGTGGCGGTCAAGGAGGTCAGCGAGTGGGCGGCGGTGCGCGAGTACGGGCTGCTGCGCGACCTCGACCGGCTCGGCATACCCGGGGTCGACCCGATCGCCGTCGTCACCGGGCGGGAGGCCGCGGACGGCACCCCGCTGGAGCCCGCGCTCGTCACCCGGCACCTGAACGGCTCGCTGCCCTACCGCTCGATGTTCGAGACGACGATGCGGCCCAGCACCGTCAACCGGCTGCTGGACGCGCTCGCGGTGCTGCTCGTCCGACTGCACCTGGTCGGCTTCGCGTGGGGCGACTGCTCGCTGTCCAACACCCTCTTCCGGCGCGACGCGGGCGCCTTCGCCGCCTACCTGGTGGACGCCGAGACCGGGCAGATCCAGCCGGAGCTGACCGCCGGGCAGCGCGACTACGACATCGACCTGGCCCGGGTGAACATCGCCGGTGAGTTGATGGACCTGGAGGCGGGCGGCTCGCTGCACCCGGCCGTCGACCCGGTGACCTTCGCCGAGGCCATCTGCTCGCGCTACAACGACCTGTGGCACGAGCTGACCCGGCAGTCCGTCTACCCGGCCGACAAGCGGCAGTACATCGACCGCCGGATACGCCGCCTCAACGACCTCGGCTTCGACGTCGCCGAGATGCAGATCCAGCGCTCCCCCGAGGGCGACACCATCACCTTCCTGCCCAAGGTCGTGGACGCCGGCCACCACCAGCGGCAACTGCTGCGGCTCACCGGTATGGACACCGAGGAGAACCAGGCCCGCAGCCTGCTCAACGACCTGGAGTCCTGGATGACCACCCAGGACGACTACGCCCCCGGCGACCCTCTGGGCGCCCGGCCCGAGGTGCTCGCACACCGCTGGGTGCGGCAGGTCTTCCGGCCCGCGGTGCGGCTGGTCCCGGTCGAGCTGCGGCGCAGCCTGGACCCCGCGCAGATCTACCACGAGCTGCTGGAGCACCGCTGGTACATGTCGGAGGAGGCGGGCAAGGACGTCGGCCTGGAGGCGGCCGTCGCCTCGTACGTCGCCGACGTCCTGCCGCACGTGCCGGACCCGACCGCGATCAAGCCCGAGCCCGAGGCCGAGTGAGCCCCCGCCTCACGTCAGCCGCAGCGCCGCCTCCCTGACCGCGAGGGTGTCCGCGCGCACCTCGCGCAGCCCCGGCAGCGGCCAGATCCCGCGGCGCGGGGCGGGCGGGCCCTCGGCGCCGGGGGTCCACGCGACGCTGCGGGCCCAGGCCCGCAACTGCTCGCGGAAGCCCGTCACGGCGGGCCCGGAGCGGTGCGTGGTGCGGGTGGCGGCGCCGGTGTCCGGCTCCCACGTGTCGATGTGCAGCGTCGCGCCCTCGTCGCGTGCGTAGGGCGAGGGCAGGGTGAGGGTCGCGACGGTGTCGGTGCCGGTGAACTCGATCGTCTCGCGGTAGCGCCGGTGCTCGGGCAGCCGCAGATGGCTGACCTCGACGAGCAGCCCGTCGTCCGGCCGCCACCGGCAGCTCACCGCGCTGCCGCCGGCCCACTGCACGCTGTGCTCCAGCGACCCGTGCAGCGTGCGCCCGGTTCCCTCCAGCGCCGCGTGCACGATGTTGACCTGGTGGATGAGCGAACCGCCCAGGCCCCGGGCGTACACCTCGCGCTGCGTGCCGCTCGCGCCGGGGCCGAGCGCCCGGCCGAGCGCCTCCTGCGCGGCGGCCGGCTGCGGCCCGTAGGGCGGGGCGGGGTACGGGACGAGGTGGTCGACCAGGTGCGGGGCGTTGGGGTCGTGGATGTCGACGCTGATCCGGCGGGCGGTGGCCGCGTTGTCCCGGCAGTGCTCGACGAAGAACTGCACGATCGGATCGTGCCGCTTCATGTAGCCGGCGGTCACGGGCACACCGGTGCGCCGTTCGGCGGCGGCCAGTTCGTCGATCTCCGCCGGGTCCAGGCTCACCGGCTTCTCGCACAGCACCGGCAGCCCGGCCTCCAGGCAGCCGAGCACCGCGTCCCGGTGGGTCCACCACGGGGAGAGCACCAGCGCGGCCTGCGCCCCGGCCCACACCGCCTCCTGGGCGGTGGTGCACACCGCGACCCGGTCGAATCCCGCCATCACCGCCGCACGGTGCGCCGGGTCCGGGTCGATCACCGCCGCGGGCCGGATCACCCGCGGCAGATCGCGCATCTCGCGCAGATGCGCGGCGTGCGCGACCTTCCCGGCCCCGACGACGACGACCGGGACCGGCGCGTGCCCCGGCCCGTCCGCCCCGGTGAGGCCTCCGCCGTGCCCGTCGGCGGTCTCCGCCGGCAGCCCCTGCCGCCCCGTGTGACGCATCGTGCTCATCCTTTCGCCCGGCCGGCTCTCGTTCCTACCAGGAAACGTGGCGCGACCGCGACGCCGGGGTGTCCGAACCGTGATCTCACCCCTGGCAAGGGGGCCATCCATTGCTAGAGTCGGTATAGGGTGCGGTTGCCACCTTGCAGGCAGCTGCACGTTTCGGCGCACCGCGCGACGAAAGAGGGAATCCGTGGCCAATTCGGTGAGGGGCGGTGGGCCGAATGCGGCCGACATCGGGCTCGCCCTTTATCAGACACTGCGCAGCCAGGGGGCCGTCGCCCCGGACAAGGCCGCGGCGGCGCTCGGCCTGACCGAGGCCGAGTCCGAGGCGGGCTGGCAGGAGCTGGCGGAGCTGGGGCTCATACGCCCGACCGAGGGCGCCGACACGGTGGACGCGGTCGAGCCGGACACCGCGCTGATCGAGCTGCTGGCCCGGCAGCGGGCGTCGCTGCGGCGCCAGCGCGACGAGCTGACCTCGATGGTCGAGGCCGCGGAGTCGCTGATGGAGCGCTACCGCCCCGCGGTGCTGCGGGAGAACGCCGAGATCGAGGTCGAGCTGATCACCCGGGACCACCGGCGGCGCCGGTTCCTGCGGGACTTCGACGCGACGATCACCGAGACGGCCAGCTGGATGCACCCGGGCCCGCTGCCGTCCAGCGAGGTCCTGGCGAGTTCCCTCACCGCCGACAGCGAACTCATCGCACGCGGCATCAAAGTGCGCGCCATTTATGGCCAGAGCATTAATTCAGCACCCCGGCAACGTAAATACCTGTCGGATCTCACTGCCGCGGGAGTGGAAGTCCGGCTCGCCCCGCAGGTTCCTTTCGATCTCCTGATGGCCGATACACACAGCGCTTTGGTACTGGCGAATCCGGATGAGCCGCTGGGCCCCGCCATTGTCATCCGCGGGCCCGCCCTGGTGCGTTCGTACGTGGCCATGTACGAGGATTGCTGGCTGCGGTCGGTCCCCTACAGTGCGAACACGCCGCCGAGCCTGGAATCCGACAGCGAGCTGACCGAGCAGCACCGTACGACCATGAGGCTGCTGGCCAACGGCTTGACGGACGAGCGGATCGCCCGGAAACTCGGGGTGTCATTGAGGACAGTGAGTCGCCTGGTTTCCGAGATCATGCGCTATCTTGAAGCAGACAGCCGATTCCAGGCCGGAGTCCTCGCCGCGGCCCACCGTCTGATCTGACGTCCTCAGGTGACGCGATCAGACCGGCGTATTCACGCCATGGCAGAGATACGCACATGCACTACCTGGTTCGATGCAGGTTGCATTTGCCATCATTAGGAAAGTCATGTGTCCCTACTCCATAGTGAGCACGTCACTTCCTCTGCCCACCTAAGGATTAAGATGTCGCGGATCCGGCGTTCGACCCATGTCTCCGCTGTAGCAGCACTGGTGCTCGCTCTGTCGTCGGCTGCCGGCACGGCTGTTGCCGCCGACTCCTCCTCCGCGCCCGCGCCTGCGCCCGCACCCGTCGCCAAGACCGGCACCGTCTCGCCTGACGGCTGGTTCCCGAGTGTGACGCCCGCCGGTTGGTTCCCGAGTACTACGACGGTCACCCCCGACGGGTGGTTCCCGAGCGTTTCGCCCGCTGGTTGGTTCCCGAGTACTACCACGGCCACGCCTGCCGGGTGGTTCCCGAGTGTCTCGCCCGCGGGCTGGTTCCCCAGCACGACCACCGCCACGCCCATCGGCTGGTTCCCCAGCACCACCACGGCCACGCCTGCCGGGTGGTTCCCCAGCACCGTCCAGGTCTGAGGGCGATCGGCCCGTACCGCGGCGGACACAGCACCGCGCGGCCCGTGATGATTCGCGGACCGCGCGGTGCTTTGTGCATTTTTGTGGGGGGATGATTCCCTACGGCCGGTGGGCCTGGGTCGGGGCTCGGGTCAGGACCCGACGGAGGCCGTCGCGGCCATGAGGGCTTCGTGCGGCCTGGCGACGGCCAGAGCGCGCTGGAGCGCGGTGTCGATGTCGGTCGCCGCGTCGTCGGCCGCGGGATGCACCGCGAGCCAGCCGAGATGGCGCCGGAGGAAGGCCGCGAGGGCCGGCACCGTCCGCAGGGGGAGGCGGACGGTGCGGCCCTCGACCATCAGATCGGCCCAGGAGGTCAGAGTGTCTCGAATAGCAGCGCGCGCCTCGACTGCCGGCCCGTTCAGGGGGATGCCGGGCCGGTCAGTACCGGACAGTCTGTCGCCGGGGTCCTGCGCTGCTACGAGTGCGACCTCAAGCTCGCCGTATACCCGGGGAAGCAAGGCGAGCTGCCGATCCAAACGCTCCTGGCAAGGAACGCAGAGTGCAGGGTCCGTGTCGACACACAGGTGGCCGGTGCGGAACCCGTAGTCGTGCACTCCACTGTCCCTTCTCGTTGCCGGGGCGGTGATTACAGAAAACCAGCGCGGCCGGTTCCGGACAATGTCCTGGAACCGGCCGGATCCTGCCATGGCGCGTTCGCGCATCTAGGCATCTTCGCCGCTGGTCAGCCGGGTGATCGCCACCACGGCCGGTGGGTCAGCGGGGCAGGTTTGCCTCGATCGCACCAATCACCTCGTCAGCCTCGGGAACGACCCGCGGACGGAACCGGGCCACGACCTCGCCCGAGCCGCTGATCAGGAACTTCTCGAAATTCCAGGTGATATCTCCCGCTTCGCCCTCGGCGTCGGCCACCTGCGTCAGCTCGGCGTAGAGCGGGTGCCGGTTCGCACCGTTGACGTCCGCCTTGGCGAGCAGCGGGAAGCTGACGCCGTACGTCGTCGAGCAGAAGGTCGCGATCTCCTCGGCGCTGCCGGGCTCCTGGCCGCCGAACTGGTTGCAGGGCATGCCGACGACCGTGAAGCCGCGGTCCCCGTAGCTCTTCTGCAACCGCTCCAGGGCCTCGTACTGCGGGGTGAGACCGCACTTGGACGCGACGTTCACGAGCAGCACGACCTTGCCGGCGTGCTCGGCGAGCGTCGTCGCGGTGCCGTCGAGGGTCTGCAGCGGGATGTCGTGGAGGGTGCTCATCGGCGGGGGCTCCTTCTGCTTGCGGCCCGGGTCCGGGCGCTGGACGCGCGCCCGGCGGGCGCGGCGGGCTCGGCCACGGTCAGGCCGAGGGTCTGGGCGAGGGCGGGCGCGAGGTCGAGCAGCTGCGCGGGAGTGATCACCGCGCCGCGCAGCGACTCGTAGCCGTCGGCCAGGTCGATCGTCAGGGCGCCGCGCAGATCGGCGTTCTTGAGCACGGCCCGCCCGAAACGGGCCTGCTCGATCCGGCTGCCCGGGAAGGTCACGCCCTCCAGCCGGGCCTCGCCGAAATCGACGTCGCGCAGCACGCAGTCCTCGAAGACGACGTCGTGCAGCGCGGTCGCCCGCAGGTTGACGGAGTCGAGCTTGCAGCGCACGAACGTGACGCGGCGCAGCACCGCGTCGTACAGCTCGACACCGGCGAGGGAGCTGCCGAGGACGGCGGTGTCGAGCCACTGGCCTCCGGCCAGGGTGCAGCCGGTGAGGCGGCAGCCCGACAGCCAGGCGTCGTTGAACCGCGCCCCGCGCAGGTCCGTGCCGGCCAGCACGCAGTCGCTGAGCGCGGACTCCAGGAAGCGGGCCCCCGCGGCCCGCGCGCCCTCGGCCACGTCCAGGCCGTCGAGGTGCACGGTGTCGTAGTCCCCCTCGACCTCCAGGGGTCCGCTGTACGGGACGAGCGCGGAGGCGTACGGGAGGTCGGCGAGCGTCTGGGCGATCTCTCCGCGAGGCTGTGCGTTCACGCCGCCACCCTACGCATGCCGCGGGCGGCAACCATCAGGGGCGCGGGGAACTGCGCGCTCAGCCCCCACCGGGGCGCGGGTAGTCAACCGGCCGGAAGGGGCAGTTGCTGTCGTTTCCGGACCACCGGCCGGTGGTGGGCTGAGCGCGCAGTTCCCCGCGCCCCTGGGGGGGTGCCCCGCGCGGCACGCGCAGCCTGAAAACGGGTGCCCGGCGCGGCACGCGCATGCTCCAGAGCCTCTGGGGGCGGGGGCGCCCCGCGTGGCATCGCGGGGGACATGACGGACATGTCGGCAACGGCTTGCTAAGTTGCGAGGCATGAGCGCTACCTCGGCGAGAACCGCCCCCGCGAAGGGGCCGGTGGCGGCGGGGCCGCGGCGCGGGCGCGGGGTGGAGCTGTCGCTCACCGTCGCGGCCGTGCTGGTGTCGGTGTACGGCTACGCGGAGGTGGGGCTCGCGACGTCGGGCGCGGTCCCGAAGGACGCCGCCGGGTACGGCGCCGGGCTCGCGCTGCTCGCGGTGCTGGCGCACCTGGCCGTACGCGCCCGGGCCCCGTACGCCGATCCGCTGCTGCTGCCGATCGCGGTGCTGCTCAACGGCGTGGGCCTGGTGCTGATCTACCGGCTGGACCTGGAGCCGGTGCTGGGGCCGCGGGCGGCGCCCGCGCAGCTGGTGTGGTCGACGCTGGGCATCACGCTGTTCGTGCTGGCGGTGCTGGCGCTGGACGACCACCGGGTGCTGGCCCGCTACTCCTACCTGGGGGTGACCGCGGCGCTCGTGCTGATGGCCGCGCCGATCTTCTTCCCGGCCGTGAACGGCGCGAGTATCTGGATCCGGGCGGCCGGGTTCTCGATCCAGCCGGGCGAGTTCGCGAAGGTGCTGCTCGCGGTCTTCTTCGCCGCCTACCTCGCGGCCAACCGGGCGGTGCTGGCGTACACCGGCCGTACCGTGCTGGGGCTGCGGCGGCTTCAGTTGCCGACCGGGCGGGTACTGGGGCCGGTGCTGACGATCTGGCTGCTGAGCGTCGGGGTGCTGGTGCTGGAGCGGGACCTCGGCACCTCGCTGCTGTTCTTCGGGCTGTTCGTCGTGATGCTCTACGTGGCGACCGGGCGGACCGGCTGGGTCGCGGTGGGGATGCTGCTGAGCGCGGCGGGCGCGTTCGCGGTCGGCTCGCTGGAGCCGCACGTGCACAGCAGGGTCGAGGACTGGCTGCACCCCTTCGCGAGCGTCCGCGCGGGCCTGGGGCCGGGGCAGCTCGCCCAGTCCCTGTACGCGTTCGGCAACGGCGGGATGCTGGGCACCGGGCTGGGCCAGGGGCATTCGGCGCTCATCGGCTTCGCTGCGAAGTCCGACTTCGTCCTTGCGACCGCGGGCGAGGAGCTGGGCCTGGCCGGGCTGTGCGCGCTGCTGGGCCTGTACGCGCTGCTGGTGGCGCGCGGCCTGCGGGCCGGGCTGGCACTGCGCGACCCGTTCGGGCGGCTGCTCGCGGTGGGGCTCGCGGCGATCGTGGCGCTCCAGGTGTTCGTGATCGCCGGCGGGGTGACCGACCTGATCCCGCTCACCGGTATGGCGATGCCCTTCCTGGCGCAGGGCGGTTCGTCGGTCGTGACCAACTGGATCATCGTGGCGCTGCTGATCCGGCTGAGCGACAGCGCGCGCCGCCCGGCGCCGCCGTCGCCACCGTCGCCGCCGTCGCCGCCGGGAGAGGACGTCCCCCTGTGACCCGCTGCATCCGCCGCTGCGCGGTGCTGATCCTGCTCCTCGCGCTGGCGCTGCTGGTCAACGCGGTGCGGGTGATGGTCGTCGAGTCCGGCTCGTACGCCGCCGACCCGGCCAACCGCCGGATCGCCATCGCCCGCTACGCGCATCCGCGCGGCGCGGTCCTGGTCGGCGGCAGGTCCGTCACCGGCTCGCGCGACACCGGCGGCCAGTTGGCGTATGTGCGCACGTACCGCGACGGGCCGCTGTACGCGCCCGTGACCGGCTTCGCGTCGCAGACGTACGGCACTTCGCTGCTGGAGGGCACCGAGGACGGGCTGCTGTCCGGCACCAGCGCACGGCTGGCGTCGGTGCCGCTGTGGAGCGAGATCACCCGTGACCGGCAGCGCCCCGGCGACGTCCACACGACGATCGACGCGGCCGCCCAGCAGGCCGCCTACTCCGGGCTCGCGGGGCGGCGCGGCGCGGTCGCCGCCCTGGACCCGGCGACCGGCCGGATCCTGGCGCTGGTCTCGTCGCCGTCCTACGACCCGGGGCTGCTGTCCGGTACGGGCGCGGCGGTGGCCGAGCGGTGGCGCGCGCTCAACGACGACCCGGCGCAGCCCATGCTCAACCGGGCGATCCGGCAGACCTACCCGCCGGGCTCGGCCTTCAAGGTGGTCACGGCCGCGGCGGCGCTGGAGTCGGGCGCGGTCACCGATCTGACGGCGCCGACCGACTCCCCCGACCCGTACCGGCTGCCGGGCACCGCCTGGTCGCTCACCAACGAGGGCCGCGGCTGCGCGGACGCGAGCGTGCTGGACGCCTTCCGGGTGTCGTGCAACACCGTCTTCGCCAAGCTCGGTGCCGACGTGGGGCTCGGGGCGATGGTGCGGCAGGCGCAGGCCTTCGGTTTCAACGACACCGGCCTGCGGGTCCCGCCGGGGGTCGCGAAGAGCAACTTCGACACGGCGATGAGCCCGGACCAGGTCGCGCTGTCCTCGATCGGGCAGTTCGACACCACGGCGACGCCGCTCCAGATGGCGATGGTCGCGGCGGCGGTCGGCGACGGCGGCGAGCTGATGCGCCCGTACCTGGTCGACAAGGTCACCAACCACTCCGGCGCGGTGGTGTCGCGGACCGAGCCCGAGCGGCTGCACCGGGCCGTGTCGCGGTACACCGCCGGGCAGTTGCAGCAGCTCATGGAGGCCGTCGTGACGGACGGCACGGGCACCAACGCGGCGATCCCGGGCGCGGTGGTCGGCGGCAAGACCGGCACCGCGCAGCACGGCGTGGGCAACAAGGGCACCCCGTACGCGTGGTTCATCAGCTACGCCCGGCCGCAGGGTGCGAGCCGGGCGGCGGTGGCCGTCGCCGTGGTCGTGGAGGACGCGGAGGCGGCTCGGGCGGACATCTCCGGCGGCGGCAGCGCGGCGCCGATCGCCCGTGCGGTGATGCGGGCGGTGCTGGCGGCGCCACGGCCGCCGGGCGGCTGAGCCGGGCGGTTCGTGCGGGCCGGAGCGGTCAGTGGACCTTCGGGAAGCTGAAGGTGTAGTGCTGCTGGGCGAGCCAGGTCAGCGTCTGGTCGAGGGCGGCCACGGTCTGCGCGCGGTCGCCGCCGCCGTCGTGGAAGAGGATCGTCGGGCCGTTGGAGATCTCCGACTTGACCGTCGCCACGATCGTCCCGACGCCGGGCCGGGAGAAGTCCTTGGTGTCGACGTTCCAGCCGAGCGGCCGCATGCCGTGCTGTGCGGCGAGCTGGCGGCTGGCGGGTGTGAAGGCGCCGCCGGGGGCCCGGTAGTACTGGACGGGGGCGTTGCCGGACGCCTCCTCGATCATCGCGAGGGCGTCCAGGATCTCCTTCTGCTGGTACGCGAAAGGCTTGTGGTCCATCGACTCGTCGTGCGAGACGGTGTGGTCGCACAGCCGGTGCCCCTCGGCCACGACCCGGCGCACCAGGGCGGGGTGGGCCTTGGCCTGCGGGCCGATCATGCAGAAGGTCGCGTGAACGTGGTGCTTCTTGAGCACCTCCAGGACCTTGGGGGTCCACACGGGGTCGGGGCCGTCGTCGATGGTGATGTTGACGGCCTTGCCGGGGGCTTCGGCCGCGTGCACGATGTCGACCGGCACCAAGGGGACCGGCGGCGCGGTCCTGGACGGCTTCGACGACGGTTTGTGCGGGGACGTGGAGTGCCCGCCGCCCTTGCCGTCGCCCGTCCCGCCGCCGTCCTTCGCGTTCTTGCCGTTCGCCGTGCTCCCCGTCGTCGCGGCCGCCGCGGTGCCGCTGCTGCCGCCGCCGGGCGCGACCAGCGCCGACACCACCGCGGCGAGCACGACCACCACGACGGCCACCCCTATCACCAGGGCTCGCGGTGCGCTCTTGATCCGCTCCGGTGTCAGCCGCCCGGCCGTTGTCCGCCAACCCGTCATGGTGTGTGACCGCCCGCCCACTTCGTCGCCCGAGGTCCCGATTCCGCGGCCCAGCGTCCCTCACCTGCTCCGCGAACGGATAGATGCGGCCGCCCACGGTACGGTTCCGCGACGACGACGCAACCAAGGGGTCGTTACAGGATCCGGACGTATCGTCGTATCACTGCATGTCCGCGTCATGCGGGGTGGCCGAAATCGCCCTGTCGACGGGCGGGCGACCGGCCGCGCGGCTCAGTTCGGCGGGGCCTTGAGCCCGGTGCAGCCGCGCAGGCCCTCGTAACGGTCGGTGATCGTCCGGCCCGCGGCCCCGGTCTGCGGCTCGGGCACGCCGTGGCCGTCGACCAGGGCCGGGGTGAAGACCGCCTTGGCGACCTTGCCGCCGGTGACGGTGAGGGTCGTCACGCCGGTCTGGTCGGAGTGCGGGTAGGGCGAGGAGCCGTACCAGAGGAAGTTGCCGAAGCCGTAGGCGACATAGGTCGGGCCGAGCATGCCCGAGCCGAGCATGACGTGCGCGTGCGTGCCGACGACCGCGGTCGCGCCCGCCGCGGACAGGTCGGCGGCGATCGACTTCTGCTCCGGGCCGGGGCAGTTCTGCCCCTCGGTGCCCCAGTGCAGGTAGACCACGACGACGTCGGCCTGCTTGCGCGCGTCCCGCACCGCGGCCAGCAGCTTGGGGCGGTCCAGCGCGGAGGCGATGCCGGGGCGGCCGGGCCCGGCACGGAAGACCTGGTTGGTGTAGTCCTGCACCTGGCTGGCGGCGACGACGGCCAGCCGCACGCCGTTGACCGTCGTGACGTACGGGCGGTAGGCGGCGGTGTCGTCGGGGCCGATGCCGACGACGGGTATCGGCGAGTCCCGCTGCGCCGCGAGGCTGTCGGTCAGCCCCTGCGGGCCGTAGTCGACGGCGTGGTTGTTGGCCATCGTCACGGCGTCTATACCGGAGCGCTGAAGGGCGCCGAGCGCGTCGGGCGAGGTGCGGAAGTGGAACTTCTTCGGCTGCGGGGTGCCGCGGGTGGTGATCGCGGTCTCCAGGTTGACCATCGAGAAGTCCGCGGCCCCCAGCGCCTGCGACATCGGGCCGAGCGCGGGGTCCGTGCCGAGCCGGTTCGCGGTGCGGTCGGTGAAGTGCACGTCGCCGGCGAAGGCGAGGGTGATCGTGCCGGACGGCTCGTGCGCGGCCCCGGCGGCGGTCGCGGACGCGGTGGCCGGGCCGGACGGCGCCCCGGTGGCCGTCGTCCGCGGGGTGGCCGCGGCTCCGGCGGGGCTGCCGCCGCGGCCGAGTACCGCCCAGCCGGTCGCCACGGCGGCGACGACGACCACCGACAGGCCGACCGCCGTGTTCCTGCGGCGCCTTCGGCGCGCTCTGGCCCGGCGGGCAGCACGCCGCGATATCGGCCCTTCACTGGTCATCGGACAAGCGTACGGTCCTACGCCGGAGCTTCCTCCCCCTGGGTGATGGTTTCGGTTACTTCGGTCACCCGGGCCTGCTCCTCGGCGGCGAAGCGCTCGGCGTCCATCCGCTCGGCGATCTCCTCGTCCTGCGTCATCAGCAGGTCCAGGTTGGAGTCGCCCAGCTCGAAGACACCGAGATCGACGTACGCCTGCTGGAGCCGCGGGCCCCACAGGCCGATGTCCTTCACGCACGGCACGATCCGCGAGAAGAGCAGCTTGCGGAAGAGCCGCAGGAAGTCGGAGGACTCGGTCAGCTCGGCGGCCTCGGCGGCGGGGATGCCGAAGTTCTCCAGCACCTCCAGGCCGCGCAGCCGGTTGCGCATCAGGTAGCAGCCCTCGATCACGAACTCCTCGCGCTCGCGCAGTTCGGCGTCGGACAGGTGCCGGTAGTAGTCGCGCAGCGCCATCCGCCCGAAGGCGACGTGCCGGGCCTCGTCCTGCATGACGTACGCGAGGATCTGCTTGGGCAGCGGCTTGTCGGTGGTGTCGCGGATCATGCCGAACGCGGCCAGCGCCAGCCCCTCGATGAGCACCTGCATGCCGAGGTAGGGCATGTCCCAGCGGGAGTCGCGCAGGGTGTCGCCCAGCAGCGACTGGAGGTTGTCGTCGATCGGGTAGAGCATCCCGATCTTCTCGTGCAGGAAGCGCCCGTAGATCTCGGCGTGCCGGGCCTCGTCCATGGTCTGGGTCGCGGAGTAGAACTTCGCGTCCAGGTCCGGGACCGACTCCACGATGCGTGCGGCGCACACCATCGCGCCCTGCTCGCCGTGCAGGAACTGGCTGAACTGCCAGGAGGCGTAGTGCTGACGCAGCAGCGCGCGGTCGGCGTCGTTCATCGCGTCCCAGTAGCGCGAGCCGTACAGCGACATGACCTCGTCGGGGGTGCCCAGCGGGTCGTGCGGATCGACCTCCAGATCCCAGTCGATCCGGCGCATACCGTCCCACTGCTTGTCCTTGCCCTTCTGGTACAGGGCCAGCAGCCGGTCACGGCCGTCGTCGTACTCCCAGGTGAAGCGGGCGGCGCCGTGCGCCGGCACCTGCCAGGACCACTCGGCGGGCTCGGTGGTGTAACGGCCTTGCGTCGACATGGGGCGGCTCCAATCGCCTGTGCCGGGCGGCGGTTCGTGCGCGGGGTCTTGACGGGCTTGTTGACACAGAGTCTCATAAGACCCGTACCGCTGGTAACCCTCGTGCACCGGAGGCCTGTTCGGCATGGACGCCACACTGACCGACCGCGAGAAGACCGCGGAACGCCTGCTCGCGGCGTCCGCGAAGCACTCCTTCGATCCCGACACGGAACTCGACTGGGACGCGCCCTTCGAGGAAGGCCGCTGGTTCTGGCCGCCCGAGTTGCTCTCGCTCTACGACACCCCACTCTGGCACCGGATGACCGACGAGCAGCGGATGGAGCTGAGCCGACACGAGGCCGCGTCGCTGTGCTCGATCGGCGTGTGGTTCGAGACGATCCTCATGCAGCTGCTGCTGCGCCACACCTACGACCTCGACCCGACCAGCGGCCACGTCCGCTACGCGCTCACCGAGATCGCCGACGAGTGCCGGCACTCCAAGATGTTCGCCCGCGCGGTGACCAAGCTGGGCACCCCCGCCTACCGGCCGAGCCGCTTCGACCAGCAGCTCGGGCGCGTCCTCAAGACCGTCTCCACCACGCCCGGTTCCTTCACCGGCACCCTGCTGGCCGAGGAGATCCTCGACTGGATGCAGCGGCTGACCTTCCCGGACGAGCGCGTCCAGACCCTCACCCGCGGCATCACCCGCATCCACGTCGTGGAGGAGGCGCGGCACATCCGCTACGCCCGCGAGGAGCTGCGCAGGCAGATGGTCACCGCCCCGCGCTGGGAGATCGAGGCCACCCGCCTCACCTCCGCGCAGGCCGCCAAGGTCATCGCCCGCTCCCTCATCAGCCCGCAGGTCTACGCCGAGGTCGGCCTCGACGTGAAGGAGGCCGTCGCGGCCGCCCGCACCAGCCCGCACCGGCAGGACGTGATGCGGCAGTCCGCGAAGCGGCTGATGGACTTCTTCGACGAGATCGGCCTCATCCGCGGCCCCAGCCGCCGCATCTGGAAGGCCTCGGGGCTCATACCCGTCCGGGCCTGAGCCCCCCTGCCGCCACCCCGTGGCCGCAACCCCGCCGCCCTCCGAACCGGCGGGGTTGCGGCCACGGGCTTTCACGCCGCGGCGGTGCCCGCGGCCCAGCGGTCGAGTGCCTCGTAGGCCGGGAGCCAGGCGCCCGCGTAGGCACCGCGGGCCGGATCCGGCAGCGGCGCGAGCACGACCGCGGTGGTCTGCTCGTCGGCGCCGTCGAGCAGCCACGGCAGCAGCCGCGGCGCGTCGGGGCCGATGCGCTGGGCGTGGGTCTGCCCAAAGTGCGCCCACTGCCCGGGGGTCAGCGCACGCCGGATCAGCGGCAGCGCCGCGTCCTCCTCGTGTTTGAGGTGGCCGGTCAGCCCGACGGTCAGGGCGTCGACGAGTTCGCCGAGGTGCCCGGAATCCGCGCCCGGGTCCAGCGCCGCTGCGTCGACGGCCGCGATGAGCGGGTCGATGGCGGCGTGTTCGGCTTCCATGGCCTCCAGCAGCGCCAGGTCCTCGGCATGCCCTGCCAGGTTGCTGCGGAGGACCGGCCACAGGGCGTCGTCCTCGGCGGTGTGGTGGACGTGCAGCGCCTTCTTGAACAACTCCCAGCCCGCGCAGGTCGCCACGACCGGGCCCGGGTCGAGGTCGGCACGCGTGGTGATCCGGTCCAGGTGGGCCAGTTCACGGCGCAGCGCGTCGTGCATCGCGTACATCGCGGTCAGGTCGATGGTGTCGCCCATGGGTCAGCTCCAGTTGGTGCCGGCGGGCTCGTGCACGACGGCGTTGATGCGGTTGAACATGTTGGTGACGCCGATCAGCAGGATCAGCGCGGACATCTGCCGCTCGTCGTAGAACGACGTGAGCCGGTCCCACAGCTCTTCCGGCGCGGCGTCGGCGGAGCGGTCGGCCAGGCGGGTGGCGACCTCGGCGAGTTCGAGGGCGGCGCGCTCGGCGTCGTCGAAGAACGGCGCCTCGCGCCAGGCGGCCACGGCCGCGACACGGTCGTCGGACACGCCGGCCTTGCGCAGGTTCTGGTGGTGCGCGTGAACGCAGGCGGAGCAGCCGTTGATCTGGCTGATCCGAAGCCCCACGAGCTCCTGGAGCTCGTGCGAAACGCCGCCGGCGCCAACGGCCTTGAAGATGGCCCCGATGCCCTTCATGGCGTCGGGGAGGACGAATGCCGGGTTCTTCATACGTGCTTGCATGGCTGCCAGCCTCGTCGCGGATCCCCTCGGTGATCAACGACGGATCCAGTGGTGATCGACCAAAGTGGTTGAATGATTGAATGCCGTGGGCCGGTGCCCTGACCACGTACCGCCCCGGGTGATTCGTCGTTCACGGATCGGGGGATCCATGGAACTGCGGGAGATCGAGATCTTCCTGACGCTGGCGGAGGAGCTGCACTTCGGGCGTACGGCCGAACGGCTGCGCATCTCGCCGGCCCTCGTCAGCCACTGCATCCGCAAGCAGGAGCGCCGCATCGGGGCGCCGCTGTTCACGCGTACGAGCCGGGTGGTCCGGCTCACCGAGGTGGGGCGGCAGCTCCACGCGGACCTCCAGCCGGTCTACATCGGCCTCCACGAGTCGCTGGAACGCGCGCGCATGACCGCCCGCGGTGTCACGGCCCGGCTGCGGGTGGGCATGATGCCGTTCAACGTCCGCGGGCTGCACCACTACTGGCACGCCTTCCGCGCCGCGCACCCCCGGTGGGAACTCCGGATCCGGGTCGCGCGATACGCGGACCCCTTCGGCCAGCTCCGCCGGGGCGACTTCGACGCCCTCGTGGCATGGCTGCCCGTGGACGAACCGGACCTGACCGTGGGACCGACCCTGCTCACCGACCACCGCGTCCTCGCGGTCTCCGCGGACCACCCGCTGGCTCTGCGCAGTTCGGCGCCGGCGGAGTCGCTGGGCGACTTCCCCGTCGGCGGCGCCGCCCTCAACCTGGACTACTGGGAGGACGCCATGCTGCCGTTCAGCACACCCCGCGGCCGGCAGGTCGAACGGCTCATCCTCACGGCCCAGCCGGACGAACTGATCAACGCCGTCGGCATGGGCGAGATCGTCATGCCGTTCCCCAGCCTGGTCTCCGGCTACTGGGCCATGAGGAACATCCGCTACCTTCCGATGCCCGATCTGCCGGCCCTGCGGTACGCCCTGGTCTGGCGCACCGAGACCGAGAACGACGCGATCCGCGCCCTCGCCGGCACCGTGGGCGCGGCCGGGGCCCTCGCGTTCTGACCCGCCCGGCGCAGGGTCGCGTCACGCCTTGTCGAACAGGTGCGCCGCGGCGGGCGCGAGGGCGCCGAGCCGGGCGAGCAGCACGCCCGCCGGGCTCTCGCCCGTCTCCTGCGGCAGCGCCTCGGCCGCCGCACGGGCCGCCTGCGGGTCGGTCGTCGCGGTGACCAGCAGCAGGCCGGTGAAGTGGTCCACGAGCCAGTCGCGCAGCTCGACGCGGGACGGCTTGCGGCCCTCGTCGATCCACATCAGCGACACCGCCTCGACCGACGCGATCCACGAGCGCACCATCATCGCCAGCCGCGGGCCCGGTTCGGTCACCCCGAGGTGGTGCAGCACCTGCTCCGCGGCGCGGCGCCGCACCCCGTCCACGATCGCGTCCGTACGGCTGGTTTCGGCCACACTGCCGCCGCCCAGCAGGGCGCCGTACGCCGGGGCGTGCTCCTCGACGTACGCGAGGTAGCGGTCGAGCGCGGCGGACAGCCGCCCGGTGGGCGGGCCCTCGGCGGCGACCGCGAACCGGCCGATCAGCTCGTCGGCCGCGCCGAGCACCGCGGCCTCGTAGATCTGCTGCTTCCCGCCGGGGAAGTAGCGGTAGACCAGCGGGCGGGACACGCCCGCGGCCGCGGCGACCTCGTCGATCGAGACGTCCTCCGGCCGCCGGTGGCCGAACAGGTCGACGGCGGCGGCGAGCAGCTGCGCACGGCGGGCCTCGACGTCCATTCTCCGGTAAGCCACCGCCCCACCTTATGGCCTCCGGCCCGGAAAGACGTTCGGGTGGCGCACCCCGTGGCAGGGTGGGCGCATGAGGCATGAGGAGACGGAGTTCGTCGGGGGGCCGCTGGACGGGCGGGTCATCGAGGTGGTCGTGGGGATGACCGGGCAGCCGCCCAAGGAGTACGTCGTGCCGGTGGAGGGGCAGCGGTACGTGTACCACCGCGTCCCGGGGGTGAAGGGGGAGAACCGGACGCCGTGGGTCTTCCGGTGGGACCCCGAGGGCAAGCGGGCGCCGGGCCCCAAGTGGCCCTGGTCGCGGCCACGCTGACGGCGCGGGGGATTTGGTCCGGACCATTGACACGATTGGTCTAAACCTGTTTGCTGCGCGGTGAGCCCACGCACCACCGCACCGCACCCTCCCCCGCACCGCACCCGCGAAGGAGCATCCCCCCATGCTCAGCACGCTCAGCAGGAAGAGACCACTGGCCGCGGCGTCGGCCGCGCTGGCCGGGGCGCTGGCCGTCGGCGGCCTGGTCGCCCTCGCCCCGTCCGCGAGCGCCGGGGAGTTCCTGGCGAACGGCGGCTTCGAGTCCGGCAACCTGACCGGCTGGACGTGCGACGCCGGCGCCTCCGCCGTCACCGGGCAGGCGCACAGCGGCTCGTACGCGCTGAAGGCGACGCCCTCCGCGTCCGCCACCGGCCAGTGCAAGCAGACCGTGAGCGTCGCCCCGAACACCACGTACACGCTGACCGCGCAGGTCAACGGCTCCTACGTCTACCTCGGGGTGGACGGCGGCACGAGCACCTGGACGCCGGGCACCAGCGGCTACACGCAGCTCAGCGTGTCCTTCACCACCGCGGCCACGCAGACCAGCGCCGGCGTCTTCGTGCACGGCTGGTACGGGCAGCCCGCGTACTTCGCGGACGACATCTCGCTCCAGGGCCCCGGCGGCGGCACCACGACCCCGCCCACCACCCCGCCGACGACGCCCCCGACCACCCCGCCCACCACGCCTCCCACGACGCCGCCGACGACCCCGCCCACCACTCCCCCGACCACACCGCCGGGCGGCGGGACCCTGCCGACGCACGCGCTCGTCGGCTACCTGCACGAGACCTTCGCCAACGGCTCCGGCTACACCCGCCTCGCGGACGTGCCCGACAGCTGGGACATCATCGACCTGGCCTTCGGTGAGACGTCCTCGCCGACCTCCGGGCAGATCCACTTCAACCGCTGCTCGGTCGCCGAGTGCCCCTCGGTCGAGTCGGACGCCGACTTCAAGGCGGCGATCAAGGCCAAGCAGGCCGCGGGCAAGAAGGTGCTGCTGTCGATCGGCGGCGCCAACGGCGAGGTCCAGCTCACCACGACCGCCGCGCGGGACGCCTTCGTGTCGTCGGTCGCCGCGATCGTCGACCAGTGGGGCCTGGACGGCATCGACATCGACTTCGAGGGCCACTCGCTGTCGCTCAACACCGGCGACACCGACTTCAAGAACCCCACCACCCCGGTGATCGTCAACCTGATCTCGGCGCTGAAGACCCTCAAGGCCCGCTACGGCAGCGGCTTCGTGCTGACGATGGCGCCGGAGACCTTCTTCGTCCAGCTCGGCTACCAGTTCTACGGCTCGGGCCCGTTCGGCGGCCAGGACCCGCGGGCGGGCGCGTACCTGCCGGTGATCTACGCGATGCGGGGCGACCTGACGCTGCTGCACGTCCAGGACTACAACTCCGGGCCGATCATGGGCCTGGACAACCAGTACCACACCATGGGCGGCGCGGACTTCCACATCGCGATGACGGACATGCTGCTCACCGGCTTCCCGGTGGCCGGCAACACCGCCAACATGTTCCCGGCGCTCGCCCCCTCCCAGGTGGCCATCGGCCTGCCCGCCTCCACCACCGCGGGCAACGGGTACACCGCCCCTGCCGCGGTCGACCAGGCGCTGGACTGCCTGACGAAGAAGACCAGCTGCGGCGGCTACACCACCCACGGCCAGTGGCCCGCCCTGCGCGGCCTCATGACCTGGTCGATCAACTGGGACCGCTTCAACAACGCGGAGTTCTCCAAGAACTTCGACAGCTACTTCGGCTGACCCCGCGGTAGCCCCCCAGACGCGTACGGCCCGGTCCCGAGGGCGGTGACCGGGCCGTACGCCCCATCCCCCCACGCCTCCCCCGAGCCCGTGTCCCCGGCGCCCCGCCGCCGTGGACACGGGTTCGAACGTTTTGCGGCTCCCCGGTGTGTCGCTGCGGGTACGGAACCGCGCGCGCGGGGAGGCTCGTGGAAGACATGGGGCAAGCGATGAGGCAGTCCTGCGAACCGGGCGACTCCCCGGAGCGGAATGACACGTTCCGGCAGTCGAAGATATGACAACCTATGACACGCTCACAACGGCTCGTCATGTGGGAGGACACGTACATGCCGGTGGCTCGCAACACCAGGTCCTGGCAGCGCTCGGCGGCTGTGTGCAGCGCGCTGCTCGCGACGGCGGCGCTGTCGCTGAACGCGGGGCAGTCCGCGTCCGCCCGCCCGTACGAACCGCCGCCGGCACCGCCCGCCACCACTCCCCCGACCACGCCGACGGCCACCCTGGGCTCGCTGCCCACACCCGGCGCCACCGCCGACCCCGACTCGCTGCCGCAGCTCCTGACGCAGTTGCAGACGCTCTACCAGCAGTCCGAGGCGGCCACCGAGTCGTACAACCAGGCCAAGGTCACCGCCGACCAGCAGCGCACCAAGGCCCGCGCGCTGGACGGGCAGCTCGCGACCGCCCGCGCCAAGGTCGCCGCCGGCAAGGACCAGGTCGGCCTGCTGGCCCGGCAGCTCTACCGCACCGGCGGCCTGTCGCCGTACATCGCCATGCTGGGCGGCGAGGATCCGCAGGACTTCTTCGGCAACCTGCACCTCGCGCAGCACACGGTCGAAACCCAGCAGGCGGCGGTCGACAGCCTCACCGCCGAGCAGGACCGGCTGACCGGGCTCAACGCGCAGGCGCAGAAGGCCCTGGACGCCGCCCAGACCGCGCAGAACACGCAGGCGGCGAAGAAGACCGAGATCGAGACGAACCTGCGGCAGGTCGAGTCGCTGCTCGCCGGGCTCAGCGGCGTCCAGATCAGCGAGCTGGAGGCGCTGGAGCAGCAGGGCGCGGACAAGGCGCAGCAGGAGTTCATGGACTCCAAGCCGCTGGGCCGGGACGCGGCCGTACGCGCCCCCTCCGCGAAGGGCGACGCCGCCATCGCGTACGCCTTCGCGCAGCTCGGCAAGCCCTACGTGTGGGGCGCGGTGGGCCCGGACTCCTACGACTGCTCGGGCCTGACCTCGCAGGCGTGGGGGCACGCGGGCGTGCCGATCCCGCGCACCGCGGAGGAGCAGTGGGCGAAGCTGCCGCGCGTGCCGCTGTCGCTGCTGCGGCCGGGCGACCTGGTCGTCTACTTCCCGAAGGCCACCCATGTGGCCCTGTACATCGGCAACGGCCTGGTCGTGCAGGCCCCGCACACCGGCTCGTACGTGAAGATCTCGCCGATCGGCGCCAACCCGGTCCTCGGCGCCGTCCGCCCCGACATGGGCGCGCAGCCGCTCGCGCACTACAAGCCGCGCAAGGTGCCCGCGGTGAAGGTGCCCGCGGCGGCGAAGACCGCGAAGACTGCGAAGTCCGCAGCGTCCACCGCGCCCGGGAAGGCCCCGGCCTCCGGCAAGGGCACACCGGCGGGCAAGTCCGCGGCGACGCTCCGGAAGTGACGGGGCGGCAGCGGCCCCGCCGCTAGAGCGGCTGGTCGGCCAGCGCGTGCGTGACGAGGGACAGCAGCGCGTCCACGACGGAACGGCGCTCGCGCGCGTCGATGATCTGCACCGGGATGTGCGACGGCACGGCGAGCGCCTCGCGCACGTCCTCAGAGGTGTAGGCGTACGTGCCCTCGAACTGGTTGACGGCGACGGTGTAGGGCAGGCCCGTGCCGTCGAAGTAGTCGAGCGCCGGGAAGCAGTCGGCGAGCCTGCGGGTGTCGGCGAGCACGATCGCGCCTATCGCGCCGCGCACCAGGTCGTCCCACATGAACCAGAAGCGCTGCTGGCCGGGGGTGCCGAAGACGTAGAGGACGAGGTCCTCCTCCAGCGTGATGCGGCCGAAGTCCATCGCGACGGTCGTGGTGACCTTGTCGGGTGTCGCGCCCAGGTCGTCCAGTCCCTCGCTGGCCTGCGTCATCACCGCCTCGGTGGTCAGCGGGGTGATCTCCGACACCGCTCCCACGAAGGTGGTCTTGCCCACGCCGAAGCCGCCGGCCACCACGATCTTGGTGGAGACCGGCGCGCGGTCACGCTCAACCGGCCAGGCGTGCAGGCCGTTCTGGCGGTCAGAGCCTGCGTAGTCCACTGAGCACCCTTTCGAGCAGCGCGCGGTCGGGGCGTACGGACCCGTGACCGGTACCGTACACGCGAATTCTTCCCTGCCCGGCGAGATCGCCGAGCATCGGGCCCCCGGCATTGCCGGCGAGCGCCCGGCGGCCCGTCAGAGCGTACGGGCGCACCCTGTGTGACCTGCGGTCGGCGCGTTCCGTCCGGGCGAGGTGCGGTGTGCGGCGCGGCAGCGGAACGTACGGCTGCTGCGGCGGTACGTACGACAGCGGGCCGTACGGCTGCCGCGGCGGTACGTACGACAGCGGGGGCGGCCCCCAGGCGGCCGCCGCCATCAGCGCGCGCCCCCGCCGCCCGACTGGCGCAGCTCGCTGCGCAGCGCGGGTGTCAGGACGTGGCCGGCGCGGCCGACGAACAGCGCCATCTCGTAGGCCACGACGCTCAGATCGCAGTCGGCGGTGGCGTGCGCGCCGAGCAGCGAGCCGTCGCTGATCGACATCACGATCAGCACCCCGCCGGACATCGCCACGGTGGTCTGCCGGACCCGCCCGCCGTCCATGAGCTGCGCGGCGCCCACGGTGAGCGAGGCGAGCCCGGACACCACCGCGGCCAGGTCCATCCGGCCGCTGCCGGCCAGGCCCGGGTGCGCGGGCGGGGTGTCGTCCGGGCCCGGCCCCTCGCCGTCCGGCTCGGAGCCGCACAGCAGCAGGCCGTCCGAGGACACCACCGCGACCGAGCGGATGCCGTGCACCTCATGGACCAGGTTGCGCAGCAGCCACCGGAAGTTGCGGGCCTCATGGCTGATCGCCCCGGTCATCGTGTCGACCACGCTCAACGGGTCGCCTCCTCAACGGATCCTGCGGTGTCGGTGTGCCCCTGCTGCGTCCGCGGCCCCTGCCGCGGCTCCCCGCCGGGCGCCGCGCCGCGCTCACGCGCGGCGTCGGCCTCGCGTACGGCGTCGGCCCGCCCGGCCTGCAGCCCGCGCTGCAACCCGGCGAGCCTGCGCCGCAGTTGGTCCGCGTCGACCGGAGCCGCGGGCGGCGCGGCCACCGGCCGCACCGCCCCGCCCGCGCCGCGCGGCACGCGCTGCGGAAGCCCGTGCGGGCCGGTTATCGGCGCCGCGGGGCCCGCGGCCTGCGCGTGCTCGGGCGAGGCCGTCTGCGGGGCGGCAGGGGCCGCCGGAGGGGGCGTGGGGCGCGCCGCGAGGGGCGTGCCGTGCGCGGGGGTCGGCGGCCCGGCGGGCGCGGGGTGCCCGGGTACGGCCTCGGGGCGGCCCGGGTAGGGGGCGGGCGGCTCACCGGGTGACGCGGTGAACGGACCGTCCGGGTGCGGCACTTGGGCCGGGACGTAGGGGGCCGGGGCCTGCGGGGCGTACGGCTGCGGCACGGCGGTGTGCGGGGCGTACGGCTGCGGCGCCGGGACGTACGGGGACGGGAAAGGGGCGTGCGGGGACGGGGTGTGCGGGTGCGGGGACGGGTGGCGGCGGGGGTCGCCGCCGCTGAAGCCGGTGACGGCGGTCTCCAGCGGCACGAAGGGCGCCTCGTCCGGGCCGACCGGCGGGACGATCAGGCCCGGCAGCAGCACCACGGCCTGCGTGCCGCCCGACGGCAGCGCGTGCAGCCGCACCTGGACGCCGTGCCTGCGGGCCAGCCGCGACACCACGTACAGGCCCATGCCGGCCACCGCGCCGGGCGGCGCCGGATCGGGGTCGGCGAGCAGCGCGTTCAGCTCGGCGAGGCGCTCCGCGGGCACGCCGATCCCGGCGTCCTCGACCGCGACCGCGACCTCACCGGACTCCAGCACCCGCCCGGACAGCAGCACTTCGGTCTCGGGCGCGGAGAAACCGGTGGCGTTGTCCAGGAGTTCGGCGACCAGGTGGGCCACGTCGTCCGCCGCCCGGCCCGCGACCCGCGCACCGGGCAGTACCTGGATGCGGACCCGCTCGTAGCGCTCGATCTCCGAGATCGCACCGCGTACGACGTCGATGAGCGGCACGGGGCTCGCGGTGGCGCCGTGGCTGTGCTCGGTGCCGCCGAGCACGAGCAGCGTCTCGCTGTTGCGGCGCATCCGCGTCGCGAGGTGGTCGAGCTGGAAGAGCGTGCCGAGCCGGTCCGGATCCTGCTCCTGCTCCTCCATGCTCTCGATGAGGGCCAGTTGGCGCTCCACCAGGCCCAAGGTGCGCAGGGAGAGGCTGACATGGGACATGTGCGCGGCGTCCCGGGTCGCCGCGGCCGTCAGCTCGCGGTCCAGATCGGCGACATGGGCGACCATCTCGTCGTGGGCGCGGCGCAGGGCGTCCTTCTCCGCGACCGCGCCGGCCAGCGCGCCGCGCGTGCTCTGCGTGGTGCCGCGCTGCGCCGTCAGCTCGTTGCCGAGGTCGGCGGTACGGGCGCGCAGCGCCTGCGCCTCGTGCGTGAGGGCGTTGGCGCGGCGGGCCACGGCGGCGAACTCGTCCTGCCCGACGATCTGCGCTCCGCGCCCGCTCGCGGCCTCGGAGCGGGCCCACACGTGCAGGGCCGCGAGCGGCCGGGTCAGGCTGCGGAAGAGGGCGACGAGCACTCCGGCGAGGAGCAGCAGGCACCCGGCGGCGAGGGCGATCCGCAGTTCCAGCACGGTGACCGTGTGGTCGCGGTGGGCGGCTGCCGCGGCGGCCCGGTCGGTGGCCGCCGACGCCTCGACGCTGCGGATCAGCGCGAGCCGGGCGGTGAGGTCCCCCCGGACCCGCTCGGCGCCCATCGCCCGGTCCGAGCCGGTGAGTTCGGCGGAGTCCAGCAGCGCGGTGGTGTCCTTGTCGGCGCGCGCGGCGTCCGGGCCGGTCACGGTGCTGTCGTAGCGGTCGCGCAGCGCACCGTCCGCGGCGGCCCGGAAGTCGGCGACGGCGGCGCGTTCCTGGAGCCGGGCGGCCTGCGCGGCGGCCACCAGCTCGGGCTGCCCGCCGCCCGCGCCGAGGGCGCCCGTGAGCAGCCCGCGCTGCACGGCGGCCGCGTCCGCGGCGCGGGTGAGGGCGGCGGCGGCCGGATCCGCCGCCCGGCGGGCGAGGGCGTCCAGCAGCGGCTGGTAGGCCGTCACGACCGCCTGTACGCCCGCCCCGCCGCCCGCCGCGCCCAGGGCGGCACGGCGCACCCCGGGCAGCGTGCCGAGCGCGGCCCGCAGCTCCCTGTCCGGTCCCGCGCCGAGCACGTCCCGCACCTGGCGGTCGGTGCGGGTGCCGTCCTGCGCGGGCACGGCGGCACCGGGCCGGCCCGCGGCGACGAGGGATGCCACGTCGTCCCGCTCGTCCCCGAGGTCCTGGGCGAGCACGGTGGTGCGCTGCGCGAGTCGGGCGGCGGCCGCCCCGTCCTGCGCCGACGTCAGGTCGCCGACGCCGAGGGCGACCCCGGGCGCCGCGGCGGCCAGCACCGTGCCCGCGCACACCAGCAGGGCGGCGAGCATGCGCTGCCTGACCCGCCGTTCACGCACTTGACGTCGTCTACGCACTTCGGGGCTCGCAATCACGTATCGCCGGCGGGGGATTCCCCAGGGAATATGCAGGGGCTGATCCGACCCTTGCAGTCCCGCCAGGAGGGGAGCCACGCCTCCCTCCTCCGGACACCCGAACGAGTGAATCGCACGGGTGTCGCGGCGGACAACCCGGCACACGCCCCGAGTTGCCCACCAGCCCCACCCGTACCCCGGCCGTACTGGCGCGCCGGACCCCGTCTCTGCCAGGATGCCCTCCCCTGCCAGGTCCTGACGGCCCGTCCGCCGCCGCGTCCGCCGCTTCCGCTTCCGGCCCGCCGCCGGACGGTTTGCCTGCCGGGCACGCTCCGGTGTCACCGCGGCCGCTACGGGCCCGGCGCCCGCGGGGCGACACCCCGCCGCGGTTTGCCTGCCGGGCACACCGGGCCGACACCCGCGCCCTGCCGGGGGCGGCGCTCACGCGTCGCGCACACTGGACGACATGCGAATCGAGACGGCGACCGCGCCGGGAACACCCGGGGCGCTTAACGAGGATTTCGTGGCGGCCGCGATGCCCGCCGGGGGCCACGGCGGGGCAATGGTGCTACTGGACGGGGTCACTCCGCCGCCCGACAACGGAAACTGCGTGCACTCCGTCCCCTGGTTCACCGCCCGCCTCGGCGGCCACCTGCTGGAACTGTCCGTTTCGCGACACGATCTGACGCTTGCGGAGTGTCTGTCCGACGCCATCCGCGTGACGGCGGATGCCCACCGGGGCACGTGTGACCTTTCTCACCCTCTGACGCCGCAAGCCACCGTCGTGGCGGTGCGGTGGGACGCCACCGAGCTGGAGCACCTCGTCCTCTCGGACTCGGTCCTGCTCCTGGAGGACGCCGACGGCAAGGTGACCGCCGTCCTCGACGACCGCATCGACCGGCTCCGCGCCGCGGGCCGCCGGGTCGCCCCGCTGCGGAACCTGCCGGGGGGCTTCTACACCGCCGCCGCGGATCCGGCCGTCGCCGGGAAGGCGGTGACCGGGCGCACACCGCTCTCCGCGCTGCGGGCGCTGGCCGCGCTCAGCGACGGGGCCGCGCGGGGGGTCGAGGTCTTCGACCTCGACGACTGGGCGGGAACCTTCGCCCTGCTGCGCGACCGCGGCCCCGAAGGCCTCCTCGCCCGCGTGCGCGCCGCCGAGTCCGCGGACGCCGACGGCACCGCCGTCCCGCGCGGCAAGCCGTTCGACGACGCGACGGCGCTGCTGCTCGAGCTCTGAGCTTCCCGCGGAGGTGGTCTCCCCCGGATGGGGGACCGCTCAGAGGATGTCCGCCGTGGATTCGTTCAGGGCGTGCAGGAGGCGGGCGAGGTCCGCGCGGTCGGACGGGGCCCATGCCGCGAGCTGCCGGAGGTACACCGCGCGGCGGGCGTCGCGGACACGGGTGAAGCGGGCCCGGCCCTCCGGGGTGAGGCTCATCAGGTAGGCGCGCCCGTCGGCGGGATCGGGCTCGCGGGCGACGAGCCCCAGCGCCTCAAGTGCCCGCAGCTGCCTGCTCATCGTCGCCTTGCCGACCCCGAAGTAGGAGGCGAGGTCGGTGGCCCGTTCGGGTTCCGCTTCGTGCAGCCGGACGAGCAGCCCGTACGCGGCGGGTTCGAGGTCGGGGTGGACGGCGGCGGCCAGCTCGCCCGAGGCCGCGCGGGCCCGCCGGAAGAGGACGGTCAGCTCGCGTTCGAGGGCCTCCGTCGACGCGTCCGTTCCCGTCGCATCTGCCGCATCTGCCGCATTGCGCGCGTCGGTCACAGCATTCCCGCTTTCCACGCCTGAGAGTTGTCCTCACACCCGGTTGTTTCCGCAGCCCGTCAAGTATTTCGCAGGAGTAGACCGACGACGGTCACAGGACCCCTTCCCCGCGCGTAGCGCCGCACGTACGAGTCCCCCACCTGGAGGCACGCATGTCCCGCGGAGATCTCTCCGTCATGCACGGCAACGGCTCGGTCCGGGCCAGGCTCACGCTGTTCACCGGACTCCTCGCCACCATGTCCGCGCTGGTTCTCGCCGCCCCCGGGACGGCCCACGCGGCGAGTTCCGACCACATGACCCACCCGGACCTGGACTGGCTGGGCTCGCAGATCAAGATCCACGAGGGCGCCGACGCCGCGGGCGACTCCAAGGTCGTGTCCGCCTCCAAGGTCACCCAGACCCCGGGCATGGACGTCTCCAGCCACCAGGGCGACGTCAACTGGTCGGGCGCCTGGTCCAAGGGCGCGAAGTTCGCGTACGTCAAGGCGACCGAGGGCACCTCGTACACCAACCCGTACTTCGCGCAGCAGTACAACGGCTCGTACAACGTCGGCATGATCCGCGGCTCCTACCACTTCGCGCTGCCCGACGTGTCGAGCGGCGCGGCGCAGGCCGACTGGTTCGTGGCGCACGGCGGCGGCTGGTCGGCGGACGGCAAGACGCTGCCCGGCGCGCTGGACATGGAGTACAACCCGTACGGCGCCAGCTGCTACGGGAAGTCCGCGAGCGGCATGGTGAGCTGGATCCAGTCGTTCTCGAACGAGTACCACGCCAAGACGGGCCGCTACCCGACGATCTACACGTCCACCAGCTGGTGGACCACCTGCACGGGCAACAGCGGCGCCTTCGCGGCGCACAACGCCCTGTGGGTCGCCCGCTACTCCGGCACCATCGGCACGCTCCCGGCCGGGTGGAGCTACCAGACCTTCTGGCAGTGGGCCGACACCGGCACCTTCCCCGGCGACCAGAACAAGTTCAACGGCGCACTGGACCGCGTGAAGGCGTACGCCAAGGGCTGAGCCCGGCCGCGCACGGCCGTGTGGCCCCTTCCCCGCGCGGGGAAGGGGCCACACGGCCGTCACACGCCGTCACCCGCCGTCAGGCGGCCACGGGCACCGTGCGGACGTCCGCGGCGGCCGGCTCCAGGGCGAGGGCCAGCACCTGCCGGACGTCGCCGACCGGGTGGACGTCCAGGGCCTCCAGGATCTCGGCCGGCACGTCGTCCAGGTCGGGCTCGTTGCGCTTGGGGATCACCACGGTGGTGATCCCGGCGCGGTGCGCGGCGAGCAGCTTCTGCTTGACCCCGCCGATCGGCAGCACCCGGCCGGTCAGCGACACCTCGCCGGTCATGGCCACGTCCGTCCGCACCCGGCGGCCGGACAGCAGCGAGGCCAGCGCGGTCGTCATCGTCACACCGGCGCTCGGGCCGTCCTTGGGCACCGCTCCCGCGGGGACGTGCAGGTGCACCCCGCGGTCCTTCAGGTCGCCGACCGGCAGCTCCAGCTCGGCGCCGTGCGAGCGCAGGAAGGACAGCGCGATCTGCGCCGACTCCTTCATGACGTCGCCCAGCTGGCCGGTGAGCTGCAGCCCGGACCCGCCCGTCTCCGGGTCGGCGAGCGACGCCTCGATGTAGAGCACGTCACCGCCCGCGCCCGTGACGGCCAGGCCCGTCGCGACACCCGGCACCGCGGTACGCCGCTCCTGCGGATCCTGCGCGGACTCCGGCACGTGGTGCGGGCGCCCGATCAGGCCGCGCAGGTCGTCCGGGCCGACCGTGTACGGCAGCTCCTGCTCGCCCAGCTCGTGCCGCGCGGCGATCTTCCGCAGGATGCGGGCGACCGTACGCTCCAGGTTCCGCACCCCGGCCTCGCGGGTGTACTCGCCGGCGAGCCTGCGCAGGCTCTCCTCCGCGAGGGTCACCTCCTCGGCGTCCAGACCCGCGCGCTCCAGCTGCCGGGGCAGCAGGTGGTCGCGGGCGATGACGACCTTCTCGTCCTCGGTGTAGCCGTCCAGCCGCACCAGCTCCATCCGGTCCAGCAGCGGCTCGGGGATGGCCTCCAGGACGTTCGCGGTGGCCAGGAAGACCACGTCGGACAGGTCCAGCTCGACTTCCAGGTAGTGGTCGCGGAAGGTGTGGTTCTGCGCCGGGTCCAGCACCTCCAGCAGCGCCGCGGCCGGGTCGCCGCGGTAGTCGGAGCCGACCTTGTCGATCTCGTCGAGCAGCACCACCGGGTTCATCGACCCGGCCTCCTTGATCGCCCGCACCACACGGCCGGGCAGCGCGCCCACGTACGTACGGCGGTGGCCGCGGATCTCCGCCTCGTCACGGACACCGCCGAGCGCGACCCGGACGAACTCGCGGCCCATCGCCCGCGCCACGGACTCGCCGAGCGAGGTCTTGCCCACCCCGGGCGGGCCCACCAGGGCCAGCACCGCGCCGCCGCGGCGGCCGCCCACGACGCCCAGGCCCCGGTCGGCCCGGCGCTTGCGCACCGCGAGGTATTCGGTGATGCGCTCCTTGACGTCGTCCAGCCCCGCGTGGTCGGCGTCCAGCACCGCCCGCGCGCCCGCGACGTCGTACGTGTCCTCCGTCGTGACCTTCCACGGCAGTTCCAGGACGGTGTCCAGCCAGGTGCGGATCCAGCTGCCCTCGGGCGAGGCGTCGGAGGACCGCTCCAGCTTCTCGACCTCCTTCAGCGCGGCCTCGCGCACGTTGTCCGGCAGGTCGGCGGCCTCGACGCGGGCCCGGTAGTCACCGGCCTCGTCGTCCGGCTCACCGTTCAGCTCGGACAGCTCCTTGCGCACCGCCTCCAGCTGCTGGCGCAGCAGGAACTCGCGCTGCTGCTTCTCCATGCCCTCCTGGACGTCCTTGCGGATCGTCTCCGCGACGTCCTGCTCGGCCAGGTGGTCGCGCAGCCACTGCACGGCGAGCTTCAGCCGCGCCACCGGATCCACCGTCTCCAGCAGCTCCACGCGCTGCTCGGCGGTCAGGAAGGGGCTGTAGCCGGAGTTGTCGGCGAGCTGGCCCACGTCCTCGATCTGCTGGACGCGGTCCACCACCTGCCAGGCGCCCCGCTTGCGCAGCCAGCTCGTGGCCAGCGCCTTGTACTCCTTCATCAGTTCGGCCACCGTGCCCGGCGACTCGGCGGGCACCGGCTCCTCGATGACCGTGCCCTCGACCCACAGCGCGGCACCCGGCCCGGTCGTCCCCGCGCCGATCCGCACCCGGGTACGGCCCTTGATGACCGCGCCCGGGTCGCCGTCGGACAGGCGACCGACCTGCTCCACGGTGCCCAGCGTCCCGACGCCCGCGTACGTGCCGTCGATGCGCGGCACCAGCAGGACGCGCGGCTTGCCCGCCGCCCCCGTCCGGTGCGCGGACTGCGCCGCCTCCACGGCGGCACGGACCTCGGAATCGGTGAGGTCGAGCGGCACGACCATGCCGGGCAGCACGACCTCGCCGTCCAGCGGGAGGACCGGCAGCGTCAGCGTCGAACCGGCGGGGTTGGAAGGAACAGACTCAATCGGCATGATCGCTCCTCGGGCAAGCAAGTTGAGTACATGAGGCTCAATGCACGGAGGGTCCCCGGTGTTCCCGGGAACGTGTTCGCTCTCGGCGATCAGCTGCGCCGGGCGGGTGAGGAGGCCGTGACCTGCGAAAACCGCTTGCGCCCCGGCATAGGTTGGAGCGCATGGAACCACTCGGACCCCTCGGACCTCTCGGACACGGTGTGGGCCTCGGGCCCGACGGGACGATCCTGCGCGAGGGTTCGCTCGCGCGGGTCCAGCCGGAGTTCGCGCCGCTGCTCGACGCGGTACGCGAGCGGGTCCCGGCCGCGTACCCGGGCGGCCGGCTGCACAGCGCGTACGTCTACGGCAGCGTTCCGCGGGGCACCGCGCGCGCCGGGATCTCCGACCTCGACCTCGTCGTCGTCCTCCACGACCCGCCGACCGAGGCCGACCGCGCCACCGCCGAAGCGCTCGCCTCGGACCTCGACGCGCGCTTCCCCGTCGTGGACGGCGTCGGACTGCTGCTCTTCGACACCGGGACGCTGCTGAGCGAGCTGGAACGGCACGACCTCGGGTTCTTCGTGGCCTGCCTGTGCACGCCGCTGCTCGGGCCGGACCTCGCGGACGCGCTGCCGCGGTACCGGCCGGACGGGCTGCTCGCCCGGGAGACCAACGGCGACCTCGCGCTCGCCCTCCCCGGGTGGGCCGAGCGGTTCGCCGCCGCCACGTCGGACGCGGAGCGCCGCGTGCTGTGCCGGGGCGTGGCCCGGCGGATCGTGCGGACGGGGTTCACGCTCGTGATGCCGCGCTGGGGCGGCTGGACCAGCTCCCTGCGCGAGCAGGCCGCGGCGTTCGCGGGCTACTACCCCGCGCGGGGTGGGCAGATGCGCCGGGCGGCTGAGCTCGCCCTCTCCCCGTCCGGGGCCCCGGCGGACCTCGGCTTCCTCCTCACGGACCTGGCTCCGTGGCTGGCGTCCACGTACGTCGCCGTCCACGGGGAGAAGACGCCGCGGGCTGCGGCGTGAGGACGCTCCGGGGGTGCCTGTTGCGGCAGGCGTCGCGATCTTCCCTACGTGGGGGCTTGGCGCGCAGTTCTCCCCCAGGCTCCGCCTGGGAGGTGCCGGCACGCGCCCCTGGTGTCACCCGGCGGGGCATCGCGCTTTCTGTCCGGGGGGTGGGTCGGGTGCCGGCACGGGGCACCTCCTCGGAATGCGCCTTCACCCTCTTACCGAGCTGGCGAGGCACTCCCAGCGCATTCCTGCGGGGGCACCCCGCACCGTCCCCCTCCGGGACGGTTCAGCGGCTGCCTGCCGGTGGGGGTGGGAAACACCCGCGGGCACCCCCGCGGCGGGAAGCCGACAGCGCAGGGGGCAGGCGGGACTCCCGCCGTTAATAAACGTATAGCGGAGTGGGGGGCTTGCCGCAAGGCCCCCACCTTGTCGCAGAATGCTCCGCCGTGGGCGGATTCAGCAAGGCGGACGGGGAGCACGTGACGGCACGTCAGGGTTATGACACGGAGCTGGACGACGAGCGCGGCTACGTAAAGGCGCTCTACGCGCGGCTGGACGCGCGCCGCGCGCGGGCCAAGGCGGCGCACGACATCGCGCTCAAGGAGCACGGCGGGACCGCCGTGGAGCGGGACGTCGCGGTGCGCGAGCTCGCGCGCGAGGTGCGGCGGATGGACGTCGCGGACAGCGGGCTGTGCTTCGGGCGGCTGGACGCCGTGGAGGGCGGGGCCGCGTACATCGGGCGGCTGGGGCTGTTCGACGAGGGGGAGGCTCATGAGCCGGTGCTGCTGGACTGGCGGGCACCGGCGGCGCGGGCGTTCTACACGGCGACGGCGGCGAGCCCGGAGGGCATGCGCAGGCGGCGGCAGTTCCACGCGCGGGGGCGGGAGCTGACGGGGTTCACCGACGAGGTGCTGGGCGGTGTGGAGGGGGTGAGCGGCGGGGACGCCGCGCTGCTGGCGGCGGTGAACGCGCCGCGGGGGCCGGGGATGCGGGACATCGTCGCGACGATCCAGGCGGAGCAGGACCGGATCATCCGGCTGGACCACCCGGGCGTGCTGGTCATCGAGGGCGGGCCGGGCACCGGCAAGACGGTGGTGGCGCTGCACCGGGTGGCGTATCTGCTCTACACGCAGCGCGAGCGCATGGAGCGGCAGGGCGTGCTGGTGGTGGGGCCGAATCCGGCGTTCCTCGAGCACATCGGGCGGGTGCTGCCGTCGCTGGGCGAGTCGGACGTGGTGTTCATGACGACCGGGGACCTGGTGCCGGGGCTGGCGGTGACCGCGGAGGAGGCGGAGCCGCAGGTCGCGGTGGCGAAGGGTTCGCTGGGGATCCTGGAGGTGCTGGCGGCGGCGGTCGCGGACCGGCAGCGGGTGCCGGAGGTGCCGCTGCCGGTGGAGCTGGGCGGGGTGACGGTGCGGCTGGACGCGGCCGTCGCGGAGTGGGCGCGGCAGGAGGCGCGGGACAGCGGGCGGCCGCACAACGAGGCCCGGGAGGTCTTCCGGGACGTCGTGACGTGGGCGCTGTCGGAGCGGGCGGTGGGGAAGGCCGGGCGGGAGTGGCTGGACCGTTCGGACCGGGCGCTGTGGGAGCGGTTGCGGGCGGACATGCTCAAGGAGCTGCTGGACGACGACGTGTTCATGGCCGGGCTGGACGCGCTGTGGCCGGTGCTGACCCCGGAGCAGGTGCTCGCGGAGCTGTACGGGTCGGCGCGGCGGCTGCGGGCGGCGGGCGCGCCGGAGTCGCTGCTGCGGGCCGAGGGGGACGCCTGGACGGTGTCGGACGTGCCGCTGCTGGACGAGCTGGTCGATCTGCTGGGGAAGGACCCGGCGGCGGAGCGGGCCGCGGCGCGGGCGGCGGAGCGGGCCCGGCGGGAGGAGGCGGAGTACGCGGCGGGCGTGCTGGAGATCATGGCCCTGGACCGGCGGGACGACCTGATGGACGACGAGGACCATCTGCTCGCGCAGGACCTGGTGCACGCGGAGGGTCTGGCGACGCGTTTCGAGGAGGTCGACACGCGGGATCTGGCCGAGCGCGCGGCCGCGGACCGGGAGTGGACCTACCGCCATGTGGTGGTCGACGAGGCGCAGGAGCTGTCGGCGATGGAGTGGCGGGTGCTGATGCGGCGCTGCCCGCTGAAGTCGTTCACGGTGGTCGGCGACCTGGCGCAGCGGCGTTCGGCGGCGGGCGCGGTGTCGTGGGAGGCGGCGCTGGAGCCGTACGCGCCGGGGCGGTGGCTCTACCGCTCGCTGACGGTGAACTACCGCACGCCGGCCGAGATCATGGCGGTCGCGGGCGCGCTGCTGGGCGAGTTCGCGCCGGGTGTGCGGCCGCCGGAGTCGGTGCGGGCGTGCGGGGTGCGCCCGTGGGCGCGGCAGGTCACGGCGGCGGAGCTGCCCGGCGCGGTCGAGGCCTTCGTACGGGCGGAGGCCGGCCGGGAGGGCACCAGCGTGGTGATCGGCCCGCCGGACGTACCGGGCGCGGTGCCGCCGTCGCAGACCAAGGGCCTGGAGTACGACGCGGTGCTGGTGGTCGCGCCCGAGCGCATCCTCGCGGACGGCCCGCGCGGTACGGCGGAGCTGTACGTCGCCCTGACCCGCGCCACCCAGCGGCTGGGCGTGCTGCACCTGGAGCCGCTGCCCCCGGCGCTGGCGGGCCTGGAGCCGGGCACGGCCTAAGGTGGACGGATGCTTGAGGACGAGACGGTGACCGTGCTGGACCGGCGGGAGGGTGTCGCCGGGGAGCTGGCGCTGCGGCACCGGGCAGGCGCGGGGACGTACGAGATCATCGCGAACGGCTGCTTCCTGATGGACACCTCCGACGGGCGCTCCGAGCGGCTGCTGGTGGACGCCGCCCTCGACGCGCTCGCCGGGCGGCCCGCGCCGAGCGTGCTGCTGGGCGGGCTCGGCGTCGGGTTCTCGCTGGCCAGGGCGGCGGAGGCGGGCTGGGGGCGGATCGCGGTGGTGGAGCGCGAGGCCGCGGTGGTGGCGTGGCACCGCGAGGGGCCGCTCGCGGCGTACTCCGCGGGGGCGCTCGGCGACCCGCGGGTGACGCTCGTGCTGGAGGACCTGCTGGACCACCTGCACGGCGGCGGGGAGCCGTACGACGCGCTGTGCCTGGACATCGACAACGGGCCGGACTGGACAGTCACGGAGAACAACGGCAGTCTCTACAGTCCCAGCGGCCTCGACGCATGCCGGAACCGGCTGACACCGGGCGGCGTCCTCGCAGTGTGGTCGGCGCAGCCGTCGGCCGCGTTCGAGGACGCGCTGCGGTCGGCAGGATTCGAACGGGTTCGCACCCTGGAGATTCCGGTGGCCCGCGGGGTGCCGGATGTCGTGCACCTGGCACACCGGGCGGCCTAGGGCGGCGCTGGTGTGATGGTCACGGCGGCGCCCCGCCCCGTACGCTGCCGGATAGCCAGGACGATTTTATGGGGCGGATTGTGGACGGCACGCAGACGACCGGCGCGCAGCGCCGGGTGCTGGTGGTCGAGGACGACCAGACGATAACGCAGGCCATCGCGGCCCGCCTGCAAGCCGAGGGCTTCCAGGTGCGCACCGCGGGCGACGGCCCGGCGGCGGTCGAGGCCGCCCGCTCCTGGCAGCCCGACCTGCTGGTGCTGGACGTGATGCTGCCGGGCTACGACGGCCACGAGGTGTGCCGCCGGGTGCAGGCCGACCGGCCGGTGCCGGTGCTGATGCTCACCGCGCGGGACGAGGAGACCGACATGCTCGTCGGCCTCGGGGTGGGCGCCGACGACTACATGACCAAGCCGTTCTCGATGCGCGAGCTGGCCGCCCGGGTGCATGTGCTGCTGCGCCGGATGGAGCGCGCGGCGACGGCCGCGCACAGCCCGCGCGGCGCCGCGATCCAGCTCGGCGACCTGGAGATCGACCACGCGCAGCGCCGGGTCCGCGTCGCGGGCGCCGACGTGCACCTGACCCCGACCGAGTTCGAGCTGCTGGTGTGCCTGGCCCAGCAGCCCAGGGCGGTGCTGTCGCGCGAGCAGCTGCTGGCCGAGGTGTGGGACTGGGCCGACGCGTCCGGCACCCGTACCGTCGACAGCCACGTCAAGGCGCTGCGCCGGAAGATCGGCGCGGACCGGATCCGTACCGTGCACGGCGTGGGGTACGCGCTGGAGACGCCGTCGGCGTGAGTCGCGGTGAGGGGGTGACGAGCCGCGCGAAGGCGGTGCCCGCCGGGCCGGGCGGGGTGCTGCGGCGCTGGTGGCGGCAGGCGTGGGAGGCGCTGCGGCCCTGGGACCCCTTCCGCTCGATCAAGGCCGCGCTCGCCGCGCTGGTGCTGGTGTCGGTGCTGATCACCACCGGCCTGGTGTTCGTGGCGATCCGCTCGGCCACCGGGCTGCGGGTCATCACGATCTTCTCGATCATCGCCTCGCTGCTGATCACCCAGATCGTCGCGGACAACCTGACCGCGCCGCTGCGCGAGATGACCGCGGTCGCGCGGGCCATGGCGGGCGGCGACTACAGCCGCCGGGTCGCCAGGACACGCCGGGACGAGGTCGGCGAGCTGGCCGAGACGTTCAACCGGATGGCCGCCGACCTCGCCGCGGCCGACCGGCACCGCAAGGAGCTGGTGGCGAATGTCTCGCACGAGCTGCGCACGCCCATCGCGGCGCTGCGCGCGGTGCTGGAGAACGTCGTGGACGGCGTGTCGGCCGCCGACCCGGAGACGATGCGGCTGATGCTCCAGCAGACCGAGCGGCTCGGCAAGCTGGTGAGCCAGCTGCTGGACCTGTCGCGGCTGGACAGCGGGGCGGTGCGGCTGGACGCCAAGCGGTTCGAGGTGTGGCCGTACCTGTCGGCGGTGCTGAAGACCGCGAGCCTGGGCATGGGCTCGGGCGGCTCGCGCTCCCGGGCCCGCGCGGACGTGCCGCTGCACCTGGACGTCGCACCGCCGGGCCTGGTCGCGTACGCGGACGGGGAGCGGCTGCACCAGGTGGTGGCCAACCTCGTCGACAACGCGGTCAAGCACAGCCCGCCGGGCGGCCGGGTGACGGTACGGGCACGGGCCGGGGCGGCGCCGGGGTCGCTGGAGCTGGACGTCGTGGACGAGGGTCCGGGCATCCCGGAGGCGGACCGGGGACGGGTCTTCGAGCGCTTCCACCGCGGCTCCCAGCCGGGCGGCGACGGGGGGACGGGACTGGGGCTGGCCATCGCGCGCTGGGCGGTGGACCTGCACGGCGGCCGGATCCAGGTGGCCGAATCACCCCGCGGTTGCCGCATACATGTGACTCTTCCGGGTAGCGGAACGGCAACGCCTTGACGGCCTTGCCCCGGCGGTGCCCGCAGTTCATGTGACGTTCATCCCGGGCACAGCGGCCACTTCCGGTCGGACAACCCTCAAGAGGGACCAATTTCCCGCCATGAAGGGCTCCGAAACCAGATTTTCGGTGTGACGTACACGACGACTGGCCCCCGGGCCTGCGACGCAGGGCCAGGTAGGCGTAGCCTTTATTTCCGCTGTCCACCATCTTGTGAAGCGGAAGAGGGCGGTTGCCGCCGTGTCGCCACAGTCCCCCAATAGCTCTAGTGTCACGACCGACCACGAAGCGCAGGGCGAGGGCCCCGCAGGGGGTTTCGGCCCCAATGAGTGGCTGGTCGATGAGATCTACCAGCAGTACCTCCAGGACCCGAACTCGGTAGACCGAGCCTGGTGGGACTTCTTCGCCGACTACAAGCCGGACGGCTCCGCCGCTCCGGCGGCCCCCGCCGGCCAGGGCGGCGCCTCGGGCGCCGCGGCCCGTGCGAACGCCGCTCCGGCGCCCGCCGCCGTCCCCGCGGCGCCCCCGGCCCCGGCCGCCGCCGCGCCCGTGCAGCCCCCGGCTGCGGCTCCGGCCCCCGCGCAGCCCGCGGCCCCCGCCGCGCCGGCTCCGGCCGCCCCGGCGCCCGCCGCTCCTGCCGCGAAGCCCGCGCCCGCCGCGAAGGCCGCCGCCGCGGCCCCGGCGGACGCCGCGACCGCGACCGAGTTCCAGACGCTGCGCGGCCCCGCGGCCGCTGTGGCGAAGAACATGAGCGCGTCGCTGGAGCTGCCCACCGCCACCTCGGTGCGGGCCATCCCGGTGAAGCTGCTGTTCGACAACCGCATCGTCATCAACAACCACCTCAAGCGCGCCCGCGGCGGGAAGATCTCCTTCACGCACGTCATCGGCTACGCCATGGTGCAGGCGCTCAAGGCGATGCCGTCGATGAACCACTCCTACGCGGAGAAGGACGGCAAGCCGACCCTGGTCAAGCCCGAGCACGTCAACCTGGGCCTGGCCATCGACCTGGTCAAGGCGAACGGCGACCGCCAGCTCGTCGTCGCGGCCATCAAGAAGGCCGAGACGCTGAACTTCTTCGAGTTCTGGCAGGCCTACGAGGACATCGTGCGCCGCGCCCGCTCGGGCAAGCTCACGATGGACGACTTCCAGGGCGTCACGGCCTCGCTGACCAACCCCGGCGGCCTCGGCACCGTGCACTCCGTGCCGCGTCTGATGCCCGGCCAGTCGATGATCCTCGGCGTCGGCTCGATGGACTACCCGGCGGAGTTCCAGGGCACCTCGCAGGACACCCTGAACAAGCTCGGCATCTCCAAGGTCATGACGCTGACCAGCACGTACGACCACCGGGTGATCCAGGGCGCCGCCTCCGGCGAGTTCCTGCGGATCATCAGCCAGCTGCTGCTGGGCGAGAACGACTTCTTCGACGACATCTTCGCCTCGCTGCGCATCCCGTACGAGCCGGTCCGCTGGCGCACGGACATCGACACCGCGCACGACGACGACGTCACCAAGGCCGCGCGGGTCTTCGAGCTGATCCACTCCTACCGGGTCCGCGGCCACGTCATGGCCGACACCGACCCGCTGGAGTACCGCCAGCGCAAGCACCCCGACCTGGACATCCTGGAGCACGGCCTCACGCTGTGGGACCTGGAGCGGGAGTTCGCCGTCGGCGGCTTCGCCGGCAAGTCGCTCATGAAGCTGCGCGACATCCTGGGCGTGCTGCGCGACTCGTACTGCCGCACGGTCGGCATCGAGTTCATGCACATCCAGGACCCCAAGCAGCGCAAGTGGATCCAGGACCGCATCGAGCGCCCGCACGCCAAGCCCGAGCGCGAGGAGCAGCTGCGCATCCTGCGCCGGCTGAACGCCGCGGAGGCCTTCGAGACGTTCCTGCAGACGAAGTACGTCGGCCAGAAGCGCTTCTCGCTGGAGGGCGGCGAGTCGGTCATCCCGCTGCTCGACGCCGTCATCGACGCGGCCGCCGAGTCGCGGCTCGACGAGGCCGTCATCGGCATGGCGCACCGCGGCCGGCTCAACGTGCTGGCGAACATCGTCGGCAAGTCGTACGCGCAGATCTTCCGCGAGTTCGAGGGCAACCTCGACCCGAAGTCGATGCACGGCTCCGGCGACGTCAAGTACCACCTGGGCGCCAACGGCACCTTCACCGGCCTGGACGGCGAGCAGATCAAGGTCTCGCTCGCCGCGAACCCCTCCCACCTGGAGGCGGTCGACCCGGTCCTGGAGGGCATCGCCCGCGCCAAGCAGGACATCATCAACAAGGCCGGCACCGACTTCACCGTGCTGCCCATCGCGCTGCACGGCGACGCGGCCTTCGCCGGCCAGGGCGTCGTGGCCGAGACGCTCAACATGTCGCAGCTGCGCGGCTACCGCACCGGCGGCACCGTGCACGTGGTCATCAACAACCAGGTCGGCTTCACCGCCGCCCCGGAGTCGGCCCGCTCGTCGATGTACGCCACCGACGTGGCCCGCATGATCGAGGCGCCGATCTTCCACGTCAACGGCGACGACCCGGAGGCCGTGGTCCGCGTGGCGCGGCTGGCCTTCGAGTACCGCCAGGCGTTCAACAAGGACGTCGTGATCGACCTGATCTGCTACCGGCGGCGCGGTCACAACGAGTCCGACAACCCGGCCTTCACCCAGCCGCTGATGTACGACCTGATCGACAAGAAGCGCTCGGTGCGCAAGCTCTACACCGAGTCGCTCATCGGCCGCGGCGACATCACCCTGGAAGAGGCCGAGCAGGCGCTGCAGGACTACCAGGGCCAGCTGGAGAAGGTCTTCACCGAGGTCCGCGAGGCCACCGCCGCGCCGTCCGAGCAGGAGCAGTCCGGCAACCAGTCGCAGTTCCCGGTGTCGGTGCCGACCGCGGTCTCCTCCGAGGTCGTCAAGCGCATCGCGGCCTCGCAGGTCAACATCCCCGAGCACGTCACCGTCCACCCGCGGCTGCTGCCGCAGCTCCAGCGCCGCGCGGCCATGGTCGAGGACGGCACGATCGACTGGGGCATGGGCGAGACGCTGGCGATCGGCTCGCTGCTGCTGGAGGGCACCCCGGTCCGGCTCGCCGGCCAGGACTCGCGCCGCGGCACCTTCGGCCAGCGGCACGCGGTCATCATCGACCGGGAGACCGGCGAGGACTACACCCCGCTGCTCTACCTGTCCGAGGACCAGGCCCGCTACAACGTCTACGACTCGCTGCTCAGCGAGTACGCGGCGATGGGCTTCGAGTACGGCTACTCGCTGGCCCGCCCGGACGCGCTGGTGATGTGGGAGGCGCAGTTCGGTGACTTCGTCAACGGCGCGGCCACCATCGTCGACGAGTTCATCTCCTCGGCGGAGCAGAAGTGGGGCCAGACCTCCGGGGTGGTGCTGCTGCTGCCGCACGGCTACGAGGGCCAGGGCCCGGACCACTCGTCCGCCCGTATCGAGCGCTTCCTCCAGCTGTGCGCCCAGAACAACATGACGGTGGCCGTCCCGACGACCCCGGCGCAGTACTTCCACCTGCTGCGCTGGCAGGTGCACAACCCGCACCACAAGCCGCTGATCGTCTTCACCCCGAAGTCGATGCTCCGGCTGAAGGCGGCCGCGTCCAAGGCCGAGGACTTCACCAACAGCTCGTTCCAGCCGGTCATCGGTGACCACTCGGTCGACCCCGAGGCCGTCCGCAAGGTCGTCTTCTGCTCGGGCAAGGTCTACTACGACCTCGTCGCGGAGCGGGAGAAGCGCGGGGCGAACGACGTGGCCTTCATCCGCATCGAGCGGCTGTACCCGCTGCCCGGCGTGGAGATCCAGGCGGCCATCGCGCCGTACACGAAGGCGCAGAAGTTCGTGTGGGCGCAGGACGAGCCGGCGAACCAGGGCGCGTGGCCCTTCATCGCCCTCAACCTGATCGACCACCTGGACCTGCTGCTCGGTGCGGCCCCCGACAACGCGGACCGGCTCCGCCGCGTCTCCCGCCCGGCGTCCTCCTCCCCCGCGGTCGGCTCCGCCAAGCGCCACCAGGCGCAGCAGGAGGAGCTGGTCAACGAGGTCTTCGAGATCTGACGCCGCGGCGCCCGGTCGCACGACGACGGCGGGTGGCCCGTACCGGTTCGCCGGTACGGGCCACCCGCCGTTTCGCGGGTGCGGGCGGTCAGGTGGTGAAGGGCTCGAAGTCCCAGAAGGGCCGGTTGCGGGAGCGGGCGGCGAGGGTGTGCGGGTGCCGTGGGCCGAGGGTCGCGGCCAGGCGCCCGAGCGCCTCCTCCTCGACGGTGTCGGCCTCCGGTCCGCGGCGCAGCGCGCGCAGGTCGGCGGCCAGCGCGATGCGGCACGACAGCGTCAGCGGATGCTCCCCGCCCAGGGCGGCCGCGGCGCGCCGGGCGGTCTCCCGGCTCAGCTCGGCGGCGCTCCGCGCATCGCCCGCGAGGGCGCGGGCGGCGGTGGCGTTCAGGGCGCAGGCCAGCGTCCAGGGGTGGTCCTCGCCGACCGCGGCCGTCATGGTGACCAGCGCGGACTCGATCTCCCGCTGCGACTGCCGGCGTTCACCGGCCGCCCGCAGGATCAGCCCGTGGTTGCCGAGCAGGCCCGCGGTGTAGGGGTGCTGCTCGCCGAGCCGGGCCCGGTACTCCCGCAGCACGTCCTCGCCCATCTCGCGGGCCTGGTCGAGGTCGCCGTGCTCGCGGGCGAAGGCGGAGAAGCTGGCCTCGACGCGCAGGGTGAGCGGGTCGGTGTCGCCGAGGACGCGTTCGCAGCGCTCCAGCAGGCGTGTCATGAGCCGGGCCGCGCGGGGCCGGTCGCCGCTGCTCTGGTAGCACTGCGCGAGGTTGTACTCGGCGCGCAGCGTCTGCGGGTTGTCCGCGCCGAGGACGCTGCGGTGCGTGTCGCAGTTGCGCTCCTGGACCGAGGTCGCCTCCTCGTAGCGGCCCAGCAGGCGCAGGTCGTGGGCGAAGGAGTTCTCCGACGACAGGGTCCAGTTGTGCCGCCCCCGCAGGATCTCGCGCCGCGCCTGGAGCGTCCACCGGTCCAGTTCCAGGGCCTCCTGGTAGCGGCCCAGCAGCCGGTAGGTGACCGCGAGGTTGTTCTGCGCGCTGAGGGTGCGCGAGTCCTGCGCGCCGAGCATCTCCAGGTAACCGTCACGGGCCTGCCAGGAGAGGGTGAACGCCTCGTCGTAGCGGCCGAGGCTGCGCAGGTCGGCGGCGAGGTTTCCGGCGGCGCGCAGCACCAGCGGGTCGCGGTCGCCGCGGTCCTCGCGCAGCCGCTCGTAGGCGTCCCGGTCGAGGGCCTCGGTGGCGCGGAAGTCGCCGATGGCACGCAGCAGGTTGGTCCGGTGGTGGATCAGGTCCCACAACTTCGGATGCCCGGCGGGCAGCAGCCGCGGCCACTCGGCGGCGGCGACCTCGGCGATCCGCAGACCGGTGCCGTACTCCCCCGACAGGTACAGGTAGCGCAGGCAGTTGAGCACCATGACCTGGGTCGCGGGATCGGTGCTCGCGAGTGCGCCGGACGCCTCCAGGTGCGGCACGATCTCGGCGTAGCGCGGCCACTCCCGGGCGTCGGCGGGCCGCGCCGGGTCGGCCGCGGCGAGGATGTCGCGGACGACCCGGGAGGAGACCTCCCGCTCCTCGGCGGGCATCTCCTGCCGTACCGCCTGGTGCACGAGCCGGTGCAACTGGATGGCCTCGCCCGCCGCCTCGTGCGGCTCGGTCTGGATCACCGACCACTGCGCGAGCTTGTTCCGCGCCGCGCCCCACACCAGCGGATCGCGCAGCAGCGCGGTCAGCGAGGGGGGCAGGTCGTGGATCCGCGTCTCGCGCAGCAGGCGGACGGGGATCGGGCCGGGGGCGAAGAAGACGCACAGCCGCAGCAGGTCGACGGTCTCGGGCCTGTCCTCGCGGAGCCGGTCGAGCAGGATCGAGAAGGCCGTGTAGTAGGTCATCCGGAAGTCGGCGGCGACCTTCAGCCCCGGTTCGACGTCCCCGCCGCGGCGCAGCAGCTCGATGTACTCGTCCACGGGCGTGGCGGAGTCGTCGAGCGCGCCCGCGTTCTGGTCCAGGGCGAGCGCGAGGTCGCCGAGCGCGTCGGCGAGCCGGTCCGCCTCCGCCTCGCCGACGCGCGGTGCCCGGCGGCGCACGAAGTCCACCGACTCCACCCGTTCGAAGACGGGCACCTCGACGAGCGAGCTGTTGTGCTCGCCCCACTCCCGGTTCTGCGAGGTGATCAGTACGTGCCCCGGCCCGCTGGGCACCAGGTCGTAGACGTCGTCCGGCCGGTCCGCGCCGTCCAGCACGACCAGCCAGCGCCAGTACGGTTTCCCGCGCCGCAGCGCCTCGCGCACGGTCCGCAGCCGCTCGCCGTACTCCCGGCCCGTGACCAGGCCGAGGGCGGGGGCGAGCGCGGAGAGCTTCTCGCGCAGGGTGCCGCGCTCGGCCGCGGGCACCCACCACACCGCGTCGTACTCGGCCTGGAAGCGGTGGACGTACTCGGTCGCGATCTGCGTCTTGCCGACGCCGGACAGGCCCAGCAGGGTCACCACACCCGCCCCCTGCTCGGCCTGCTGGAACTCCTCGGCGAGCTGGGTGAGGACCTTCTCGCGGCCGGTGAAGCGGGTGTTGCGGCGCGGCACCCCGCCGTAGACCGCGGGCTGCTCCAGCGGGAAGCGCGGACCGCCGGTGCCGCCGAGACCGCTCCCGGCGGTGTGCGAGGGGGAGACGCCGAGCCGGGCGAGCAGCCGCCGCTCGGCCTCCACGGGGCCCGTGCCCCGCAGATCGGCCGGGACGAGCAGGTCGGTCGCGGCGGACAGCACCTCGGGGGAGACGGCGACGGCCCGGAAGCGGTCCGGGCGCGGGGCCACCACCTCGTCGAGAGCCGCCTGCCACTCCGCCTCCGTGCGCCCGCCGAGCGCGAAGTACCAGGCGCTCAGCACCAGGAGGACCTGGTCGCGGGAGAGCAGCAGATCGCGCAGGCCGTCGGCGAGGGAGGCGCCGGGGGCCACGTCCCAGCGCTGGAGCACCGCGTGGACGCCGTGCCGCTCCAGGACGCCCGCGGCCCAGGAGGCCCAGGCCCGGTTGTAGCCCGCGAAACTGATGGTGACGCGGCCTCCGGAGGCGAGGGCGGGCACGGCCTCGGGTTCGGGTTCCGACTCCGGCTCCGGGAAGGCGCGCGGGACGGGCCGCGGGCCGGGGATCCCCAGGAGGGGCCTCGCCGGGCCGTGCGCGGTGACGTCGGAGGCCGGGCCGGGCGCCGTGCCCGCGGCCGGGTAGGGCACGCCGACGGGCGCGCTGCTGCCCGTGGTGTCCGGGGCGGAGGGTGCGGGCAGCACGTCGAGTCGCAGCCGCGCCGTCCGCACCGGCACGCCCCAGCCGTTGGAGACGGTCAGCCGCAGTTCCGCGGGGCCGACGTCCTGACCGGCGGTCACCAGGAAGCGCGCCGGGCCGTACGTGTCGCCGAAGCGGTGCAGCACCACACCGGGGTGGCCCAGCGCCTCGCAGCGCAGCCGCGGCTGCCCGTCGAGGGTGATCCCGAAGGCGAACTCCTCCTCCTCGTACGGCCACCCGCCGTCCGCGCCCGCGCCCCGCAGGTCCACGGTGACGAGGTAGGCCTGCCCGGCGTACGCGGTACGGGGGCGGCTGACGACGGGTTCGATCCGCAGCCCCGCCCCCTCGGTCCCGCCCTCGGTCCCGCCCGCGGCCGTCACGCGGCACCGTCCGCGGCGGACGGGGACAGCCGCAGCGTGGTGTGCGGGTGGCCGTAGTAGACGTACATGAAGGGGTACAGGAAGCGCAGGACCGCGCGCTGGCCCCTGAGGTCGACCGTGCCGTCGCCGCCCCGGGCGCGGGGCAGCGGGTGCGGGAGCGCGTCGGCCGCGCGCGCCCGGAAGTCGCGCAGCATCAGCGCCAGGGAGCGTTCCGGCGTACGGCCGGTGTGGTCCATCAGGTGCGCGAGCAGCTCGCGCGCGATCGTGTCGTCCACCGCGCCGCCGACCGCGACGCACGCGGTGGCCCCGCCCCGCAGGAACAGCTCGGTGAAGCCGCGGAGCGCGTCCTCGCCGCCGCCGTGGTTGGCGACGACCCGCCCGGCGTGGCAGACGTTCAGCACGACCGCCGTGCCGCCCGTCGCGAGCGCGGGCATGGCCTGCTCGTTCAGCTCGTACCAGGTGAGCCCGCCGAGGCTCAGATTCTCCAGGCTCGCGCCGTGCTTGCCGTGGGCGCCCAGGTAGACCAGGCCGGTCGGGGTGTCGCCCGCGCCGCCGAGGGCGGCCAGGAAGTCGTCCCGGGTGGCGCAGGGGCGGTGCGCGACGTGCCGGAAGGCCTCGCTGTCGCCCGCCATGTCGGCGTCGAAGTAGCTCAGGACGCCGCCCGCGCAGTCGGCGGGCCCCGCCAGCAGCGGAGCGGCCTCCTCGCACGTCGTCGTCCAGCGGGCGACGGGGACGACCGCGCCGAGCGGCGCCCCGCCGGGTGGCGCGGGGTCCGGCCCGCGTGCGGGCGGTACGGGTACGGGTACGGGCGGTACGGGTACGGGCAGTACGGGCAGGGGCGGTACGGGCACGGGCGCCGGGTCGTCCGCCGGGGGCAGGGTGAGGAGTTCCCAGGGGATCTCGAACTCCGTGTCGTCCCAGACGACGAGGTGCAGGGCCTCGCCGTGCCGGGCGCGGAGGTCGGTGAGCCAGGACACCAGGGGCCGCTGCCGGCTCTGCTGCGACCAGTGCCGGACGGCCCGGTAGACCTCGCTCGGCATGCCCGCCGCGGTGCCGTCCCCGCTGCCCTGCTGCTGGAGGCGGGAGAGCCGGATGTCGGTGGGCGGCAGGTGCGGCCCCGCCGCGGAGAGCGGCGCGCTGTCGTCCGCGGTGCCGGTGAGCAGGTAGCCGCTGCGGCCGTCGGCGGTCCTGGCGGGCTGGACCAGCAGCTTCGCCATGCCCGGCGGGAGCCTGCGGCGCGGGTCCGCGGGGAGGCTGCCGAGGCCCGTGGACTCGTTGCGCCCGGCCTCCGCGTCCGCCGCCCCGGGCACCTCGGGCCGCTTCGGCGCCGACACGGCCACGGGCCGCGGCGACCGGAAGGCCCCCCACGCCCCGGCCAGCCACCCGCCCCCGGTCCGCCGTATCCGCCCCTCCTCATCGCCCACCGTCCACCTCCGCACTCCCCGTACGCCCGCCTGTACGCCCGCCCGTGCGACGCACGTCCGCCGCGCCCGGCACCGCGCGGACCGCCACCACCGCACGCCGGGCCGGCGCCGTCCGGGCGCCGTGCTCAGTCGTCATCGGCGGGCTCCCCGTCGGGGCCGGCGACCGTCAGGGCGCCGAGGGCGTCGGCCAGGGTGAAGGGGAGGTCGGGGTAGGGCTCGGCTCCGGCGTCGACGACCACCGTGTGGAGGCGCATCCGGTTGAGGGCGCCGAGCTGGGCGGCGGCGCTGAGGGCGTCGTCGATGCCGCGGCGGCCGACGGGCGGGGTGAGGCGGCCGGTCAGGCTGGCGCCGAGGGGGACGTTGCCGCGGCCGTCGGTCACGGCGACGAACCACGCCTCGGCCAGCGCGGTGGGCTGCTGCTGGAAGGCCCGGCGGACGAACTGCCCGGCCAGCAGCAGCCCGTGGGCGAGCGGGCTGGAGCGGCCGGGGCGGCGGTGCAGGGCCGCGGAGAGCCGCGGCTCCAGGACGTTGCGGGCGAGGAAGGCCTCGGCCCGCAGTTCGTCGGGGGCGCCCGCGCCGCCGACCTCGACGACCGCTGCCGCGGCCCGGCCGGTGTAGGCCCAGCGCAGGTAGGGGGCGAGGACGGCCTGCCAGTCGCGGCCGCGGCGGCACGTGTGGTCGAGCAGCAGGACGAGCATGCGGTCGGGCTCGGCGGCGCGGATGTGACTGCGCAGGTCCTCGGCGGTGACGGTGAGTTCGCCGCGCAGCCGCCGCTTGGAGGCCGCGGCGACGACGGTCGGGACGAGCGCCAGGTCCCGCAGGTCGGAGGCGCGCCGCACCCCGACGACGGGCCCGCGTTCGCTGTGCACGGTGCGCCGCCAGGCACCGCGCAGCGGCGCGTGGTCGTGCAGCGGTTCCGCGTCGTCCTCCGGGTAGGGCGGCCCGGCGGGGCGGTCGGGCCCGGCGGCGGCGGGCTGCGGCTCCAGGCTCTCGGCGGGCCCTCCGGTGTGCGCCAGCCGCGTGGTGGTGCCGCCGCCCGCGGTGTCCGGTGTTCCGCCGGTGCCCCGTCCGGCGGCGGCGGGCGGCGGCGGGACCGGCGGCAGGCCCGCCTCTTCGGGTGCGGCGGCCTGCGGCGGGGCCTCGGCGGGCAGCCCGATGAGCCGGGCGGCGGCGTCGACGTGGCCGGGCTCCGCGGTGCCGGCGCCGTCGAGGCGGGCGAGGGCGCGGGCGATCCGGCCGAGCGCGAGGGCCCGGCGTTCGCCGCCGCCCGCGGCGGGCGCGGCCTGCGCGACCCGCTCCAGCGCGGCGGCCCCGACCCGTACGGGTGCGGCGGCCGTGCGGGCCTGGTCCAGGGCGGCCCGTTCGGCGCTGCCGCGCCACAGTTCGCCGGGTGTGCCCGGCTCGGCGGGCAGGACCAGGCCGGGCAGCGACAGCCGCAGCGGGAAGCGGTCGAGGAGGTGCGGGGAGATGCGTCCGGCGTCCGCCGAGCGGCAGAAGGCGAGCCACCGGGCGCGCGGCCGCCAGACGACGCCGACGCCGTGCCGCTGCACGGACGCCACGTCCGCGCCGACGAGTGTCACGGCGGCCCGCAGTCCGGGCAGGCCGAGCCGGGCGAGGTCGGGGACGACGGCGGTGGCGGGCGCGGCGCCGGGGTCGTCCTCGACGAGCGCGCCGCGCCGGGCCCGTACGGTGAGGCCGCCGTCGCCGGGTTCGAGGCCGATCCGGGTCCACAGCTCGTCCTCGCGGGCGGCGGCGCCGAGCACGACGGCGGCCGTGTCGCGTCCGAAGACGGCGGCGAACAGTGCGGTGACGGTGTCGAGCGCGTCGTCGGGCACATCGAAGAGCAGCACCCCGGCGAGCCCGGGTTCCACCGCCGCGCAGGCGAACGCCCGCAGGAGCCGGGCGAGTTCCGGCCGGTCGGCGGGCGCCCGGCGCGGGAGCGCGGCGGAGGTCATGACAGCAGTCGCTCCAGCACGTCGTCGTCCTCGGCCGACCAGTCGACGGGGCCGCCCTGGGCGGATTCGGCCTTGCGGTGGCGCAGCGCGAAGGGGGCGACGGTGCGCAGGTGCCGGGCGGTCACGGCGGTGTCGCCCTGGAGGGCGGCGTACGCGCGGGCGGCCTGGACCATGACGACCTCACCGCGGTGGCCCACGGTCCGCAGCTCCCGCCCGACGGCGACGGCCAGCGCCTCGACGGCGTCGGGTACCTGCACCGCGTAGAGCCGCTCGCGGGCGGCGCGCAGCCGCTCCCGTACCTCGGCGTCCTGCGCGCGCCAGCGGGCGACCGATCCGTCGGTGCCGCCGGGGTGGGCGTGCTCCTCGTCGAAGCGCAGCACCGCGTGCAGCATCGCCCGGCGCTGGGTGTCGTCGAGTTCGGTGGCGACGGCCATGAGCCCGAAGCGGTCGAGCAGTTGCGGGCGCAGCCCGCCCTCCTCGGGGTTCATGGTGCCGATGAGGCCGAAGTTGACCTTGCGCACGGTGTTGATGCCTTCGCGCTGCACGGACAGCACACCGGTGGAGGCGACGTCGAGGATGATGTTGACGACGTGGTCGTTGAGGAGGTTGACCTCGTCGACGTAGAGCAGCCCGTCGTCCCCGGCGTCCTCCAGCAGGCCGCGTTTGCGGGTGGTGCGGCCCTCCAGCAGGTCGCCCAGCTCCCAGCCGCCGAGCACCCGGTCGTCGGTCGCGTCGATGGTGAGGGTGACCGGCAGCCGGCCCTGCACCATGAGCGAGAAGGCGCGGACGACGGTCGACTTGGCGGTGCCGGGTGCCCCGGCGAGCAGCACCCCGCGGATCGACGGGGCGATGTGGTTGAGCTCCAGCGCGAGCTTGAGGTCGTGCTGCCCGACGACCTGGCTGTAGGGGAGGATCGCGATGCCGGCGCCGGTCTCCTCGGCGGCGGTCACGGGGTGCCGCCGCCCGGTGTCCAGCGGAAGGTCACCTGCAACTGGGCCTCGGCGCCGCTCTGGACGAGGAAGGCGCCGAGCGTGGCGTCCAGCTTGACCGCGAGCTGCATCTCGATCTCGGCGGGCCGGACCGCCTCGTCCATCCCGGCGAAGCGGCGGGCCGCCTCCTCGGCGAGCCGGCGGGCGAGGTCGAGCCCGTCGCCGTAGACGTCCCGGGCGGCGTCCATGACCCGCTGGGCGGGGTTGGCGCGGGTCTCGATGCCGTCGTAGACACCCGAGGCGTCACCGGCGGCGGGCGGGCCGTCCACCTCGATCAGGAACGGTGTCCCGCCGGACTCGCCGGCGGGTAAGCGGACTATCGCCACGGGTGCGTCTCCCCCACTGCTCTGTCACTGCTCTGTGCGGTCGGTGTACGGCCCGCGGACGGATCCGCGGGCCCGGTGCGGTCAGGAGCTGAACGGCTCGAAGTCCCAGTAGGGCCGGGTACGGGAACGGGCGGCGACGGTGTGCGGGTGCTGCGCGCCGAGCGTCCCGGACAGGATCGCCAGCGCCTCCTCCTCGACCTTGTCGGCCTCCGGGCGGCGGCGCAGGTTGCGCAGGTCGGTCGCGAGCGCGATCCGGCACGACAGCGTCAGCGGGTGGTCCTTGCCGAGCGCCGCGGTGGCGCGTTCGGTGGTGATCCGCGCCAGGTCCGCGGCGCCCTCGGGGTCGCTGGCGAGGTTGCGGGTGGCGGTGGCGTTCAGGGCGCAGCCCAGGGTCCAGGGGTGGTCCTCGCCGACCGCGGCCGTCATGGTGATCAGCGCGGACTCGATCTCCAGCTGCGACTGCTGGCGTTCGCCCGCGGCCCGCAGGATCAGCCCGTGGTTGCCGAGGATGCCCGCGGTGTAGGGGTGCTGCTCGCCGAGCTGGAGGCGGTACTCCCGCAGCACGAACTCGCCCATCTCGCGGGCCTGGTCGAGGTCGCCGTGCTCGCGCTGGAAGGCGGAGTAGCTGGCCTTGACGCGCAGCGTCTGCGGGTCGCTGTCGCCGAGGACGCGCTCGCAGCGCTCCAGCAGCCCGGCCATCAGCGCGGCCGCGCGCTCGCGGTCACCGCCCCGGTAGTAGCACTGCGAGAGGTTGTGCTCGGCGCGCAGCGTCTGCGGGTTGTCGGCGCCGAGGACGTTGCGGTGCATCTCGCAGTTGCGCTCCTGCACGGAGGTCGCTTCCTCGTAGCGGCCCAGCAGGCGCAGGTCGTGCGCGAAGGAGTTCTCCGACGACAGCGTCCAGTTGTGCCGTTCGCGCAGCAGTTCGCGGCGGGCCTCCATGGTCGCCTGGTCCAGCCGCAGGGCCTGGTCGTAGCGGCCCAGCAGCCGGTAGGTCATGGCGAGGTTGTTCTGCGTGCTCAGCGTCCTGGAGTCCAGCTCGCCGACGAGTTCGCGGTAGCCGTCGCGGGCGAACTCCAGCAGCCGCAGGGCCTCGTCGAACTGGGCGAGGCTGCGCAGGTCCGCGGACAGGTTCCCGGCGGCGCGCAGCACCAGCAGGTCGCGGTCGCCGCGGTCCTGGCGGAGCCGGTCGTAGGCGTCGCGGTCCAGGGCCTCGGTGGCACGGATGTCGCCGGTGGCGCGCATCAGGTTGGTCTGGTGGTGGATCAGGTCCCACAGCTTGGGGTGCCCGGCGGGCAGCAGCCGCGGCCACTCGGCGGCGGCGACCTCGGCGATGGCCAGCCCCGTGCGGTACTCGCCCGACAGGTACAGGTAGCGCAGGCAGTTGAGCACCATGACCTGGATCTCCGGGTTGGTGCTGGCCAGCGCGCCGGAGGCCTCCAGGTGCGGCACGATCTCCGCGTAGCGCGTCCACAGCCGGGTGTCGGCGGGCCGCGCGGGGTCGGCCGCGGCGAGGATCTTGCGGACGACACGGGAGTAGTCGGCCTGCTCGTCCTGCGGCATCTCGGCGCGGACGGCCTGGTGGACCAGCCGGTGCATCTGGACGACCTCGTTGGTGCCGACGGTCTCCTCGGCCGCGATCTCCTGCGGGTCGACCTGGATGACGGACCACTGGGCGAGCTTGTCGATCGCGTTGTTCCACAGCACCGAGTCGCCGAGCAGCCCGGCGAGCTTCTCGGGGACGTCGCGGATCTGCATCTCGCGCAGCAGCCGCACCGGGATCGGGCCCGGGGCGAAGAAGACGCACAGCCGCAGCAGGTCGACGGTCTCGGGCTTGTCCTCGCGGAGCCGGTTGAGCAGTATCGAGAAGGCCGTGTAGTAGGTCATCTGGAAGTCGGCGGCGACCTTCAGCCCCGGTTCGACGTCCGCACCGCGGCGCAGCAGTTCGATGTACTCGTCGACGGAGGTGTTGGAGTCGTTGAGCGCGCCCGCGTTCTGGTCCAGGGCGAGCGCGAGGTCGCCGAGGGCGTCGGCGAGCCGGTCGGCCTCGGCCTCGTCCAGCCGCGGCGCGCGCCGGCGCACGAACGCCACCGACTCCACCCGGTCGTAGACCGGCACTTCGATGAGCGAGCTGTTGTGCTCGCCCCACTCCCGGTTCTGCGAGGTGATCAGTACGTGCCCCGGCCCGCTGGGCACCAGGTCGTAGACGTCGTCGGGCTGGTCGGCGCCGTCCAGCACGACCAGCCAGCGCCCGTACGGCTCCCCGCGGCGCAGCGCGTCGCGCACGGCGCGCAGCCGCTCGCCGTACTCGCGCCCGGTGACCAGTTCGAGGGCCGGGGCGAGGCCCGCGAGCTTCTCGCGCAGCGTGCCGCGCTCGGCCGCGCGCACCCACCACACGGCGTCGTACTCGGTCTGGAAGCGGTGGACGTACTCGGTCGCGATATGCGTCTTGCCGACGCCGGACAGGCCGTAGAGCGTGACGACGGCGGCGCCGGGGGCGGCCTGCTGGAGGGTGGTGTGCAGCTCGCCGAGGAGTTCCTCGCGGCCGGTGAAGCGGGTGTTGCGGCGCGGCACCCCGCCGTAGACCGCGGGCTGCTCCAGCGGGAAGCGCGGACCGCCGGTGCCGCCGAAGGTGTCCCCGGCGGCGGCGCGCGAGGGGGTGATGCCGAGCCGGGCGAGCAGCCGCCGCTCGGCCTCGACCGCGCCCAGGCCCCACAGATCCGCGGCGGACAGCGCGACCGCCGCGCTGGGCAGCGCGGCCGAGGTCACCGAAACGGCGGCGAAGCGCTCGCTGTTGGGCGGGACGACATGGCGCAGCGCGGAGTTCCACTCCTCGTGGGTGCGCGGGCCGAGCCGGAAGTACCACTCGGACAGCACGATCAGCACCCGGCCCTCGGCCAGCAGCAGATCGCCCAGGACCTCTTCGAGGCTGGCCTCGGGAGTGATGTCGAGGCGCTGGAGCACCACCCGCACGCCGTGCTTCTCCAGCCTGCTGGCGATCCAGGAGGCCCAGGCGCGGTTGTACCCGGCGAAGCTGATCGTCACCGGTCCGCGTGCGAGTGCCGCCGTGCTGCGCCCTCCGGGCATTCGACCGTCTCCCTCGTGTGGTGCATGCGCCGTTCTGACGGGCCGCCAGGCGGCCTGGGCCAGAAACTACACTGATTGATCCCCCGTTGACGCGACGTCATGCCGTTTCGGGGGCGTTCCGGTCACTTCGGACCGCCGTCCGGTCGGCGGCCGGGTCGGCGGTCGGGTCGGCGGCCGGGTCGCGGGTCCGGTCGGGGGCCGCGGATCGGGTGCCGGGGTGCCCGGTACGGCGGTGTTCCGCCCCGCGCCCCGCCGTCCGGCCGGCCCTCAGACGACCTGGCGGCGCCACATCACCCGGGACGTCTCGACGTAGGCGGTGGCCCGCGCCAGATGGCCGTCCGGCGGGGCGTGGTCCTTGAGCCGGGCGTGGTGCGCGGCCATCGCGGTGACCAGGGTGCGGCCCTGCGGGGTGAGCCGGCTGGACCCGAGCAGCTGCGGCAGCGCGGCCTCCACCTGCTGGCGGCAGCGGCTGTGGTCGGCCCAGGCCGCGTCCCGCACGGCGGGCGGCGCGCCGCTCAGCGCGACCCGCTGGTGGAAGTCGGCGAGCGCGAGATGGGCGTACGCGCCCTGGAAGAGCCCGTCGAAGGGGCGCGGGTCGGGCCGCCAGGGGGCCCAGTAGCGCGGCTCGTCGCCCGCGGTGTGCAGCACGGTCACCGACGAGAGGGCCAGCAGCTTGGTGTGCTGCAGCTCGTGCACGATCGTCCCGGCCAGTTCCAGGCCGCTGCGCGGGACGCTGGTGAGCACCGCGCCGAAGGCGTCGCCGCGCGTCGCGCTGGAGCGGGCGGTGGGCGAGCCCGCCAGCGGGACGAAGCAGTCCAGCAGGCTGTCGGCCTCCACCGCCCGCTCGCCCGTGCCGAGCAGCAGCAGCGGGCGGGCGTCCCGCCAGGCGCTTCGCCAGGCGGCGTGCCGGCTCACCCCGAGCGAGCCGGAGGCGCTCAGGCCGTACGGGTTGGTGCTGCGCTCCTCGTCGCGGTACGGGTCGCTGTCGTCGACCAGCACCGGGCGGCCGCCGGGCCCCCACAGCGCGCGGATCGGCCGCCAGGCTTCGGCGGCGGAGCGCCACACCCCGTCCGGCCCCCGCCGCACCTCGACCCGGGCGGCTCCGGTGGCCGTCCCGCCCGGGTGCGGGCCGTCGTGCCCGGCGGGGCCGTCCCCCGCGGTCGCCCCGCCCGGCGCCAGGTGCAGCCACAGCCGGTTCCCCTCCCCCGCCACCCTTACTGTGCCGGGCCCGCCGGGGACGGCGCAGCCGCCCAGGGTGGGCAGGGCCAGCACGCCGTCGTGCACGGGCACGTCCGCGGTGAAGCGCAGCCCGGCGCGCGCGGCCGCGGCGGCGGCCAGCGCCCCGAGGTGGGCGAGCAGGGCCGCGGGCCCCGGACCGGCCCCTTGCGTCAGGGCGCGCAGGGCGCGTTCGGCCCAGCCGCCGGTCAGCGGGTAGTCGACGACGCGCCGGGCGGCGGCCGGGTCGGCCCGCTCGGCGGCGACCAGCAGCTGCCAGTCGGCCTGCACGCGGGCCGCGGCGGCGGGCGGCAGCACGGACGGCGGGGCCTCGGCGACGGCGTCGAGCAGCGCGCGCAGCATCAGCCGCCGGCGGCGGCGCTGCTCGGCCACGAGCATCTCCAGCGCGGCGGCGTCACCGCCGGTGGTGCCGAGGGTGCGGAGCAGGGCATCGGGTACGTTCACCGGACTGTCTCCCGGGGGGCGTGGCCGCCGGATCCGGCGCCCGCCGCGGCGGCGAGCCGGGCGCCGATGTGGCGGATCAGGAACGCGAGGTCGGCGCAGTAGACGGAGGGGTTGCGGAACCCCTCGCCGGCCAGGTAGCGGTGGGCGTAGTGGCCGCCTCCGCAGACGGTCACCAGCGGGCAGGCCCGGCAGACCGGGCCGAGAGCGGTCAGGCCCGCCTGGCGGGCGGCCACTCCGGGGTGGGTGAGGACGTCGTCGAAGCTGTGCCGGAAGACGTCCATCCCGGTGGCGGCGGCGCCCTCGTAGGCGGACTTGAGCGAGTCGACCTGCTCGATGCTGCCGTCCGTCTCGACGACGACGGCGGTGAAGGGCTGCAGCCCGAGCCGCTCGGTGGCCGCGGGCACCCCGAGCAGCAGCGCGACGCACTCCTCGAACAGCCGCACCCGGGTGCGCCGCCGGTCCGCCTGCCACCAGCGGTCGAAGACGGCGGTCAGCCAGCGGCCGTACGGCGCCGGGTCGCCGGGCGGCGCGGGGAGTCCCGGCGGCGGCGCGGACCAGTTGCCGTGCGGCAGCAGCAGGTCGATCGCGGGCGGCCCGAAGTCCAGCAGCGACTCGTAGACCTCCACCGGGTCGTACCGCAGGTCCACGACGCTGAGCACCCCCGCGTACGCCTCCGGCGCGGTCTCGGCGAGCACCCGCAGCCCGGCGGACGCGGCGGGCCAGCCCGGCCGTCCGGCGTGGTCCACCCGCGCGGTGTTGTGCGCCGCCCGCCCGCCGTCCAGGCTGACCCCGACACGTATCCCGGCCGCGGCGAGCGTACGGACGGCGTCCGTGGTCAGCAGCGTGGCGTTCGTCTGGACGGTGGCGTGCACGGTCGCGGGCACGGTCCGCCGGACCAGCCCGACGTCGTCGGCCAGCCGTTCGGCACCCGCCAGCAGCGGCTCGCCGCCGTGCAGGACGACGGCGACCTCCCGCAGCCCGTGCGCGACGACGTGCTCCGCGATCCGCTCGGCGGTCCGCCGTACGACTCCCGCGGCGGGCTGCCGCGGCCGCCCCCGCCATCCGTGGTCGGGCCCGGCGTAGAGATAGCAGTACGTACAGGCGAGGTTGCACCGGCTGTGCGTCTTGAGCACGAACTGCCGCACGGGCTCACCGCCCGGACCCCCGGCCCCCATGCCCTTGGGCCCCGCGCCCGTCGCGGCTCCACCCGGCGTACCGGGCTTCCCCGCACCGCCCACGTCACCGGGGCGCGCGTCCCCGGGCCCCGGGCCCGCCGCGGCGTCGTCCGGGGTGCCGACCCCGTCCGCCCAGGCCGCAGCGCCGGTCGCGGCGCCGGGCCGTGTACCGAGAGCGCCGGCTCCCCCGTCCCCGGGTCCCGGCGGGAAACCGTCCGGGGTGGCCGCAGGGTGCGGGGCAGCGGGGCGCGGGCCCTTGCGCGTCGGCCGCTGCGCCACTTCCGCCTCCCCGTCCGTCGGGGCCGCCCCGTCGGCCCACGCGGTGATTCCCGCCGGGTGGCGGGGTGCAAACGCGGTGCGCGGCTTTTGGCCGTAACTCCGCGACGGGCGTCCTGTTGAGAGGTGTTCCGGGCGGGGTGTGGGGGGTGTGCGGGGGCTGCGGGGGTCACATCGCGTTGTCGAAGCCCCACAGCGCGCCTCCGCCGGGGGCGGCGGCGCGCTCGCGCAGGTCCTCCACCAGGGCGGCGAGGACGGGGTGGTCGACCGTGCGGAGGGATTCCAGGTCGAGGGCGAGGACGTCGGGGGCGGGTTCGGTGTCGTGCGGGTCGGTGTGCATCGCGGCCCTCCGTCGGGGGGTGAGTCGGTTTCAGACGTCGTTGCTCAGTGCCGCCAGCCGCTCCGCGGACCGGAGTCCGGGCTCGCCGCCCTCGTCGGGCAGCCTGCGCCACCAGCCGGTCGCGGCGCGGTACGCGTCCGTCGCGGCCCGTCTGCGGTGCGCTGCTTCGTTGACCGCTCCACGCCAATGATGCGCCTGCGCGGCCAGCCGCACCATGGGCAGCGGGTCGGCCGCTCCGGTCGCGGCGCCGGTCGCGGCCTCGGCGGCGCGCCGGTAGGCGTCGTCGGCGAGGTCGAGGCGTTCGCTCCGCCCGGTGTAGGCGTGGGCCAGCCGGTGGACCTGGCCCAGTTCGAAGGCGATGCGGGCGATCTGGTCGGGATCGACGGCGGGCTGGGCGGCGCGGCCGAGCACCCACTCGGCCTCCCGCAGGTCGACGAGGTCGCCCTCCGCGAGGTAGCGGAGCACGAGTGCCTGGCCGAGCATCAGCAGGCGCGACGGCAGCCGCGGGTCGCTCTCCGGGGTCTCGGTGCGGCATTCGCGCAGCACCTGCACGGCGGTGTTGACGAAGGTCTCGCCGCCGGGGAGCCCGGAGCGGTTCAGCAGGACGGCGCCCCATTCGGCGACCAGGCTGCTGTATTCGGGGCGGTCGCGCGGGGTGAGCCGGCAGGCCTCGGCGAACCGGCCCGCGGCGGCCTCCAGTTCGCCGGGCGGGCCGCCCTCGGTGTAGCGGGCGGCGCGGATCCGGCCGGCTCTGGCGAAGATCTCGGCGCGCTGGAGCCGGTCGCGGGTCAGGCCGAGCGCCCGGTCGACGTGCCGCTGCGCCTCGGGCAGCCGGCCGCCGGCGGCGAGCAGCGCGTCGACGAGTTCGAGCAGCGCGCGGACGATCCGTTCCGAGCCCGCTCCCGCCCCGGGCGCACCACCCGTACCACCGGCGGCGCCAGAGGGAGCGGCGGCGCCCGCCCGTTCCAGTTCCTCCAGCGCTCCGGTGAAGGAGGCGGCGGCCTGCTGCGCGTACAGCTGCCTGCGTTCCGTGTCCGGCGTGGTGCCGGACAGCCGCAGGAGGGCACGGCCGCGGGCGGTGGCCAGTGCGCTGGGGCGCGCCTCGGTGGGCGGCCAGGCGTCGGCGAAGGCGTCCAGCATGCCGACGGTCTCCTCCAGGAGCGCGGTGTCGCCGCTCAGCTCCCACTGGCTCTCCAGCACCTGGACCCGCTCCAGGGTGGCGCGCAGCACCCCGCCCGCCTCCAGGCCCGGTACGGCGCACAGCGCGGTGAGTTCGCGGTCGGCGCGGCGCAGGTGCTCCAGGGCGCCGCGGATGTCGCCGACCGCGGTGCGGTCGTCGGCGCAGGCGCGCAGCACCCAGGCGAGGACCTCGCGGGCGCGGACCGAACCGGGGTGCGAGACGGCGATCTTCGCGGCCTCCTGCGCCTCGCGCAGCAGCTCGGGGCTGCGGCGCAGCCGCCACAGCCGGATGAGCTGCTCGGCGAACTCGGCCCACAGTTCCGGGTCGGTGGCGTGCCCGCGCTCCTGCCGGGTGGCGGTGCGCAGCAGCGCCACCGCGTCGATCAGGTTCTGCACCATGTCCTCGGACAGGAAGGCCGCGACGAGTTCCCTGGCCTCCTCCAGTGCCGCCGCGCCGGTTCCGGTACGGCCCGCGGCGGTGAGGCGGCCGCCGGTCGTGCCCGGCGTGCCGTCGGCGCCGCCGTCCGTCCCGGCTTCCGTGCCGTCCGGCGCGACGAAGCGCTCCAGCACCCGCGCGGCCACTTCCGCGAAGGGCTGGGAGCCGTCGGCGCCCGCGGTGCCGCCCTCGGCGAGGGCTGCCCGGCGCGCGGCGGCGGCCACGGCGGCGTCGGCGACGGGGTCGGCGGGGCCGTCGGTGAGCTGGTTGACGGCCATCGCGAGGAAGTTGGGCCCGCCGCGGCCGAAACGCTGCTCGACGTACGCCGAACAGTGCTTGAGCACCAGCGCGGCCTCGTCGCGGCCGAGCGGCAGCAGCAGCTCGTCGCGTACGCCGGGCGTGAACTCGTACCACCGGTGGTCGTCGCCGTCCGTGCGGACGACCAGTCCGCTGAGCAGCACCTCGGCCAGTTCCGCGGGGCCGGACAGCGGCAGCATGGTGCGCTGGACGATCTGCATGACGGGCAGGAAGAGCGGCGCCGCCGAGAGGTAGACGGCCAGGTGCGAGGCGGCGGGCGAGGCGGAGGAGCGGAACGTCTCGACGAGCGGGCCGGGCGGCTGCGGGGCGCGGCGGGGGCGGCCGGGGCTCGCGGGCTGGTCGGAGCGCACCCAGCCGACGGCGGCGGGCACCTCCCCGGCCCCCGTCCCGGCCAGCAGCCGCGCCCACGCGCCGAGTGCCTGCGCGGTGGGCGGCAGGACGGGTACGGGCAGGGCGTCGCCCGCGGGCGGGGTGGTGAAGCCCCCGGCGCCGGCCGAGAAGCGCAGCGCGGCGGCGGGCACCGGCCCCTCCGCGCGGTGCAGCACCCCGTAGGAGACGGGCAGCCGGGTGCGGGCCCACAGCCGGGTCGGCAGCGGCTGCAGCACGGCGACGGGCCCGTACGCGGCGAGCCGGTGCAGCAGCCGGTGCGCCTGCCCGGAGCGCCACAGCGGGCCCACGCAGTCGCTGACCAGCAGGGTGATCCGGCGTCCTGTGGGGTCGCCGAGCTGCTCGGCGGAGCGCAGTTCGGCGGGCTCGGGGTCGAAGTGGCGGCTGACGGCGGGGCTGCCCTCGGGCCCGGCGTGCAGGTAGCGGACCTGCACCTCGTGGAAGGCGCCGAGGCGTTCGAAGACGCCGCCGAGGTCGCGCAGCATGCGTTCCCACACGTACATCGACGAGGACGCGTCCATGAGCAGCTGCATGGTGGCGTTGCCGCGCCGGTCGGGGCGGAAGACGGGCAGCAGCAGGCCGCCGGCCAGCGCGGTGCGCTCGGCGGTCGCGGCTTCGTCGAGCAGGCTGCGCAGCGGGCGGGCGGGCGTGTGGTAGCGCTGCAACGGGCGCAGGGCGGCCTGGAGTTCGAGCAGCCGGGGCAGCGCGGGCGCCTCGGGTACGGCGACGGCGAGGCCCGCCGGACCGGTCCGGGCGCGGCCGGTGTCGCCGCCGCCCGGGTAGAGGTGCAGCATGCCGGGGGGCTCGTCCTCGGGCGGGGCGAGCCGGCTCCCGGCGCCGTCGCTGCCGTCGGCGGGCACCTGCGGCAGGTCGCCGGGGGTGCCCGCGCCGCCGCCACCGGTCGGCGGCCGGTCGACGGGGCCGGGCGGCGGTACGGGCTCGCGGGCGGTGGGCTGCGACCAGCGGGCCAGCCACAGGGCGTCGGCCAGTTCGTCCTCGCCCGGGTGCAGCCCGGCGCCGCTCAGCCGCCCGACGAGTTCGGCGACCGGGTCGGGCGGGCCGTCCGGACCGGGCCCGCCGGGGCCGGGCGGCGCGGAGGTCTCGTGCTCGGCGTCCACAGCCGCCTCACCTGGGCCGGTCGAGCCGCTGGATGAGCATGTCCGCGAGCCGGGAGCGGGTGGGGGGCGCGGCATGGTGGGTGAGGTAGATCGCGTTGAGCAGCTGGTCGGTGGCCAGCAGTTCGCTGCGCGAGCGGTCCAGGAAGCGGGTCACCAGCTCCTCGCTCAGCTCGGCCGCCTCGTCACCGAGGTGGGCGCGCACGACGGTGGAGAGCCGCTGGTGGTCGGGGCGGTCCAGCTCCAGGTGGATGCAGCGGCGCAGCAGCGGCGCCGGGAAGTCCCGCTCGCCGTTGCTGGTGAGGATCACGAACGGGAAGGCGTGGCAGCGGATCCTGCCCTCGTTGACGGTGACCTTGGCGCCGTCGTCGGTCATGACGTCGACCTGCGGTTCGCGCTCGGCGAGCCGCTCCAGCTCCGGGACGCCGAACTCGCCCTCCTCCATGACGTTGAGCAGGTCGTTCGGCAGGTCGATGTCGCTCTTGTCCAGCTCGTCGATGAGCAGCACGCGGGGCTTCCTGGTCGGCAGCAGCGCGGTGCCGAGCGGGCCGAGCCGGATGTAGCTGCCGATGCCGCCGGGCGGGGCCGTCCCGGTGTTGGCGGCGATCTGGGTGTCCTGGAGGCGGGCGATGGCGTCGTAGCGGTAGAGCCCGTCCTGGAGGACGCTGCGGCTGACGATCGGCCAGTGCAGCACCCGGCCGAGGCCCAGTTCGTGCGCGACGGCGTGCGCCAGGGTGCTCTTGCCCGAGCCGGGGCTGCCGGTCACCAGAAGCGGGCGGCGCAGGTACAGCGCCGCGTTGACCATCTCCAGCTCCTCGGGGCTGGGGCGGTGCATCTCGGCCATGTGCCGGAAGGCGCCGAGGCGGCGGGTGGACGAGCTGTCCGGGCCGGGTCCGGGCGCGACGAGGGGGCCGCCGTCGAAGTCCCGCCAGGGTGGTGGGGCGGGCAGCGCGTCGATACGGGTGTGCGGCTCGCCGGTGCCGCGGTAGATGAGCCAGTCGCCGGCCTGTCCGCCCGGTGCCGCCTCCGCCGCGCCCGCCGTCTCCGGCACGCCTGTGGTGTCGGCCGTCTCACTCACCGCGGTACCTCGCATCCGTCGTCACGGTGCCTCCAATAGGTCGTCCGCCCCCGGCAGGGGGCGCGTCGGATCCGTGCACAGCATCGTCAGCCCGGTCGCCCAGTAGCTCTCCGGCACCTTGCGGGCGACCTTGGCGCGCAGGTCGGCGAGGGCGGCGGGGAGCCGGCCCGCGGTGCGCGCGACCCGTACGGTGTGGGCCACCCCGCGGTGGAAGTCGGCGCACAGCATGTCCTGGCCGACCGGTTCGTGACGCCACAGCGCGACGCTGTAGCCGCTCAGGAAGACCCGGTTGAGGGCGTCGTGCGCGGTGTCCGCGCTGCGGCACAGCACCGGCAGGGTGTCGTTGAGCCGGTCGCGCAGCGCGCTCTCGCCGGGCAGCTCGCTGGGAACGCCGTCGTCGCAGTCCAGGACGTCGGGGCGGGGGCGCTGGGTGGTGAGCGTGTCCCAGCGGGCGACCCGCCGGGCGGCCTGCTCCGCGTCCTCGGGGGGTGTGTCGGTGCGCCGGATCACGACCGGCCGGTCGGGGGTGAGCGTGCCGCCGCCCGGTCCGAACGGCCAGTCGGCGGCGGCGAGCGGGATGAAGTCGCCGGGCACCGCGAGCTGCAGCGGGGCCAGGACGCGGGCGGAGTCGCAGCGGCGGAAGGCCTCCCGCAGCGGCTGGCGCAGCGCCCCGGGCAGCGCGGCCAGCTCGGTGCGGAAGCCGTCCTCGATGACCTGCACCCGCCCTTCCGGGTGCATCACGGTGACCCGCCAGTCGAAGCGGCTGGGATCCCAGCCGTCCCCCGGGAAGAGCAGCAGGACCGCCTCGGGCCCGGTCCACTGCTCGGGCGTGAGGTCGACGCTCGTCCGGCCGCGCGAGCCCGCGCGCGAGCGCCGCTCCTCGCCGAGGGTGAAGCGGAAGACCCGTTCCAGGGCGGCCTCGCCCGCGTGGGCCTCCGCCCACTCCCACACCGCGCGCTCGGCGGGGTCGTCGAGGTCGCCGAGCCGGTCGGCGGTCGCGGCGAGCATCGCGTAGCGCAGCACGGCCTGCATCTCGGTGGTGCCGCGCCGCAGCTCGTAGAGCAGGCCGAGGCCGTCCCGCCAGGCGCGCGGGGCGAGGTCCACCTCGAAGGAGGTGCGGCGGGCGTTCTCGACGATCTTGCGCAGGGTCTCCGCGTCGGACGGCGGCGGGAGCTGTGCGAGCAGGCCGAGCAGCTTGGTGCGCAGGCCCGGGGTGAGGGCGCGGCCCGCGCACGCGTCGATCTCGCTGTGCACGTCGGTCCAGGTGTCGCCGCTGCCGCTGACGGAGTTGTGCCGGTCGGCGTGGTAGAGGTCGTGCGCCGACATCACCCGCTGGTAGAGGTCGGCGACCGGCTCCGGCTGGTGGCGGTCCACGGCCGGGCCCCGCTCGACGCCGGGCAGCCGCCGTAACTGCTGGACGGGGACGGCGAGCCCGCCGTCCTGGTGCGCGGTGCGCTGCGCCTTGACGACCCCGATGACCTCGCCGCGCACCAGGTCCAGCACCGGGCCGCCGGACACGCCGTGCGGGATCTCGTCGTCGCCGAGCCGCAGCATGCTGCCGAGCTGGCCGCGGACCGTGCAGCGGCCGTCGAACGCCTCGACGTCACCGGTCAGCTCGGTGTAGCCGAGGTACGCCACGAGGCTCGCGGGATACGTGCGCGGGGTGCGCTCGCTGAGGTACACGCACGGGTGGTCCACCGGATCCAGCAGCCGCACCAGGGCCAGGTCGGGTGCGGGCCACGCACCGCGGCCCTCCCACACGGCGGGCTCGGCCCACTCCACGACACCGTCGAGCATGCGCTCGCCCCAGCCGACCGTGACCTTCGCCTCAGCGGCCTCCACCGGCTCGCCCGCCGCCGTCTCCTCCTGCGCCCTGTCCGGCCCGGCCGCCTCGCCCGGCGCGCGGCTCACCACATGGGCGCAGGTCAGCACCCACTGCGGGGCGACGAAGAAGCCGCTGCCGTAGAGCGGGTGCCCGGCACCGGCCCCGTGGATACGGACGGTGGCCCTGCGGGCCAGCGGAACGAGGTAGTCGGCCGGGTCCGCGTCGTCGGCCGGGTCGGAATCGGCGCTGTGCGGTGTCACCCCGTCCCCCTCACGCCGTCGCTCGCGTCCCCCTCCGGGGCTGCTCCTATCCTTGCGGTTGCAGCTGTTTCCCGTCCCCGTCCTCCGCAGTTCTTCCCCGTCCTGTTACCGTCCCACCCCTGTTCTGGAGCAGATCTTGTACTTCACCGACCGCGGCATCGAGGAACTCGCCGACCGGCGCGGAGAGGAGGAGGTCACGCTCGAATGGCTGGCCGACCGCCTCCGCGAGTTCGTCGACCTCAATCCCGAGTTCGAGATCCCGGTCGAGCGCCTCGCGACATGGCTCGCCCGCCTCGACGACGAGGATGACGCCGACGACTAGCCCGCCGGTTGCGCCCCGGGGTGAGGGGCTGAGCCTCATTCTTGACACGAGCGGGACGCGATATATCGTGTGACTCAAGCAGACGCGGTATATCGCGTCCCGCTCGCCCACAAGGAGGCGCACGATGAACGACCGCACCGTCAGCGAACCCGGCACGTTCGAGTTCGAGGGCGCCCTCGACACGCTCTGCGTCCGCATCGTCGGCGGCGCCGTCAACGTCGTGGGCACCGGCGAGGGCCCCGCCCGGATGGAGATCACCGAGCTGGCCGGACCGCCGCTGATCGTGACGCAGAAGGGCCGCACCCTGACCGTCGCGTACGAGGACCTGAACTGGAAGGGCTTCCTCAAGTGGCGCGAGCGGCACAGCTGGCGGCGGCGCGCGGTGATCTCGCTCGCGGTGCCGCAGCAGACCTCCGTGGAGGTCGGCGTGGTGACCGCGGGTGCGGTGATCTCCGGGATCAGCGGCTCCACCGTGGTGCAGGGCGTCAACGGCGACACCACCCTCGTGGGCCTCACCGGCCCGGTGAAGGCGCACACCGTCGCCGGCAACGTGGAGGCGCAGTCGCTGTCCGGCGATCTGCGGGTCAACACCGTCAGCGGTGACCTCACCGTCGTCGAGGGCAGCGGCCCCGGCGTGCACGCGGACTCGGTCAGCGGGTCGATGGTGCTGGACCTCGACCCCACGGCCGGTGCGGACGTCCACCTCACGACGGTCTCCGGCGAGATCGCCATCCGCATCCCCGAGCCGGGCGACGCCGATGTCGAGGCGAACACCACGAGCGGCAAGGTCTCCTGCGCCTTCGACGAACTGGAGGTCAGCGGCATGTGGGGCGCCAAGCGCATCACCGGCCGGGTCGGCGACGGCGGCACCCGGCTGCGTGCCACCACCGTCTCCGGCTCCATCGCGCTGCTGCGCAGGCCTCCCCTGGAGGACGCGCCCTCGTTCCGGAAGGACCTCTGATCACCATGGCGCCCGTCTTCGCCCACGGCCGGCTGCGGCTGTACCTGCTCAAGCTCCTCGACGAGTCGCCGCGGCACGGCTACGAGGTCATCCGGCTGCTGGAGGAACGCTTCCACGGCCTGTACGCGCCCTCGGCCGGCACGGTCTACCCACGGCTGGCCAAGCTGGAGAAGGAGGGCCTGGTCACGCACTCCACCGAGGGCGGCCGCAAGGTCTACTCCCTCACCGACGAGGGCCGGGCGGAGCTTGCCGCGCGGGCCGACGAGATCGCCGGTCTGGAGGCGGAGATCCGCGCGTCGGTCTCCACCCTCGCCGCCGAGATCCGCGAGGACGTCCGGGGCGCGGCGGGCGACCTGCGCCGCGAGGTGCGGGCCGCCGCCCAGCAGGCCAGGACGAAGCCGGAGGACGCGGGGTATCCGTACCGCGAGGCCACCAGGGAGTGGAAGGAGCAGGCCAAGCAGGCCCGCGAGGAGAGCCGCCGGGCGAAGGAGGAGGCGCGGGCGGCGCGCAAGCAGGCGAAGGACGCGCGGGACGCGGTGGACAGCGCGCGGGACGAGTTCCAGCGCATCGCGCACCAGGTGCAGAGCCAGGTCCAGGAGCACGCCAGGACCGGCGACTGGCAGTCCGGCCTGCGCGAGGGCCTGGCCGAACTGAGCCGCGAACTGGGCCGGTTCGGCATCCCGGGCATGGGTACGGCCGCGGGCCCGGACGCGCCGAAGTCCCCGTGGTCGCCGCCGCACGAGCCGTCCGCCGGGGAGGAAGCGAAGGACGGGCAGGACGACGCGCCGCCGTCCGACAACCCGGTGCGGGACTTGGAGCGGCTGCTCGACCGCTTCCGGGACGACGTGCGCGACACCGCCCGCGACCACGGGGTGACGGACCCGCAGCTGCGCGAGGTCCGCCGCCACCTCAAGGCGGCGGCGGCCCGTATCGCGGCGACGCTGCACGGCGGCAAGCAGCCCTGAACGGCCGGGCGTCAGCGGTTGGTGAGCACGATCTTCCCGAAGACGTCGCCGCTCTCCAGCCGCTCGAAGCCCTCGCGCGCCCGGTCCATCGGCAGCACGCTGTCGACGACCGGGCGTACGCCGGTGAGCGCGCAGAAGTTCAGCAGGTCCGCCAGCTCTTCCTTGGAGCCCATGGTCGAGCCGACGACCTTCAGCTCCAGGAAGAAGATGCGGTTCAGCTCCCCGGCGGGCGGGTTGGGCCCGCTGGTGGCGCCGGAGATGACCAGGGTGCCGCCGGGGCGCAGGGATGTGACGGAGTGCGACCAGGTGGCGGCGCCCACCGTCTCGATGACCGCGTCCACCCGCTCGGGCAGCCGGGTGCCGGGCTCCACGGCGGCGTGCGCGCCCAGTTCCAGCGCCCGTTGCCTCTTCCCCTCGTCACGGCTGGTTGCGTAGACTCTCAGCCCTGCGGCACGAGCGAGCACGATCGCGGCTGTCGCCACCCCGCCCCCCGCGCCCTGCACGAGCACCGCGTCCCCGGGGCGCACCCCGGCGTTGGTGAAGAGCATCCGGTACGCCGTCAGCCACGCGGTCGGCAGGCAGGCCGCCTCCTCGAAGCTCAGCCCGGCGGGCTTGGGCAGCACGTTCCACGCGGGCACGCTCACCAGTTCGGCGAAGGTGCCCTGGTACTTCTCCGTCAGCAGCGAGCGCCGCTCGCGCGGGCCGACCCCGTGGCCGGTCTGCCCGATGACGGAGTGGACGACGACCTCGTTGCCGTCCTCGTCGGTCCCGGCGGCGTCGCAGCCGAGGATCATCGGCAGGCTCTCCTCGCCCAGTCCCACCCCGCGCAGCGACCACAGGTCGTGGTGGTTGAGCGAGGCCGCCCTGACCCGTACGGTCGTCCAGCCCTCCCGCTTCCCCGGCTCCGGTCTCTCCCCCGACTCCAGCCCGGTCAGCGGCTGCTTCTTGTCGATGCGCGCGGCATACACAGCAAACATCCCCGCACGCTAACGCACGTTCACGGGGTGGCGGCAGGTGGCCCGGCCGGGGCCGGGCCGGGGTAGGGGGCGGTGAGGTCGGCGGTCATCCAGTCCGGGGAGCCGGGCAGCTCGGCGGAGAAGCGGCGCAGCAGACCGGCGGCGTCGATCCAGTAGCGGGTGTGGCCGCCCGGCGCGGGCGACGGCGTACCCGGGGCGGAGGGAGCCGGCGTGCCGGGGGCGGCGGGGCCCGCGTATTCGGTGACGGGCCGTCCGCCGACGGTGGCGGCGCCGATCCTGGCCGCCCCGCTGCGGGCGAGGAGCTGGGCGTTGTCGGGGCGGTCGGCGGCCAGGCCGAGGAGCAGGGCGAGGGCGGTGTCGACGGTCGAGGTGTCCGGGTCCAGGGGGCGTTCGGGGCTCCAGCCGCCGGTGGGCGGCTGCGCGGGGGCCGGGCCGGGCCAGTCGAAGTGCGCGGCGACGGTGGTGCGGTTCCAGCGCAGCAGGTGCTGCCAGTGCCGCGCGGTGCCGGGGGTGGCGTCGCGGAGCAGGCCGTAACCGGTGTGGGCGCGCCAGTCCAGGCGGGCGTCGAGGACGACCCGGCTGCCGGGCAGCGGCACGGTCGCGGTGACGTGGGCGCTGCCCGCCCGGTAGTTGGTGAAGCGGGTGAGGGCGAGCGACTCGGCCTGCTGCCCGGTCAGCGGCGCCGGGTGCGGGGTGCCGCCGGAGTGGCCGCACCCGGCGAGCGGGAGCAGGGCGGCGGTGAGGGCCGCCGCGAGGGCGGTACGGGCGCGGCGGGGGCGGCGGGTCATCGGCCCGCCTCCCGGGGGGAGTTGGTGCGGGCCGTGCGGCTGTCGTCGGCGAGCAGTCCGGGGCCGGGCAGCGGCACGTGCTCGGGGTGGACGGCCCCGGGCAGGCCGGTGGCGGGCTGCGCGGGGGCGGTGGCGGCGTGCGGCAACTGGGGCTGGGCGGGCGGCGGGGCGACGTCCAGGAAGGGGATCCCGGCGGGGGCGGGGGTGATGCGGAGGGCGGGCCCGGCGGAGCGGGTGTTGCCCCGCGGGCAGCGGGCGGTGGCGGCGAGACCGGCGGGGAGGGTGCTGTGCGCGGTGTTGTCCTGGAGGCAGTTGCCCTGGCCGGGGGCCCGCTGGGAGGCCTGGTAGGCGATGTCCACACCGTTGCCGGTCACGGTGTTGGCGGTGAGGCGGTTGCGCAGCGGGGGGAGGTCCTCGTTGGAGGCGAGGACGACTCCGGCGCGGGAGTTGCCGGTGACGAGGTTGCGCCGGATGTCGTTGTCCGTGCCGCCTGCGATCCCGATGCCGATGCCGAAGCCGCCGTCGGCCTGTTCGGGCGTGGCCGCCTCGGTGTTGTCGGCGACGAGGTTGCCCGCGACCGTCGCGCCGCTCTGCGGCACGTAGGCCTCCAGGTACTCGGAGTCGACGGTCATGCCGACCCGGTTGCGGGTGAAGCGGTTGCCGAGCACCCAGATGTCGCCGCCGGCGTTCGTCCCCTCGTAGCCGACGGCGTTGTACTCGGCGACGTTGCCGCGCACCAGGATGTCGCAGGGCTTGCACTGGCCGACGTAGAGGCCGGAGTCCGCGCTTCCGGAGGCGTGGTTGTCCTCCAGGACGCCGTGCCGGGCGTTGAAGGCGTAGATGCCGTAGAGGCCGTTGGCGTGCGCGGTGACGTAGCGGACCCGGAAGCCGGTCAGCGGCGGGTACCTGGCCGGGTCGAGGCGGGTGTAGCCGTCGCTGCCGCGGGCGATGCCGTCGGCGCCGTCCGTCATCCCGGTCACGAGGACGCCGTTGAGCAGGTGGTTGCGCACGGTGAGGTTCTCCACGGAGACACCGGGGGCGGTGACGACGACGCCGTTGTTGCGGCGGCCCTGGCCGTCGATGACGACCCGGTTGCGGTCGGTGCCGCGCAGGACCACCCGTTCGGTGCGGATCCGGACGCTCTCGTGGTAGACGCCGGGTGACACCAGGACGAGGCCGCCGGGCCGGGCGCGGTCCACGGCGGCCTGGATGGTCGGCGCCTGCGCCGGGACGCGGATGACGCCCACGGGGCCGCCCGCCTTGGCGTCCCCGGCCAGGGGACCGCAGCCCCCGCACAGCACGGTCAGTACGGCGGCCAGGGCCAGGAACGTCCAGCGGGCGGGCCCGCGGCGGCGGGGGAAGGCAGGGGGCACGGTTCGCTCTCCTCGGGCGGGGCGGCCCGGGTGCCGGCCCTCTCGGAGAGCACCTTAGAGTGTTCACGTGACTACCGAGAGTGCCGACATGACGGGAGCACCGGATCTCCGGCCCGCCCTCCCCCGGCGCCATCTGCTGGGCGGCGCGGCCGTGTTGACGCCCGCCCTGCTCGCCGGGTGCACGACCGGGACGGCCCGCACCCCCGCGGCCGGGAGGGCGCCCGGCGCCGGGGGCGCGGCCGCGGTCGCCGCGCGGGGCGCCCGGCAGGCGGGGGTGGACCGGCCCGCGCAGCCGCAGCCGCACCTGGAGCTGGCGGTCTTCGACCTGCCCGGCGGCCGGGACGCCGCCCGGTCGGTGCTGGCGGAGCTGGGCGGGCGGATCGGCGGGCTGCTCGCCGGGGCGGACCCGCTCCTGGCGGGGCTGCCGCCGGGCGATCTGACGGTGACGGCCGGGGCCGGTCCGCGGGTGGTGCGGATGGCGGGCGAGCGGCTGCCGGGCGCGCAGGCGCTGCCCGCGTTCGCGCGCGAGGCCGTCGCGGACGCGGACCGCGGCGGCGACCTGATGCTCCAGATCTGCGCGACCGACCCGCAGGTGGTGACGCTCGCGGGGATGTCGCTGCGCGCCCTGCTGGCCGCCCGGTCGGTCCGTCCGCGCTGGTCGCAGTACGGTTTCCGGCCGCCCGCGGCCGCGCCCGGCCCGGTACGCAACCTGCTGGGCTTCCTCGACGGCGTCTCCGTGCCGCGCACCCCGGAGGAGATGTCCCGCGAGGTGTGGCTGCCGGGCCCCGGGCCGGTACGGGACGGGACGGTCGCGGTGGTCCGCCGGATGCGGCTGGACGTGCCGGGCTTTCTCGCGCTGGGCGTCCCGGCGCAGGAGCGGGCGGTCGGGCGGCGGCGCGCGGACGGGGCGCCGCTGTCCGGCGGGGGCCCGGACGCGGCGGTGGACCTCGGGGCGAAGTCGGCGGCGGGCCGGTACCTCGTCCCGGCGATGGCCCACGTACGGCGGGCGCACCCGGCCGAGACCGGCAGCGGCCTGATGCTGCGGCGCGGCTACAGCTACGCCAACTCCCCCGCGGACCAGGGCCTGCTGTTCGTGTCCTTCCAGCGCGAGCTGAGCACGTTCACCCGGACGCAGGCGCGGCTGGACGACGGGGACGCGCTCATGGCCTTCGCCACGGCGACGGCCTCGGGGAGCTTCCTGGTCCTGCCCGGCTTCTCGGCGGCGCGCCCGCTGGGGTCGTCGCTGTTCGGCTGAGCGACCGGTACGTGCCGCGGGGAGGGCCCGGTGGGGTCCGGCCCCTCCCCGCGGTTCACCCGTCCGGGGTCAGGTGCCCATCCACAGTCCCGCGTCGATCGAGTGGTCGACGGTGCCGGGCGGGCCGGTCGTCACGGTCGCGACGGCGGTGTCGGACTCCTCGTCGTCACCGGTCGGCACCGCGTCGGAGTTGATGTCGTCCCCGGGGCGCCCCTCGCGGGTCCACCACAGCTCGCCCGGGTCGAGCGGGCCGTCGGGGATGGCCGACACGTCGGCGGTCGACTTGTCGAAGGTGAGCGTGTAGGCGGTCTCCGGGCGCAGCCCGTCGCGGTGGTCGAAGTAGTACTCGCCGTTGGCATCGGTGCGCTTGACGGCCACGACCCGGCCGCTGCTGTCGCGCAGGGTCACGGTGACGCCGGGGATGCCGTGCGTCTCCTGGCTGCCCTGGGTGCCGCCGCCGTCGTCGTACCAGACCCGGTTGCCGATCTGCACCGGCGGCTCGTCGCACAGCAGCTCCAGGTCGCCGAGGCCGTTGGCCTTGCCGAAGCCGCCGTCGTTGGCGTAGACGACGCCGAAGCCCTGCTGGGAGGGGTCGTTGCCGCGGCTGCCGGTCTCCCGGTCGAACCAGCCGACGCCGCCGGCGAACAGCTCGCGGGCCGGGTCGAGCATGGTGCTGGCGATACGGCCGTTGCCGAGCGGCAGCGCGAGGGCGCCCTGCGCGGTCTCCTGGTGGTACTGCCCGGTGTAGTAGTAGTCGCCGGTGTAGAACTCGTTGCCGCTGCGGGGGCAGCCGGGGCCGCCCTCCCAGACGAAGTCGCCGGCCGTGTCGCGGCAGACCTTGATGATGTCGCCGCCGGTGGCGTTGGTCTCCAGCTTGTCCGGGTTCGCGTTCGGGTTGGGGCTGTAGATCTGCAGCCCGTGCTGGTCGCCGGTGCGGTCACGGAAGCCGAGGACGAGCGAGCCGTCCCGCTCGACCTCGATGTCGCTGAGCATCGGCTGCGGGTAGGCCCAGACCCCCGTCCCGGGGGCGACGGGGAACTGCGTGAGGTCGTCCCTGGTCCACGGGTTCCAGTTGCCGGGGGTGGGGACGACGGCCGGGTCGCGCGGGAAGTTCAGCGGCTGGTCCACCAGCGGGGTGCCCAGGAAGGTGCCGGTCGCCGGGTTGAACTGCCACACCACGGCCTTGAGGTCGGACACGTTCTGGCTGGACTGCGCCGAGCACACACCGCCCGCGTACAGCACGCCGTCGCGCCAGCCGAGGCCCATGGGCCGCCAGTCGTCCGGGTTCGCGCACGCCGAGTCCGGGATGTCGACCGGCGCGCCGAGCGGGGCCGCGGCGGTGGGCTGGGTGGCGTCGTACGTGTAGAGCTTGCGGTCCTTCATGTTGACGACGTAGAGCCGCGAGCCGTCGCCGGAGATCTCGACGTCCCCCAGCGACTCCTGGCCGACGACCGCCGCGAAGGGGGCGTCGAGCCGGTTGCCCTGGTTGTGGGGCGTGCTGCCCGCGTTCGGCACCGTGGTGAACAGGGTGGTGGCGCCGGTGTCGCGGTCGGTGACGTAGATCGCACCGGGGCCGCCGGGCCCGTAGGTGGTGTGCCGCTTGGCGTAGGCGCCGGAGAAGATGCGCCGGTCCTTCTTGCGGTAGGCCAGCCCGTAGAGCGCGCCGGTCTGGGCGACGGAGGTGAGGCGGCGCGGGTTGCTCTGGTTGCCCTGGGTGTCGCCGCGCGAGCTGTACGGGAAGGTGACCAGGGTCTTCTGCCCGGGTTTGGTGGCCGCCTGCTGACAGGGCGTCACCAGGTCGGGGTTGTCCTGGCAGTAGTCCTCGGGGTTCCAGACGCCGAAGTTCAGCGTGGCGTCGTTGCCGTCGTTGAGGTCCACGAAGGCCAGGTGGGAGGACAGCCCGGTGCCCGCCAGCGAGGGGCTGAGGAAGCCCTGCCCGGTCTGCGGGTCGTACTTGTTCGGCCAGTCCAGCAGCTCCACCTTGTACTGGCCGTTGGAACGGCTCCAGTTGGTGGTGTCGATGGTGACCGTGCCGTCGCGGCCGATCGGGTACTCGCGGCAGGTGCGGCTGCGGCGGTCCTCGCACAGCCGTACCCGGCCGGGCCCCAGCGGGACCTGGATGGCGTCGTTGCGATCGCCCTTGGCGGCGAAGTCGCGGAAGAGGTTGACCGTCAGCTTGCCCTCGCCCGCCGAGGCGGTGGCCGGCTGCGGCGGCATCAGGGCGCCGGCCGCGCACAGCGCGCCCAGCACCCCCAGCCACGTCTTGCTCCTGAACACTTCTCTCCTGTGGTGGAAGCAGATGGAGTGGAACGCCAGGAGTCCCGCCGGTACGGGAGGAACAGGAAAATACCGGACGGAACGCCGGGTGCCACCACAGAGAGTAAGAGAGAAACTACTCAGCGTCGCCTGTTCGGCCACAGGAAGCACCGAACAGGCGACGCCGGGCGCGGGCCGCGCACCCCGGCGGCCCGGGAGGACGGCCGAAAAGAAGACCGCACCCGTTCCGACGTGGCCGCCCTGGGGCGGCCCGCGGAGCGGGTGCGGACGGACAGACGGCGCGGCCCGCGCGGTTGCGGGCCGGCCCGGTCCGGGTCAGGCCTTCTTGGTCTCCCAGAAGATCTTGTCGATCTCGGCGATCAGGTCCAGGGCCTTCTGCCCGGTGGCCGGGTCGTTGGAGGCCTTGGCGGCACTGAGGGCCTTCAGGGTGTCGTTCACCAGCTGGTGCAGCTGGGGGTACTTCTCGAAGTGCGGGGCCTTGAAGTAGTCGCTCCAGAGCACCGAGACGTGGTGCTTGGCCAGCTCCGCGCGCTGCTCCTTGATGACGACGGCGCGGGTACGGAAGTCCGCGTCCTCGTTGGCCTGGTACTTCTCCTGGACCGCCTTGACGGACTCGGCCTCGATGCGGGCCTGGGCCGGGTCGTACACGCCGCAGGGGAGGTCGCAGTGTGCGCTTACCTTCACCTTGGGCGCGAACAGGCGAGTGAACATGGCTGTCCTTCCTCGTGATCGTCTTTCAGGTGGGACATTACTCCCTGGAGGAGTCGTTTTCTCGGGTGCCCCAGGTGGCTTAGGCCAAAAGTCTGGTGACACCCTGGGGCTGGTGGAGGAACGAGCCGGGAGGCGGTAATGCGGGAGCAGGGGGCCAGGCTGTCGTGGCAGCTGGTCGAGGTCACGGGCCCGTCGATGGCGCCCACGCTGCTGAACGGCGACTGGCTGCTGGTGCAGAAGATCAGCAGCGGCGCCGAGCTGGTACGCGAGGGTGACGTCGTGATCATGCGCCATCCGCTGCAACAGGATCTGCTGATCGTGAAGCGGGCCGTGGAGCGGCGCGAGGGGGGCTGGTGGGTACGCGGCGACAACACCTTCGTGCAGAACGACAGCCGGGAGTTCGGCGTGGTGCCGGACGACCTGATCACCGCGCGGGCCCGCGGGCGGTTCCGGCCGCCGCGCGAGCTTCAGCGGTCGGTCGCCGGGGTCGCCTCGTGGGCCGCGTCGTGCGTACGGCCACTGCGGCCCGACCGGTCGCTCTCCAGGCGCTTGCGGGCGCGGTAGGCGGCGACGTTGGCGCGGGTGGCGCAGCGGTCGGAGCAGTAGCGGCGGGACCGGTTCGTCGAGGTGTCGACGTAGGCGTTGCGGCAGGGCGCCGCCTCGCACACGCCGAGCCGGTCCACGCCCAGCGTGGTGAGCTGGAAGGCCAGGCCCATGCAGGCGGTCGCGGAGTAGCCCGCGGTGGCGTTGACGGCCTGGTCGGCGAGGTGCATGTGCCAGTCGGGCCGCCCGGTCTCGTCGTCCAGGGTGTCGTGGCCGGAGATCTGCGGGCTGACCGGGAATTCCAGCATCAGCGCGTTGAGCAGGTCGACGGCCCGTACCTCGTCGCCCTCGTCGGCGGCCTCGAACACCCCGCGCAGCCGGGTGCGCACGGCGCGCAGCCGCGCGACGTCCGCCTCCACCGCCCGGGAGGCGGCGTGGGTGCCGGGCCCGAGCAGCTCCCGTACGGCGTCGGCCGAGGTGAGGGCGTCCTCGCCGCGCAGCGGCTGCTCGGTGTTGACCAGGCGCACGGCCAGGTCCGCGTAGTAGGCCAGATCCACGGTGGTCCTCTTGGTCCCTCGGTCCTCGTCCTCGGCGGGTGCCGCCGGGCCGCGTAACAGCCCGGTGGGCTTCCAGGCTATTACGCCGGGCAACACGCCCGGGGCCACCCGTCCGGCGGAAGGGCGGCCCGGGGGCGGAACCGGTGGCTCCTGGCGGGTCCCGGCGGGCCGCCGTCAGAGCACCTTGGACAGGAACGCCCTGGTCCGCTCGTGCTGCGGGTCGGCCAGCACCTCGCGGGGGCGGCCGGACTCGACGACGACACCGTCGTCCATGAAGACGAGCGAGTCGCCGGCCTCCCGGGCGAAGCCCATCTCGTGCGTCACCACGATCATGGTCATGCCGTCGTCGGCGAGGCCGCGCATCACGTCCAGGACGTCGCCGACCAGCTCCGGGTCGAGCGCGGAGGTCGGCTCGTCGAAGAGCATGAGCTTGGGCTCCATCGCCAGCGCGCGGGCGATGGCGACGCGCTGCTGCTGGCCGCCGGACAGCTGCGCGGGGTAGTTCGCGGCCTTGTCGGCCAGGCCCACCCGCTCCAGCAGCGCCCCGGCCCGCTCCCGGGCGGCGGCCCGGGACTCGCGCTTGACCTGGACGGGGCCCTCCATGACGTTCTCCAGCGCCGTCATGTGCGGGAAGAGGTTGAAGCGCTGGAAGACCATGCCGATGCCGCGCCGCCCGGCGGCCACCTCGCGGTCGCGCAGCTCGTGCAGCCGGTCGCCGCGCTGCCGGTAGCCGACGAGCACACCGTCGACGTACAGCCGCCCGGCGTTGATCTTCTCCAGGTGGTTGATGCAGCGCAGGAAGGTGGACTTGCCGGAGCCGGACGGGCCGATGAGGCAGCACACCTCGCCGGGCGCGACCTGGAGGTCGATGCCCTTGAGGATGTGCGCGGCGCCGAAGGACTTGTGGACGCTCTCGGCCCGCACCATCGGCTCCACCCCGGAGACCGGGGGGGCGGACTTGTCGAGGCTGGGGGTGCTCATGGGTCAGCCCACCTTCGGTCGGCGCAGGGTGGCCATGCCGGCCAGGTTGGCCCTGACCTTCTGCCACGGGGTCAGCGGCAGCGAGCGCTGCGAGCCGCGCGCGAAGCGCCGCTCCAGATAGAACTGGCCGACGCTGAAGACGCTGGTCAGCACCAGGTACCAGACGGACGCGACGAAGAACATCTCCATGATCGCGTTGGAGCTGACGCCGATGTCGGAGGTGGCGCGCAGCAGCTCCGCGTACTGCACGACCGACACCAGCGAAGAGGTCTTGAGCATGTTGATGAACTCGTTGCCGGTCGGCGGGATGATCACCCGCATCGCCTGCGGGAGCACGATCCTGGCCATCGTGCGCGGCCCGGTCATGCCGAGCGCGTGCGCGGCCTCCGTCTGGCCCTCGTCGACCGACTGGATGCCGGCCCGGACGATCTCCGCCATGTACGCGCCCTCGTTGAGGCCGAGGCCCAGCAGGGCGGCCACGAACGGGGTCATGACGGCGACGGTGTCGTTCTTGTACAGCGGCATCAGGTTGATCGTGTGGAAGATCAACGAGAGGTTGAACCACATGAGCAGCTGCACGTAGACCGGTGTGCCGCGGAAGAACCAGATGTACAGCCAGGCGACCGCGCCGGTGACCGGGTTCTTCGACAGCCGCATCACGGCGAACAGCACACCGAGCACCAGGCCCATGGCCATCGCGCACACCGAGATCAGCACGGTGTGCCAGACGCCGGTGAGCACCGTGTGGTCGAAGAGCTTGATCCCGACGGTGTGCCAGATGATCTTGCCCTGCGAGAAGCCGTACGCCAGCCAGCCCAGCAGCGCCACCACGACGACGGCGGCGACCCACCGCCCGTAGTGGCGTACCGGGACGGCCCGGATGGCCTCGTAGGGCAGCCCGGCGGGGGCGGGAGCCGGGACAGGTTCCGTGGAGGGGCCGGCCGCGTCCTCGGGGACGCGGCCGGCGGACGTCCCGCTCACGTCACGAGCCGCCGTTGATCGCGACGGCGGGGATCGCGCCCGTGGAGGCGTTCCACTTGTCCAGGATCTTCTTGTACGTGCCGTCCGCGACGATCGCGTCCATCGCGGCCTTCAGGGCATCCCGCAGCTGGGGGTCGTCCTTGCTCACCGCGATGCCGAAGGGCCCGGCGTCGAAGGGGTCGCCGGCCACCTCGAAGTCGGCGCCGTTGCTGGAGGTCTGGGCGATGTAGGCGGCCACCGGGGTGTCGTTGAGGTCGGCGACCGCGCCGCCGGCCTTGACCCGGGTCTGCGCCTCGGCGTCGGTGTCGAAGGCCTGGATCGTCAGACCCTTGGCGCCGCACGCGGTCTTCTGCTTCTTGAAGGCGTCCTCGTAGATCGTGCCGCGCTGCACGGCGACGGTCATGCCGCACAGGTCGGAGAGCTGCTTGACGCCCTTCGGGTTGCCCTTCTGCACCAGGAGCGAGGAGCCGGAGTTGTAGTAGTCGACGAAGTCGACCCCGTTGCCGATCTTCTTGCCCTTCTCGTCCAGACCCTGCTGGCGGGCCTTGGTGTCGCTCATAGCGGACATCACGATGTCCGAACGGCCGGTCTGGAGCGACGTGATGAGCCCGTCGAACTTGCCGTTGGTGAACTTGAACGTCACTCCGAGCTTCTCGCCGAGCGCCGCGCCGAGGTCCGGGTCGATACCGACGATCTGACCGTCCTTCGTCTGCTCCATCGGGGCGTACGAGGCGTCCGTGCCGACCTGGATGACCTTCGAGGACTGGTACTTCTGCGGCAGCTTGGCGAACAGCGAGTCGGGAGTCGCGCTGGTCGTGGCGCCGTCGGCGGCCGTGGAGGGGCTGCTGCCCGCCGCGGGCGAGTCGTCCTTGGTCTGGTCGCCGCACCCGGTCAGGACCAGGGCACCGGCCGCCGCGACGGCGGCGACCGCACTGAGCCGGGACAGGGCGGTGGTACGCCGGGACATGCGTGCCGTCATCGCTGCGTCCTCCTGAAGAGGTGAGTGGTGGTGCTCGGGGCTGGCACACGCCTTCGGGTGTCGCCACCGTGTGTGATCTGTGCATCTTGCCATCCGGACTGCGCCGCTCGGGGTCCCCGTTGTGTCAAAATCGCATAACGGGCGATCCCCGGGCTCCTCTCGGGCCGGCACACCACGGCAGGACCACGAGGGGGCCATGCCCGTCAGGGCCGCACGGCCACACGGTGGTTGCGGCTCGCGGTAACAGTCATCCGGTAGAACGGATTCTCACCCCTCATCCGGGGCCGGTGCGCGTGCGGCGCACCAGGCGTCCCCAGTCCGCCGATTCGCTCACTCGTTCGCCGTGGGCAGGACGCCGGCCCGCCTCCTCCCGTGCGCGCGCTCGCGTGCGGGACGAGCATTTCCCTCAACCACTGACAAAGGGGTCAACACGTGGCAATCGAGACCGTCAATCCCAGGACGGACGGCGATACCGGCGGCGACGCGGAGGACATCCCGCTCGATCCGGTCTTCGCGCTGCACCGCGGCGGCAAGATGGAGATCACCTCCACGGTGCCGGTGCGGGACGCCGCCGACCTGTCGCTCGCCTACACGCCCGGGGTGGCCGAGGTCTGCACGGCCATCGCCGAGGAACCGGAGCTGGTGCACGACTACACCTGGACGTCGCAGGCGGTGGCGGTGGTCACCGACGGCACCGCGGTGCTGGGCCTGGGCGACATCGGACCGCGCGCGTCACTGCCGGTCATGGAGGGCAAGGCGATCCTGTTCAAGCAGTTCGGCGGGGTCGACGCGGTGCCCATCGCGCTGGACTGCCGGGACGTCGACGAGATCGTGGAGACCGTGGTGCGGCTCGCCCCGTCCTTCGGCGGGATCAACCTGGAGGACATCTCCGCGCCGCGCTGCTTCGAGATCGAGCGGCGGCTCAAGGAGCGGCTGGACATCCCGGTCTTCCACGACGACCAGCACGGCACCGCCGTCGTCACGCTCGCCGCGCTGCGCAACGCCGCCACCCTGACGGGCCGCCGGCTCGACGGCCTGCGGGCCGTCATCTCCGGCGCCGGGGCGGCGGGTGTGGCCATCGCGCGCATCCTGCTGGAGGCGGGCATCGGGGACGTCGCGGTCGCCGACCGCAAGGGCGTGGTCCACGCCGGCCGCGACGACCTCAACCCGGTCAAGCGCGAGCTGGCGTCGTATACGAACCGCGCGGGGCTGACCGGCTCGCTGGAGGACGCGCTCGCGGGCGCGGACGTCTTCATCGGCGTCTCCGGCGGCACGGTCGCCGAGGCTGCGGTCGCGAGCATGGCGCCGGGCGCCTTCGTCTTCGCGATGGCCAACCCGACGCCCGAGGTCCACCCGGACGTGGCACGCCGGCACGCCGCCGTCGTCGCCACCGGGCGCAGCGACTTCCCCAACCAGATCAACAACGTGCTGGCCTTCCCTGGCATCTTCGCGGGCGCCCTCCAGGTGCGGGCCTCGGCCATCACCGAGGGCATGAAGCTCGCCGCCGCGGAGGCGCTGGCCGGGGTGGTCGCGGCCGAACTGAGCGCGGAGTGCGTCATCCCGTCGCCGTTCGACCCTCGGGTGGCGCCCGCGGTGACGGCGGCGGTCGCCGCCGCGGCGCGCGCGGAGGGCGTCGCCCGCCGCTGAGGCACGAGCGCCCGGACCGACCCCGGATGTGACGAGCGTCACATACTGGAAGGTGTCACAAAATCCGGGACGGCACAGTCTTAAGGCCGTCCGGAGTGACACCGGGCACCCCGAGCACCCCCGCGCGCCGGCTCCCCGTACCGGCGGACGGGGGTGCCGTACGTGACCGGCCCGCCCCCCGTACGGGGCGGGCCGGCCACCACCGCCGGGCCGCCGGCGTCCCGCCTCCCCGCCCGACGCCGCGCCCCGGCCGCGGGGCCCCCGGGAAAACCGCCCGGAACCGCGCACGATTCACCGGCTCCCACCGCTCCCCACCAGGACCCGGCAAAAACTTTCAGGATTTACGCCCCGGGTGTTGCTCGTTTCCACTCCTGCTCGTCAGGCTGCGCACTGCACGTATCTCTCCGCCTCTCACCGCACGCCCACCCGTACCGCGAGGGAGCCTGAATGCCGCGCCGCCCACACCGCACCGCCCGCCACACCCGCGCCCTGACGCTCGCCGCAGCCCTGGCGCTGCTCGGCGGGCTCACCAGCGCCGCCGCCGGGGGCGTGGCGACCGCCGGGGCCGCCGACCCGCAGACCGGGCGGCAGGCGGAGTTCACGGCGGCGGCACGGGAGTTCGGTGTCCCGCTGCCGGTCCTGGAGGCGGTGTCGTACTACGAGACGCGCTGGGAGGCGCACTCCGGCCAGCCCAACGCCGAGGCGGGCTACGGCCCCATGAACCTCACGAACCTGACGGCCGCCACGCTCGACGACGACGGCCTGAGCACCCAGTCCCCGCGCTACGCCGACCTGCTCACCGCCCCCGCCGAGCACACCGCGGGCGCCGCCGCCGCGCTGCTCGGCGCGGACACCGCGGCCGTCACCGGCGACGAGGCGCAGAACATCCGCGGCGGCGCCGCGCTGCTGGCCTCCTACGCGCGCGGCTACGGCCACGGGCGGCTGCCGCGCACCACCGACGGCTGGTACGCGGCCGCGGCCCGCTACAGCCAGTCCACCGAGGACACCGTCGCCCAGGCCTTCGCCGACGGGGTGTGGTCCACGCTGGCCGCGGGCGCCTCCCGCACCACCGCCGACGGCCAGCTGATCACCCTGACCCCCGTCCGCCACCTGCACCCGAACCGCGCGGACGTCCGCAAGCTCGGCCTGAAGGAGGTGACGCCGCCGAGGAGCAGCACCCCCGCCGAGTGCCCGAAGTCGCTGCACTGCGACGTCATCCCCGGCGCGTACACCCTGCTCGACCCCTCGGACCTCGCCGACTACGGCAGCCACGACCTCGCCGACCGGCCGAACGGCGACCTCGACATCCGCTACATCACCCTGCACAGCACCGACGAGACCTACGACGGCACCCTCGACCTGTTCCGCGACCCGACCTACGCGGCCGGCGCGCACTACGTCGTACGGTCCGGCGACGGCCAGGTCACCCAGATGATCCCCACCGAGGACATCGCCTGGGACAGCGCCAACCGGTCCTTCTACCAGCACTCCGTCGGCATCGAGCAGGAGGCGTGGGCCACCCACGGCGCCACCTGGTTCAGCGAGGACCTCTACCGCTCGACCGCCTCACTGGTGCGCTACCTCGCCGCGAAGTACGACATCCCGCTGGACCGCGCGCACATCCTCGGCCACGACAACATCCCCGGCGGCACCGAGGCGGGCATCGCCACCCAGCACTGGGACCCGGGCCCCGGCTGGGACTGGGAGCACTTCTTCGACCTGCTGGGCGCGCCCATCCGGGCGACCGCCCCGGCCGGCAGCCCCACCGTCGCCGTCAAGCCGGGCTACGCGCACAACCTCCAGTCCACGACCTACTGCGACGACGTGCAGGGCTACAAGCAGTTCCCCGGCCCCTACCGCAGCTTCGACTGCCCGGTCTCCGCGCCCGGCCAGGCCGCCTCGTTCGTGCCGCTGCACACCGCGCCCAGCACCGACGCGCCGCTGGTCGCCGACCCGTACCTGCACCCGGACGGCTCGGCCGGGACGACGGCCATGAACGACTGGGGCGACAAGGCGCCCGCCGGTGAGCAGTACGTCGTCGCGGACCGGGTGCCCGGCTGGACGGCGATCTGGTGGGGCGGCACGAAGGCGTGGCTCCAGGACTCCGCCGCGCACCCCACGACCGTGCCCGTCAAGGCCGAGCGCATCGTGCCCAAGCCCGGCCGGACCTCCGTGCCCGTCTACACCACGGCCTACCCCGAGGCGTCCGCCTACCCCGCCGACTTCGTCGCCTTCGAGGGCGGCACCGCGCCGCGCCCGCAACTGGCCCGCGCCAAGTACACGATCCCGGCCGGGCAGTCCTACGTCGCCGCCGGTCCCGCCGTGCGCACCGACTCCTACTTCGCCATCTACTACGACGGCTCGGCGCCGTACGACCAGCACGACTTCCTCGGGCAGACCAAGGTGTACGAGATCGTCTACAACCACCGGGTCGCCTTCGTGAACGCCGCCGACGTGGACCTCGTCCCCGCCGGCTGACGACTCGCGGTTCCCCGCGCCGATGGGGGGCGCGGGGGACCGCGGGTGAGCCCGTGCCCGCCGCCCGGCTCAGGCCGGGCGGTCGGACTCCAGGGCTTCGTGCGTCAGGTGCAGGGCGCGCGAGGACTTGTCGTACGTACGCTGCGCCACACACACGAACAGGCAGTCGACGACGACCAGCTGGCTGATGCGCGAGGCCATCGCGCCCGGCCGGAAGGTCGTCTCCCGGCCCGCCGAGACCAGCACGTGGTCGGCGGTCCTGGCCGCCGTCGACAGCGGGTGGTTGGTGATCACCACGGTGGTCGCGCCCTCGGCCGCGGCCCGCCGCAGCGGCTCCAGGACGTCGCGGCTCTCCCCCGAGTGCGACACCGCGAGGAAGACGTCGCCGGGGCCCAGCAGCACCGCGCTGGTCAGCGCCGACTGCGAATCGGTGTGCGCGTGGCAGGCCCGCCCGATGCGGGCCAGCTTCTGCTGGAGGTCCTGGGCGACCAGCCCCGAGGCGCCGACCCCCGCGATGTGCAGCTGCCCGCCGCCGACCACGGCGCGCACAGCGCCGTCCAGCGCCTCCGGGTCGAGCTGGGTCGCCGTCTCGCGGACGGCCTGGGTCTCGGTGTGGACGAGCTTGCCGATGACGGTGGCCGCCGAGTCGTCCGGGCTGATGCCCGAGGTGAGCGTCGAACGCGGCTCCTGCTTGGCCGCCGACACCGCGAGCGCGAGCCGCAGCTCCGGGTAGCCCGCGAAGCCCAGCGCGCGGGCGGTGCGGACGATCGACGACTCACTGGTGCCGGCCAGCGTGCTGAGTTCGGAGATGGTGCTGCGGGCCACCTGCGCCGGATCCTCCACGATCAGCGTGGCGATCCGGGCGGCGGCGGGGGTGAGCGAGGGCAGCAGCCCCCGCACCATCGCGGTGAGAGCGTCGGCCGAGTCACTGGGCGCAGTGGCGTCGAGGGACCGGTCGGTGGGTGGTTCCTGGACTATGTGGTACACCCGACCAAGGATGCACCCGGCAAAGCCCCTTCTGGGAACCGTGGGGGCGAAATCCCGCCCCGTGGACAGCGGCCGCCGTCCACCGCCGGACGGCCCGGCCCGCGCTACGCGTGTCACACGTCCGGGTGACACCCGGGGGACAATGTCCGGGTGAGCACCCCCGCCCCTCCCCCGCCCTCCCCGCTGGCCCCGCGGCCGCCCTCACCACTGACCGAGGCCGCGGACGAACGGCTGGCCCGGCACGGGGTACGGCTGCTGCTCAAACGCGACGACCTGGTGCACCCCGCGCTGCCCGGCAACAAGTTCCGCAAGCTGCGGCCCAACCTCGCCGCCGCCCTGGAGCAGGGCCACGACACGCTGCTCACCTTCGGCGGCGCCTACTCCAACCACCTGCGGGCCGTCGCCGCCGCCGGGCGCCTGCTGGGCCTGCGCACCGTCGGCGTGGTCCGCGGCGAGGAGCTGGCCGGCCGCCCCCTCAACCCGTCCCTCGCGCGGGCCGCCGCCGACGGCATGGAGCTGGACTTCACCGACCGCGCCGCCTACCGCCGCAAGGACACCCCCGAGCTGGTCGCCGCGCTGCTGGCTCGCCACGGCCGCGCCTACGTCCTCCCGGAGGGCGGCTCCAACGCGGCCGCCGTACGGGGCTGCGCCGAACTGGGCCGGGAGCTGCGCGGCGCCGCCGACGTGGTGGCCGTCGCGTGCGGCACGGGCGGCACGCTCGCGGGCCTGGCAGCCGGGCTGGACGACACGCAGACCGCCCTCGGCTTCCCCGTGCTGCGCGGCGACTTCCTCGACGCCGAGGTGCTGCGCCTCCAGCAGGCCGCCTACGGCGCCCGCCGCGGCCGCTGGCGGCTGGAGCCGCGCTTCCACCACGGGGGCTTCGCCCGCAGCACCCCCGAACTGGCCGCCTTCGCCGCGGACTTCGCCGAACGGCACGGCCTGGTGCCGGAACCGGTGTACGTCGCGAAGATGCTGCACGGCGTCATGACGCTGGCGGACGAGGGCGCCTTCCCGCCGGGCACCCGCGTCGCCGCGGTGATCACCGGATGATGTGCTCCCGTGCGCCCCTTACGCCTGTCACATGAAGCGACCGTAATCTTGGGGCATGATCCGCGCCGCGACGCCCGCCGATGTGCCCGTCCTGCACGCCCTGATCCGCGAACTCGCCGACTACGAGAAGGCGTTGAGCGAGGCCAGGGCCACCGAGGAGCAGCTGCGGGAAGCCCTCTTCGGCCCCGACCCGGTCGCCCACGCGCTCGTCGCCACGGACGGCCCGGACGCCGAGCCGGTCGGCTTCGCGCTGTGGTTCCGCAACTTCTCCACCTGGACCGGCACACCCGGCCTCTACCTGGAGGATCTGTACGTACGGCCGCAGGCGCGCGGCGCCGGGCACGGCAAGGCGCTGCTGGCCGCGCTCGCCGCGATCTGCGTGGAACGCGGCTGGTCGCGCTTCGAGTGGGCGGTGCTCGACTGGAACGAGAAGGCGCTCGCCGTCTACCGCGCGGTCGGCGCCCGCCCGCAGGACGAGTGGACCGTGCAGCGGCTGACCGGCCCGGCCCTGGCGGCGCTCGCCGCGCAGGCCCCCGGCGCCCCGGGCACCGGAACCGGCGCGGGCACCGGCACCGACAACCCGGCGAACCCGTATGCGAATTGAGACCCCCACCCCTGACGGACCGTCCGTACCCTTGCGCTTACCATGGGTGACAGCGCGGTATCGCGCTCGCACCCCGCGCGGGCCGCGGACCGGTTCACCCATGGCGGCGACCGTCCTCCGTCCGGGCGACAGCAGGGCGCGGATCGCGATAGCGTCGCTGCGAACCAGAGCAATCACTGTGTGCCACCGTGGAGGTGAGGGTGTCCCAGAGCGCAGGCGACCCCGGGTCGAAGGACTTCGTCGAGGTCCGGCTGCCCGCGGCAGGGGCGTATCTGTCGGTGTTGCGGACGGCCACGGCCGGACTGGCGGCACGGCTGGACTTCACCCTCGACGAGATCGAGGACCTGCGGATCGCCGTCGACGAGGCGTGCGCGATCCTGCTCCAGCAGGCGGTCCCCGGCAGCGTGCTGAGCTGCGTCTTCCGGCTCGTCGGGGATTCGCTGTGGGTGACCGTCGCGGCCCCCACGACCGACGGGCGGGCACCGGAGCGCGACACGTTCGCCTGGACGGTGCTCTCCGCGCTGGCCGGCGAGGTGGACTCCACCGTCGCGGAGGACAAGACGGTCAGCATCAGTCTGCACAAGAAGCGCGGCGCCGTTCCAGGGCTGTCGTGACACCGGCGGGCGCGGCGGCGGCCCCGCCGCCCGCACCGCCCAGGTCAGCGTGTCCCCGGTCCAGCTGCGGGCCGGTGACGGTACAACCGTGCAGGAATCGACGGGGAAGACGGGGATATCGCGATGAGTGCTGAGCTGTCCCGGGACGAGAACCCCGGCACCCCCGCGGAGCGCGACGTGCCCGCGGCGCGCGGCCGAGCCGCGCTGCCCGCCCAGGCCCCGGACCGCTCGGCCCCGGCCGGGCAGCAGCGGCGGCACACGGCGGGCGAGGGCGCCAGGCCCCACCCCGTCGATCCCGCAGACCGGAACGACGTGGATGAAGACGCGGCGGAGCAGGCGACGACGATGGACCAGGAGCACGCGCACGACCAGCAGGAGCACGACCCGCAGGACCGCTCCGGGGCGCGGGCCCTCTTCGTCGAGCTGAGCAAGCTCCCGGAGGGCTCCCCCGAACGGGCCGAGCTGCGCAACCAGCTCGTCCGGATGCACCTGCCGCTGGTCGAGCACCTCGCCCGCCGCTTCCGCAACCGCGGCGAGCCGCTCGACGACCTCACCCAGGTCGCCACGATCGGCCTGATCAAGTCGGTGGACCGGTTCGACGTCGACCGCGGCGTCGAGTTCTCGACGTACGCGACGCCCACGGTCGTCGGCGAGATCAAGCGGCACTTCCGCGACAAGGGCTGGGCCGTACGCGTCCCCCGCCGCCTCCAGGAACTGCGCCTCGCCCTCACCACCGCGACCGGCGAACTCTCCCAGCGGCACGGCCGCGCCCCCACCGTCCACGAACTCGCCGAGCACCTCAAGATCTCCGAGGAAGAGGTCCTGGAGGGCCTGGAGTCCGCGAACGCGTACAGCACGCTCTCCCTCGACGTCCCCGACACCGACGACGAGTCCCCCGCCGTCGCCGACACCCTCGGCTCCGAGGACGAGGCCCTGGAGGGCGTCGAGTACCGCGAGTCCCTCAAACCGCTGCTGGAGCAGTTGCCGCCGCGGGAGAAGACGATTCTGCTGCTGCGGTTCTTCGGCAATATGACGCAGTCGCAGATCGCGCAGGAGGTGGGCATCTCCCAGATGCACGTCTCGCGCCTTCTCGCGCGGACCCTCGCGCAGCTGCGCGACAAGCTCCTCATCGACGAGTAGCCCCTCGTCGGGCGCCCCCCGTTTCCCGGGGCCCGCCCCGGAGCCCCGCGCCGGGCAGCACGCGTTTTTTTGGGGCGCGTGGGGGCACCTCCCAGCCCCCACCGGGGCGCCGGTCGGATACCGACCCAAAGGGTCTCTTCGGTCCGTACCGGACCACCGGCCGGTGGGTGGTTGCTCGCGCAGTTCTCCCCCAGGCTCCGCCTGGGAGGTGCCCCCACGCGCCCCTGAAAACGTGTGCCCAGCGGCGCAGCCGCACCCTCGGAAACGGGGGCCCGGCGCGGCGCGCGCAAGCTCCCTGGAAACGCTCGTCCCCCTGCGTAAGGGGGAGGTCCTAGTGGTTGAGGCGGCGGATGCCGAGCGCGTCCGTGGTGGCCGGGTGGGCGAGGAGGACAAGGCCCGCGAGGGCCAGAAGGCCGAGCACGGCGCCGCCCGCCACCACCCCTCCGGAGGACGAGCGCAGCATGGTCCACGCCACGGGCAGCGCCAGCAGCTGCATGATGAGCGCGGGGCCGCGGCTCCAGCGGCGCGCCTGGCGCAGCCCGTACGCCGCGGACAGCGGGATCGCCGCGAAGACCAGGACGGTGAGCCCGGCGAGCACCGCGTGGTCGCTGCCCGTGAAGAACATGGTGACGCCCCACACGGCGATGACGAGCCCTTCGAGCCCGGCGATGGCGGCGGCGCCGTGCAGCCGGGCGCGCCCGCCGCGCGTGGGAGCGGCCGGTACGGGCTCGGCGGCCTCTTCCGCGGGCTCCGCCGCGACGGTGGTGTCGAGGTCGGGCGCGGGGTCCTGGGGGGTCTGGCTCACACCACTCAGCGTAGCCCGAGCCGAAAAAGCGTAGGTACGCTATCGACCATGCGTGCACTTCTCGTCGTCAACCCTGCCGCGACCACCACCAGCGCTCGGGTGCGCGACGTGATCAGCACCGCATTGGCCAGCGACCTGAAGCTGGAGGTCGCCACGACCGAGTACCGCGGGCATGCCCGCGATCTGGCGCGGCGCGCGGTGGAGGGCGGTCAGACCGAGCTGGTCGTCTCGCTCGGCGGCGACGGCACGGTCAACGAGGTGGTGAACGGGCTGCTGCACCACGGCCCCGACCCGGAGGCGCTGCCGCAGCTCGCGGTGGTGCCCGGTGGCTCCACCAATGTCTTCGCCCGCGCGCTGGGGCTGCCCAACGACGCCGTGGAGGCGACCGGGGCGCTGCTGGACGCGCTGCGCGCCGGGTCGTCGCGCACGGTGGGGCTGGGGCTGGTGAGCGGCACGCCGGGGACCGAGGACGAAGGGGTGCCGGACCGCTGGTTCACCTTCTGCGCGGGCCTGGGGTTCGACGCCGGCGTGGTGGGGCGGGTGGAGCAGCAGCGGGAGCTGGGCAAGCGTTCGACGCATGCGCTGTATCTGCGGCAGGTGGCCCGGCAGTTCGTCGCCGATCCGAACCGCAGGAGCGGGACGATCACGCTGGCGCGGCCGGGCGAGGAGCCGCTGGCCGGGCTGTCGACGGCGATAGTGTGCAATGCCGCACCGTGGACGTATCTGGGCAACCGTCCTATTTACGCATCTCCCGACGCATCCTTCGACACCGCGCTTGACCTGCTGGGCATTCGCAAGATGTCCGCATTGTCGGGAACGCGTTACGCTGCACAGTTGCTCCGGTCCACTCCGGAGCGCGGCCCGCGCGGCAAGCACGCGGTCGCACTGCACGATCTGACCGACTTCACCTTGCAATCGCAGGCTCCACTGCCCTTCCAGGTGGACGGTGACCACCTGGGGCTGCGTACGAGTGCGACCTTCACAGGCGTACGCCGTGCACTGCGTGTGATTGTGTAAGTCGAAGAGCCTAAAGTCCTTTTACTCGAACGTTTAGGCTGCCCCGCACCCCATGGAAGTACGGCTGTGATCGACGCGACACCGAGGAATCAAAAAAAACTTCCTTGAAGGGGTTGTATCTCCAGCCGAGGTTTGCGAGTCTCTACATGGCGATCGGGACGGCCGACCAACCGGCCCCCTTGAGAGCCCGAATCTGAGACCTCACACCGCGGGACTGCACCAGTGAAGACTGGGTGGCGTCCCGTTCCCTGTGAAGGGATTCGTGAAAGCGTTCACATTCACAAGCAACGAGCTTGTCACACGAGGAGTTGGAGCAGCCATGGACTGGCGTCACCGCGCCGTTTGCCGCGAGGAAGACCCTGAGCTCTTCTTCCCCATCGGCAACACCGGTCCTGCGCTGCTGCAGATCGAGGAAGCCAAGGCCGTCTGCCGCCGCTGCCCCGTCATGGAGCAGTGCCTGCAGTGGGCGCTCGAAAGTGGTCAGGACGCCGGTGTCTGGGGTGGCCTCAGCGAGGACGAGCGTCGCGCGATGAAGCGCCGCGCCGCCCGCAACCGGGCCCGCAACGCCAGCGCCTGACGCGCAACACCTTCCGACCGAGCCGCAGCGCGCAGCACCTGTCCCACGCGCAGCACGCAGCATCCGGAAGCCCCCGTACCAATGGCGGTACGGGGGCTTTCGCGTGTCCGCGAACGGTCAGCCGGTGAGCGGGAGTTCGAGGATGACCCGGGTGCCGCGGTCCGGTGCGGGCACCATGTCGAAGGTGCCGCCCAGCTCGCCGACCACGAGGGTGCGGACGATCTGCAGGCCCAGGTTGCCGGTCTGCTGCGCGTCGAAACCGGGCGGCAGGCCGCGGCCGTCGTCCTGCACCGTGATGGTGATCAGCTCCCGGCCGCGGGTCGCGGTGATGTCGACCGAGCCCGACTCCCCCGGCCCGAAGCCGTGTTCGAGGGCGTTCTGCAACAGCTCGGTCAGCACCATCGACAGCGGGGTGGCCGTCCGCGCGGTCAGCACGCCGAAACGGCCGGAGCGGCGGGCGGTGACCCGGCCCGGGGAGATCTCGGCGACCATCGCCAGCACCCGGTCGGCGATCTCGTCGAACTCCACGCGCTCGTCCAGTGTCTGGGACAGCGTCTCGTGCACGATGGCGATCGAGCCGACCCGGCGCACCGCCTCCTCCAGCGCGGAACGGGCACTCGCCGAGTCCATCCGGCGGGCCTGCAGCCGCAGCAGCGCCGCGACCGTCTGAAGGTTGTTCTTCACCCGGTGGTGGATCTCCCGGATGGTCGCGTCCTTGGTCATCAACTCGCGCTCGCGCCGCCGCAGTTCGGTGACGTCGCGGAGCAGCACCAGCGAACCGGTGCGGACCCCCTTGGGCTTGAGCGGGATCGCGCGCAGCTGGATGACCCCGTCACCGCCCTCGACCTCGAACTCCCGCGGCGCCCAGCCGCTCGCCATCGTCACGAGCGCCTCGTCCACCGGCCCGCTCGACTCCGGGGCCAGCTCCGCGGTGGTCTTGCCCAGGTGGTGGCCGACCAGGTCGGCGGCCAGCCCGAGCCGGTGGTAGGCGGACAGCGCGTTGGGGCTCGCGTACTGCACGGTGCCGTCGGCGTCCAGCCGGATGAGCCCGTCACCGGCCCGCGGCGAGGCGTCCATGTCGACCTGCTCGGCCGGGAAGGGGAAGGAACCGGCCGCGATCATCTGCGCGAGGTCGCTGGCGCTCTGGAGGTAGGTGAGCTCCAGCCGGCTGGGGGTGCGGACGGTCAGCAGGTTGGTGTTGCGGGCGATCACGCCCAGCACCCGGCCGTCGCGCCGTACGGGGATGGACTCGACCCGTACGGGGACCTCCTCGCGCCACTCCGGGTCGCCCTCGCGGACGATCCGCCCCTCGTCGAGCGCGGCGTCCAGCAGCGGCCGCCGCCCGCGCGGCACCAGGTGGCCGACCATGTCGTCCTGGTACGACGTCGGGCCGGTGTTGGGGCGCATCTGCGCGACCGAGACGTACCGCGTGCCGTCCCGGGTGGGCACCCACAGCACGAGGTCCGCGAAGGACAGGTCGGACAGCAACTGCCATTCGGACACCAGCAGGTGCAGCCATTCCAGGTCGGAGGCGTCCAGCGCGGTGTGCTCGCGTACGAGGTCGTTCATGGAGGGCACGTCTGCGAGCGTACCCGCAGGCCCCAGGGGGGTGCGCCCGGCGGGTTTTGCGGGCACACTTTGTTCAGGCGCGGCACGAAATCGGGGCCGACCCATTTACAGGGCCCATTGGTCTAGTCCACAATGGGCGCCGGAACACGACGTCCGCCCTCCCCGCACAGGAGCGCGGAACGAGGCGGGGCGTTCTCTGCCCTGACTACGCCGCCGCCTCGCTGTCGGCGCCTAACGGGTCCGCGGGGACCGCACACCCCGTCGGCCACGGCCGCCGGCGCAAGCTCCGGGCTGCGGTGCGATGAGGCTGAGGGTCCTCTCTGCACCGCGGCCCGAAGTTGTCTCCGGGCCTCGGCGCAGACCCGGCCCCTCCTCCGCCCCGCCGGGCTGTCGGGCCTTCCGCCCCTGCGGGGCGAGCCTTGCCCCGCAGGGCACCCGTTTCAGGCTGCACCTACGCTGCGGGGCTCCCCTTTTTCGGGCTGCGCCCGCGCTGGGGGGGGTGAGCGTTTTTTCAGGCTGCGCCCGCGCGGGGGGCACCCGTTTTCGGGCTGCGCCCGCGCCGCAGGGCACCCGTTTTCGGGGCTGCGGCTGCGCCGTGGGGCACCCGTTTTTAGGGGCGCGGGGAACTGCGCGACCAGCCCCCACCGGGGCGCGGGTCGGATACCGACCCAAAGGGTCGCTTCGGTCCGATCCGGACCACCGGCCGGTGGGGGCTGAGCGCGCAGTTCTCCCCCAGGCTCCGCCTGGGAGGTGCCCCCACGCGCCCCTGAAAAACGGGCGCTGTGCGACGCAGGGCTCCGGGGCGCCCCCTGGTTTGTTGCCCGGCGCGGCATGCGCGGGCCCTACGCGGTAGGGAGGGTCAACGGGTCTCCGTGATTTTGGCGATGGCTCGCGGGGAGTCGGGGTTCTGGCCGCGCGCCATCGCGACCTCGTAGGCCAGCCGCTGGAGGGGCAGGATCTCCAGGACGGGCTGCAGCGCCTCCTGGAGGTGCTGGGTGGGGAGGGCGAAGCCCCCCGACGCCGCGCGGACCGCGGCTTCGGGGCCGACCACCACCAGGTCGGCCCCTCTGCTGCGGAGCCGGTCCAGGACCGGCTGGAGCGCCTGACCGCCACGCCCCTCCGTCACGATCGCGATGACCGGCGAGATGTTGTCGACCATGGCCAGCGGCCCGTGCAGCAGGTCCGCCCCGGAGTAGGACAGGGCGGGCACGTAGCTGGTCTCCATGAGCTTGAGGGCGGCCTCCTTGGCCGTGGGGTAGCCGTAGCCGCGGGACGTGATGACCATGCGCTCGGCGAAGCGGTAGCGGCCCGCGAGGTCGCGTACCTCGTCACCGCGGTCGAGGACGCGCTCGGCGAGCTCGGGCAGGCCCTGGGCGGCGGGGAGGCCGTCCTGGCCGCCCAGGGCGGTCACGAAGAAGTACAGGGCCAGCAGCTCCGCCGTGTACGTCTTGGTCGCCGGGAGGGCCCGCTCCGGGCCCGCGAGGAGGTCGATGTGGAATTCGGCGACCTCGGCGAGCGGCGAGTCGGGGTTGTTGGTCAGCGCCAGCGTGATCGCCCCGGCCTCCCGGGCGGCCTGCGTGGTGGCGGTGAGGTCGGGTGACCCGCCGGACTGGCTGACGGCCACCACGAGGACGTCGGCGAGCTGCGGCCGGGCCCCGTACGCGGTGATCGTGGACATGGAGGCGAGGCCGCACGGCAGGCCCAGCTCGACCTCGATGAGGTACTTCGCGTAGAGGGCCGCGTGGTCGGAGGTGCCGCGCGCGCTGAGCAGCACGAAGCGGGGGCGGCGGCCCGCGACGGCGCGGGCGGTCGCGGTGATGTCCGGGACCGCCCGGTCGAGGATGCGCCGCAGGACCGCGGGCTGCTCGGCCATCTCCGCCGCCATGATCGCGCCGGGCCGTTCCGCGCCGCGGGCCGGGCCCGGGGGCGCCGTGCCGTCCGTCATGTCCACCCGCCTCCGTCCCGCCGGGGAGCACTCCAACAGTCGACCACAGGAGGCGGCGGCCCGCGCGCGGAGCGGGCCGCCGCGCGGGGTGCCGGCAGGGGTACGGGTGGCCCTCGGCCTGCGGGGGAACACCTGCTAGATTGGTCTATACCACACTCACCGCTCCAGAAACGGCAGGCCCAGCGTGGAAGTTGTCATCGTCCCGGACGCGGCGGCAGGCGGCGAAGTGATCGCGGAGACCATGGCCGCGCTCATCCGCCGCAAGCCCGACGCGCTGCTCGGGGTCGCCACCGGCTCCACCCCGCTGCCCGTCTACCAGGCGCTCGCCGCCAAGGTCCGCGGCGGCGCGGTGGACGTCTCCCGCACCCGGGTCTGCCAGCTGGACGAGTACGTGGGCCTGCCGGCCGGCCACCCCGAGTCGTACCGCTCCGTGGTGCTGCGCGAGGTCGTGGAGCCGCTCGGGCTGTCCCCGGAGTCCTTCATGGGCCCGGACGGCAGCGCGGAGGACGTACAGGGCGCGTGCGAGGCGTACGACGCGGCTCTCGCCGCCGCGGGCGGCGTGGACCTCCAGCTGCTGGGGATCGGCACGGACGGGCACATCGGCTTCAACGAGCCGTGCTCGTCGCTGGCCTCGCGCACCCGGATCAAGACGCTCACCGAGCAGACCCGGGTCGACAACGCCCGCTTCTTCGACGGCGAGATCGAGCAGGTGCCGCACCACGTCATCACGCAGGGCATCGGGACGATCCTGGAGGCCCGCCACCTCGTGCTTCTCGCCACGGGCGAGGGCAAGGCGGAAGCGGTGGCGCAGAGCGTGGAGGGCCCGGTCGCCTCGGTGGTGCCCGCGTCCGCGCTCCAGCTCCACCCGCACGCGACGGTGGTCGTCGACGAGGCGGCCGCGTCCAAGCTGAAGCTTGCGCCCTACTTCCGGGCGACCTTCGCGGCGAAGCCGCACTGGCAGGGGCTGTAGCCCCTGCCGCGTGGGGGCTCTCTGCGGCGCAGGGGGGCTCGTTTTAGGGGCGCGTGGGGGCACCTCCCAGGCTCCGCCTGGGAGGTGCCCCCACGCGCCCCTAGTAGTTGCCCGGCGCGGCAGGCGCAGCCTGAAACGCTCACCCCGCGCCGCATGCGCAAGGCGAAATGCCGGACGCCGGGCTCGGCTCAAGGATTACGGCCGGGCCCGGCGTCCGGGTCAAAGCGCCCCCCGCGAAGGGGTCAGCGCGCGCTGACGATCGCCTCCGCGGCAGCCTCACCGCAGACGCGGGCCGCGCCGTGCGTGGCGAGGTGGAGCGCTCCCGTGGGCGGAGCCTGCGGGACGCCCATCTCGACGACCACCGTGTCGGGGCGGGCGGCGACCACACCGGCCAGCGCCTCGGACATCCACGCGTGCCGGTGGACGTCGCGGACGACGGCGACGATCCGCCGCTCCCCCGCCGCCGCCAGGACCTGCGCGGCGACCTCGGGGGCCTCGGGGCCCTCGGGGGCCTCCTCCGAAGCATCGGCCGGCTCCTCCGCCGACTCCGCCTCCTCCGCGGCGCGGTACGTACCGGTCTCCGTACCCGGCAGCAGCCGTTCGAGCTCGGCGGCGACGCCCCAGGGGGTGTCCTCGCCGACCGCGATGTTGGCCACCGGGGTGAAGGCCGCGACGTAGGGCGCGGACTCCAGGGGGGCGAAGCCCGGTGCGCGGGTGACGCGCAGGGCGCGGCGGGCGGCCTCCAGGCCGACCTCGGAGGCCTCGGCCTCGCCGGGGGCGGCCGCGGTGCTGCCGGGTGCGGTCCCCTCCGCTGCGCCCGGCCGCTGCGCCGCCGCCCACGCGGCGAGGTCGCGGACCCGCTCGGCCGCGTCGGCGAGCCGTTCGCGGGACAGCTCGCCGGCTTCGACGGCGTCCACGATCGCGTCCCGCAGGGCGAGCACGGTCTCCTCGTCGGCGAGGCCGCCGCCGACGCAGATCGCGTCGGCGCCGGCGACCAGCGCGAGGACGGTGCCGCGCTCGATGCCGTACGTCGCCGAGATGGCCTGCATCTCCATGCCGTCGGTGACGATGAGGCCCTCGTGGCCGAGGCCGCCGCGCTCGCGGGGTGCGCGCAGCAGGCCGGTGAGCGCGGCGGGGCTGAGGGTCGCGGGCAGTTCGGGGTCGAGGGCGGGCACGAGGATGTGCGCGCTCATCACGACCTTGCTGCCCGCGGCGAGGGCGGCGCGGAAGGGCACCAGCTCGCGGGAGTGCAGGGTCTCCAGGTCGACGTCGATACGCGGCATGTCGTGGTGCGAGTCGACGGCGGTGTCGCCGTGGCCGGGGAAGTGCTTGACGCACGCGGCCACGCCCGCGGACTGCAGGCCTTCGACGTAGGCGGCGGTGTTGCGGGCGACCAGGTCGGGGTCGGCGCCGAAGGAGCGCACGCCGATGACCGGGTTGTCCGGGTCGGAGTTGACGTCGGCGGAGGGCGCCCAGTTGAGGTTCACCCCGCAGTCGGCGAGCCGGCGGCCCAGCTCGGCGGCGACCGCGCGGGTGAGCTTGACGTCGTCGACGGCGCCGAGCGCGAGGTTGCCCGGGAAGGACGATCCGCCGCGCGCCTCCAGCCGGGTGACGTCGCCGCCCTCCTCGTCGGCGGCGACGAGCACGTCCGGCCGCACCGCGCGCAGCTGGGCGGTGAGCGCGGCCAGCTGCGCGGGCGACTCGATGTTGCGGGCGAACAGCGCGACCGCGCCCAGGCCCTCGGCGAGCTGCCGCAGCAGCCACTCGGGGGCCTCGGTGCCCTCGAAGCCCGGCTGCAGGACGGTGAGCGCGTCGCGTACGAGCGACGGCGCGGGCGTGTCGGTGCCGGTGACGGCGGCGGTCATCCCTTCACCGCCCCGGCGGTGAGGCCGGCGGCCATCTTGCGCTGCACGAGCAGGAAGAGGATCACCACGGGGATGCCCATCATGGTGGAACCGGCCATCATCGGCGCGTACTCGGTGCCGTGCTGGGTGGTGAAGGTGCCGAGCCAGACGGTGGCCGTCTCGTGCTCCTGGCTCATCACCAGCAGGGCGTAGAGGAACTCGTTCCAGGCCTGGATGAAGCCGTAGATCGAGGTCGCGACCAGGCCGGGGGCCAGCAGCGGGAAGACGACGCGGACGAAGGCGCCGGTGCGGCTGCACCCGTCGACCATCGCGGCCTCTTCGAGCTCCTTGGGGATGTTGACGATGAAGCCGCGCAGCGTCCAGACCGTGAAGGGCAGGATGAAGGTCAGGTACGTCAGCACCAGGCCGCTGAGCTTGTCGATCTGGTGGATCTGGTTGAGCAGCAGGAAGACCGGGATGATCATCGCGACCAGCGGGACCATCTGGACGGTCAGGATGCCGACGATGACGGCCTTGCGGCCGCGGAAGGCGAAGCGGGAGATCGCGAGCGCCGCGAGCAGGCCGATGACCGCGCCGACCACGACGGTGGAGGCGCTGACGATCAGGCTGCGCTCGACCGGGCCCCAGAAGTCGGAGATGTTCAGGGCGCGCCGGAAGTTCTCCAGCGACACCGGGAACGGGAAGAAGTGCGGCTTGGGGTCGATCGCGTCCTTGGCCGGCTTGAAGGCCGTGTTGACCATCCAGTAGACCGGGAAGACGGTCACCACGAAGACCAGCAGGCCGAGGACGTTCCAGCCGATCTTGGCCTTGCGCCTGCGGCGCTCGGCCGCGGTGGCGGTGATCACCGGGGCGGCGCTCGGCCGCGAGGTCAGGGCGCTCATTCCACCTCTCCGATCTTCAGCATCTGCCGCATGTACACCGCGACCACGCCGAGCAGCAGCAGGACGGTCAGCAGCGCGATGGCGGAGCCGGCGGCGTAGTCGTTGACGCCGAAGGCCTTTTCGTACGAGTAGGTGGTCAGCAGCTGGAACTCCGGCTCGGGGTGGCCGCCGCGCATGAGCCAGACCTGGGCGAAGACGCCCATGTCCCAGATGACCGAGAGCGTGGTCATCATGACGACCAGCGGCTTGATGATCGGGAACGTCACGTAGCGGAATACCCCGAAGGCCGCGGCGCCGTCGAGCCGGGCCGCCTCCTCCAGCTCCTTGGGCACCTGGGTGAGGCCGGCGCCCAGGGTGATCACGACGAACGGGATCGCGCCCCACACCACCTGGAGCATGATCACCGACAGGCCCTCGGGACCGGAGGCGAACCAGTTGTGCCCGGTGTAGTCCACACCCGGCAGCTTGGTCAGCACCCAGTTCACGACGCCGTAGTCGCTGTCGAACATCCACTTGAAGACGGTGACGGCCACGACCACCGGCATGGCCCAGCTCGCGACGAGCGCGATGTTCACCAGGGTCCGCACCCAGCCGGACACGCGCTGCAGCAGCAGCGCGATCAGCATGCCGAGCACCATGGTGAGGATGACCGCGGCGCCGGCGAAGACGATGGTGCGGACGACGACGTCCCAGAACTCGCTGTCCTTGAGGATCGTCGTGTAGTTGTCGAAGCCCACCCAGGTGGCGGGCTTGAAGCCCCACAGCTGGGGCTTCTTGTAGTCCTGGAAGGACAGGACGCCCAGCTTGATCAGCGGGTAGCCCAGCACCAGCACCAGCACGAGGAGGCAGGGTGCCAGCAGCAGCCAGGGGGTCAGCGCCCGGCTGATGTGGACCCGGCGACCGCGTGCGGCGCGGCGTCTCCCGGGGCCGTGCCCGGGAGGTGATGAGTGCCGCCGTGGCGGCGGCACCTTGGTGGTGGTGGTCTCGGCGGCACTCATCACGTGCTCCTCAGCGGTCCTGGTCTACGTTGCGAGGATGGTCAGTTCTTGACGTTGAGGACCTTGTCCATGGCCGCGTCAGCCGTCTTGGCCGCGTCCTGGACGGAGGCCTTGCCGGTGGCGATGTTCTGCAGCATGGTCTGGAGGGTCTGCGCCTTCTCCACGGTGCCCCAGCCGGGCGCGGTCGGAACGAACCAGCTCGAACCCGCGGCGGTCGCGGTGACCGCGGAGGCCGGGTCGCTCTTCAGCGTCTCCAGCTGCGTGTTGTTGTTCGGCAGGTTGCCCTTGCTCATGAGGACCTTCTGGCCCGCGGTGTTCGTGAAGTCGTTGATCCACTCGGCCGCCAGGTCGGCGTTCTTCGACTTCGTGGGGATCGCCAGGTCCGAGCCGCCGAGGAAGACCGGCAGGTTCTTGCCGGACGGGCCCGGCATGACGAAGTTCTCCAGGTTGTCCTTGAGCTTGCCGCCGGTCTTGTCGAACTTCGGGTCGGCCGCGGACGGGCCCTCCCAGCCGGGGGCGAAGATCAGGTCGGACTTGCCCTGGCCGTAGACGATGTAGCGGTCCGACTCGTCCTTGGTGAGGTCGCCGTGCATGTACTTGCCCATGGCGTCCTTCCAGGCGGTGAGGCCCTGGATGGCCTGCGGGCTCTCCAGCGAGCCCTTCCACTGGCCGCCCTCGTTGGTGGCGATGGCGCCGCCCGCGTCGTAGACGAAGGACATGGCCGCGTACCAGTCACGGGAGGGCTGGTACCAGGCGTTGAACTTCGCGCCCTGCTTGGACTGGATCTTGTCCAGGTCCTGCGTCAGCTCGGTCCAGTTCTTCGGGGTGGCCTTGATGCCGGACGCGGCGGCGATGTCCTTGCGCCACGTGGCGATGCGGGCGGCGGCGTAGTAGGGCACGCCGTACGTCTTGCCGTCGTAGCTGACGGACTGCTTGAGGGCGTCCAGCCACTGGGCGGAGTTGTCGAACTTCGACGGGTCGACCTCGGCGAACGCGCCTTCGGCCATGTAGGGCACCATCTCGGAGTTGCCCATCTCCACGACGTCGGGCGCCTTGTCGGTGGCGAGCACGGCGTCCAGCTTGGCATTCTTGTCCGGCCAGGCGTAGTACTCGTGCTTGACCTTCAGACCCGGGTGCTTCGCGGTGAGGGCGTCGTCAGCCGTCTTGATCAGTTCCGGCCAGTTGTGCTGCGCGTCCACCGTCAGCCAGACGGTGATCGACGACGCGCTGGACCCCTTGTCGCCCCCCGACGACGAGGCCTTGTTGTCGTCCTTCTTGTCCGATCCACATGCCGCGATACCGACGATCATGGTCGCGACGCCGATCGCCGCGATGAGCTTGCGCTTCACGCCACCCTCCTCAGGATGCCCGAAACTCCCCCCACCGCCGGAAATGCCGGACTCCGCGTACGCCGCGGAGTCCGATACTTGCTCGTGGGTCTGGGATTTGGTCGTTAATGGTTTAGACCAGTACCGGGAGCTTGGCCTAGACCTTTAGGGGTGTCAAGGGTGTATAAGAACACCCGTCGGGTCTGTTATCGGACCGACACCTGAGGGGGACCAGGACCCCGCCGCCTCTCTCCCGCGGAGCCGCGCGTGCCACCATGTGAGCCGCGATCAACGGAGGAGCCGGACCACGGCAGCACGAGCGCAGTCGGGAGTAGACGTCATGGAGAGCGACGCGGTCACCAGTGCGGAGACGACGACGGGCGGCACCGCCGGCCGTACCGCACGGGTGCCCAAGTACTACCGGCTCAAGCGCCATCTGCTGGACATCACCCAGACCATGCCGCCCGGCACCCCGGTCCCGCCCGAACGCACCCTCGCCACCGAGTTCGACACCTCCCGTACCACCGTCCGGCAGGCCCTCCAGGAGCTCGTCGTCGAGGGCCGGCTGGAGCGTATCCAGGGCAAGGGCACCTTCGTGGCCAAGCCCAAGGTCTCGCAGGCGCTGCAACTGACCTCCTACACCGAGGACATGCGCGCCCAGGGCCTCGAACCCACCTCCCAGCTGCTGGACATCGGCTACATCACCGCCGACGACCGGCTCGCCGGACTGCTGGACATGAAGGCCGGCGGCCGCGTGCTGCGCATCGAGCGGCTGCGGCTCGCCAACTCCGAGCCGATGGCCATCGAGACCACCCACCTGTCCGCCAAGCGCTTCCCGGCGCTGCGCCGCAGCCTCGCCAAGTACACCTCGCTCTACACCGCGCTGGCCGAGGTCTACGACGTCCGGCTCGCCGAGGCCGAGGAGACCATCGAGACGTCGCTGGCGACCCCGCGCGAGGCCGGACTGCTGGGCACCGACGTGGGCCTGCCGATGCTGATGCTCTCCCGGCACTCGATCGACACCACGGGTGAACCGGTCGAGTGGGTGCGCTCGGTCTACCGCGGCGACCGGTACAAGTTCGTGGCCCGCCTCAGCCGCCCGACCGACTGACACAGGTGCCCCTACCGGTGCTTTCCGGTCACCCGCGCGGCTGACCTGGGAAGGAATCCGTGCACGGGTAGTGACTGCCGACGCTAGCCTCCCCTAGATTTCCTGGCCATTACACGCTGCTCTAGGGGACGGGAGCACCAGCACATGTCACAAGCACCACCGGACCCACGGCCACCGGTCGTCACCCCCACCCGGGTCGTCGCCGCGCTGTGCCTGCTCGCACCGTTCGTCGCCCTGCTGTGGGTGGACTCGTACGCCCGCACGACGCCGGCCTTCATCGGCATCCCGTTCTTCTACTGGTACCAGATGGCCTGGGTGCCGGTGGCGGCCGCGCTCACCTTCACCGCCTACGTGCTCGTACGGCGCGAGGAGCGCGCCCGCAAGGGGGGTGAGGACGCGTGAAGGACGGCGTCAACGGCGTCGCGCTCGGCGTCTTCATCTTCTTCTTCCTGGCCGTCACCGTGCTCGGCTTCTTCGCCGCGCGCTGGCGGCGCGCCGCGAATCCGCTGCACCTGGACGAATGGGGCCTGGGCGGACGCAGTTTCGGAACCTGGGTGACCTGGTTCCTGCTCGGCGGCGACCTGTACACCGCGTACACCTTCGTCGCCGTGCCCGCCGCGATCTTCGCGGGCGGCGCCGCGGGCTTCTTCGCGGTGCCCTACACGATCATCACCTACCCGCTGGTCTTCCTCTTCCTGCCGCGGCTGTGGTCGGTCTCGCGCCGGCACGGCTACGTCACCTCCTCGGACTTCATCCGCGGACGGTTCGGCTCCAAGAGCCTGTCGGTGGCCGTCGCCATCACCGGCATCATCGCCACGATGCCCTACATCGCCCTCCAACTGGTCGGCATCCAGGCCGTCCTGGACGTCATGGGCGTGGGCGGCAGCGACGGCACCAACTGGTTCCTCAAGGACCTGCCGCTGCTCATCGCCTTCGGCGTGCTCGCCGCCTACACGTACTCCTCCGGGCTGCGCGCGCCCGCGCTCATCGCGTTCGTCAAGGACGCGCTGATCTACATCGTGATAGCGGTCGCCATCATCTACATCCCGTACAAACTGGGCGGCTTCGACGACATCTTCCGCAAGGCCGGCGACGCCTACGCCGTCACGAACAAGCAGGGCGTCCCCCGCGGCTCCCTGGTGACCGGCCCGAAGGCCCAGTGGGCGTACGCCACGCTCGCGATGGGCTCGGCGATGGCCCTCTTCCTCTACCCGCACTCGATCACCGCCGTGCTGTCCGGCAAGAGCCGCGACACCATCCGCCGCAACACCACGATCCTGCCGCTGTACTCCCTCATGCTCGGCCTGCTGGCGCTGCTCGGCTTCATGGCCATCGCGGACGGCGTCGGCGCGGGCAACCCGAAGTACAACAACCAGCTGGCCATCCCGCAGCTGTTCGAGAACATCTTCCCGTCGTGGTTCGCGGGCGTCGCCTTCGCCGCGATCGGCATCGGCGCGCTCGTCCCCGCGGCCATCATGTCCATCGCCGCGGCGAACCTGTTCACCCGCAACATCTACAAGGACCTCATCAAGCCGGACGCCACCCCCGCGCAGGAGACCGCGGTCTCCAAGGCCGTCTCACTCGTGGTCAAGGTCGGCGCGCTGGTCTTCGTCCTCACCATGGACAAAACCGTCGCCATCAACTTCCAGCTGCTGGGCGGCATCTGGATACTGCAGACCGTTCCGGCCATCGTGGGCGGCCTGTTCACCCGCTGGTTCCACCGCTGGGCCCTGCTCGCCGGCTGGGCGGCGGGCATGTTCTACGGCACGTGGAAGGCCTACGAGCAGTCCAGCCCGTCGCAGTCGCACTTCGGCGGGAACGCGGACATGATCCCGTGGATCGGTGAGAAGGGTTACATCGGCCTGACCGCGTTCGTGCTCAACGCGGCCGTCGCGATCGTCCTGACGGTCGTCCTGCGGGCCCTCAAGGCGCCTGCGGGCGCCGACGAGACCTCCCCGGCGGACTACACCGCCCAGTCCGCCCCGGAGATCCCCAGCCCCACCACGCCGCCCGACCCGGCCGTCTCCCCGGGCCTCCCCGAACCGGCGTAGGGCCCGCGCCCCTCAGGGGCGCGGGGAACTGCGCGACAAGCCCCCACCGGGGGCGCGGGTCGTCACCGGCCCGAAGGGGCAGCCCGGTCCGTGCCGGACCACCGGCCGGTGGCAGGTCGCTCGCGCAGTTCCCCGTGCCCCAGGCGCACACGGAGTACCCGGCGACACAACATGTAGCCCCGTCCAAGTGCGGCAGCACTAGATGTATGCTCAACTCCGCTGCCCGCAGGGGAAGCCGGTGCGAATCCGGCGCTGCCCCGCAACGGTGAGCTGCCGTGCCCCCATGCGCTTACGCGCAGAAAAGCGCACGGCGGCGGAGCCCGATCGCCTGCCGGCAGACGGCGTCCCGGTCGGCCGACCGCGGCGCCGCTGTGTCCGGGCCTCGTGGAGTGGGCTCAGCGGACGCGGCTCGGCATGCCCGCAGGGCGGTCGCGGCCCCCTCCGTCCCTCCCCGCGTGGCCGCCGCCGCTCACGAGGGAGACCGCATCACCGTGACCATCGCGCCAGAAGCCCCCGCAGCCCCCGCCGGTACCCCCGGTACCACCACCGGTGCGCCCGACAACGGCGACCTGCTGCGTACCCTCGTGAAGCTGTGTACCGACCTTCCCGACACCGACCCCGGCAGGGTCGCCGGTGCGGCGCTGCGGGGGCGCAGCGCGGCCGCGGACACGGCGGAGCTGCGGGTGCTGGCCACCGAGGCGGCGGCCGGGCTGATCTCGGAGGACCCGGCGTACTCGCGGCTCGCGGCGCGGCTGCTGACCGTGACGATCGCCGAGGAGGCCGCGTCGCAGGGCGCGGTGTCCTTCACGGCCTCGATCGCGGTGGGGCACCGCGAGGGCCTGGTCGCCGACCGCACCGCCGACTTCGTCACCCGGCACGCGGCCCGGCTGGACGCCCTGGTCGAGCGCGCGCTCGCCGAGGGCGCCGACGACCGCTTCGGCTACTTCGGCCTGCGCACCCTTTACACCCGCTACCTGCTGCGCCACCCGCTGACCCGCAAGGTCATCGAGACCCCGCAGCACTTCATGCTGCGGGTGGCCGCGGGGCTGGCCGAGGACGAGAGCGCCCCGGCGCTGGACGAGGTGGCCGCGCTCTACCGGCTGATGAGCGCGCTGGACTACCTGCCCAGCTCCCCCACCCTCTTCAACTCCGGTACGCGGCACCCGCAGATGTCGTCGTGCTACCTGCTGGACTCGCCGCTGGACGAGCTGGACTCGATCTACGACCGCTACCACCAGGTGGCGCGGCTCTCCAAGCACGCGGGCGGCATCGGCCTGCCCTTCTCCCGGATCCGCGCCCGCGGTTCGCTCATCCGCGGCACCAACGGGCACTCCAACGGCATCGTGCCGTTCCTGAAGACGCTGGACGCCTCGGTCGCGGCGGTGAACCAGGGCGGTCGCCGCAAGGGCGCCGCCGCCGTCTACCTGGAGACCTGGCACGCGGACGTCGAGGAGTTCCTGGAGCTGCGCGACAACACCGGTGAGGACGCCCGGCGTACGCACAACCTGAACCTGGCGCACTGGGTGCCGGACGAGTTCATGCGCCGGGTCGAGGCGGACGCCTCCTGGTCGCTGTTCTCGCCCGCCGACGTGCCGCAGCTCGTCGACCTGTGGGGCGACGACTTCGACGCCGCCTACCGCGCCGCCGAGGCCGCCGGGCTCGCCCAGCGCACCATCCCGGCCCGGGAGCTGTACGGCCGCATGATGCGCACCCTCGCGCAGACCGGCAACGGCTGGATGACGTTCAAGGACGCCGCCAACCGCACCGCCAACCAGACCGCGCTGCCCGGCCGTACCGTGCACTCGTCCAACCTGTGCACGGAGATCCTGGAGGTCACCGACGACTCCGAGACGGCGGTGTGCAACCTCGGCTCGGTCAACCTCAGCTCGTTCGTCACCGCCGACGGGGACATCGACTGGACGCGGCTGGACGAGACCGTGCACACCGCGGTGACGTTCCTGGACCGGGTCGTCGACATCAACTACTACCCGACCGAGCAGGCGGGCCGCTCCAACTCCCGCTGGCGGCCGGTGGGCCTGGGCGTGATGGGGCTCCAGGACGTCTTCTTCAAGCTGCGGCTGCCCTTCGCCTCCCCCGAGGCCCGCGCGCTGTCCACGAAGATCGCCGAGCGCGTCATGCTGGCCGCCTACGAGGCGTCCTGCGACCTCGCCGAGCGGCACGGCCCGCTGCCCGCCTGGGCCGAGACCCGGGCCGCCGCGGGCGTGCTGCACCCGGACCACTACGACACCGCCACCGTGTGGCCCGAGCGCTGGGCGGCGCTGCGCGAGCGCGTCGCGGCGCACGGCATGCGCAACGCGCTGCTGCTGGCCATCGCCCCGACCGCGACCATCGCCTCGATCGCCGGCTCCTACGAGTGCATCGAGCCGCAGGTCTCCAACCTCTTCAAGCGCGAGACGCTGTCCGGCGAGTTCCTCCAGGTCAACTCCTACCTGGTGGCCGACCTCAAGCGGCTCGGCGTGTGGGACGAGCAGACCCGCGAGGCGCTGCGCGACTCCTCCGGCAGCGTCCAGGGCTTCAGCTGGATCCCGGCCGAGGTGCGCGAGCTGTACCGCACCGCGTGGGAGCTGCCGCAGCGCGCCCTCATCGACATGGCCGCGGCCCGCACCCCGTACCTGGACCAGAGCCAGTCGCTGAACCTGTTCATGGAGACGCCCACCATCGGCAAGCTCTCCTCGATGTACGCCTACGCCTGGAAGCAGGGCCTGAAGACCACGTACTACCTGCGCTCGCGCCCGGCGACCCGGATCGCCCGCGCCGCGCAGGGCTCCGCCCCCGCCTCCGTCCCCGTACCCGCTCCCGCATCCGCCGCCGCGGCCGCCGACGCCGTCGCGTGCTCCCTGGAAAACCCCGAGTCCTGCGAGGCCTGCCAGTAATGACCAGCACCACCCCCACGAAGAACCTGCTCGACCCGGGCTTCGAACTCACCCTGCGGCCCATGCGCTACCCGGACTTCTACGAGCGCTACCGCGACGCGATCAAGAACACCTGGACGGTGGAGGAGGTCGATCTGCACTCCGACGTCGCCGACCTCGCCAAGCTCACCCCGGGCGAGCAGCACCTCATCGGCCGGCTGGTGGCGTTCTTCGCCACGGGCGACTCGATCGTCTCCAACAACCTGGTGCTGACGCTCTACAAGCACATCAACTCCCCCGAGGCGCGGCTCTACCTGTCCCGCCAGCTCTTCGAGGAGGCCGTGCACGTCCAGTTCTACCTGACGCTGCTGGACACCTACCTGCCCGATCCGGCCGACCGGGCCGCGGCCTTCGACGCGGTCGAGGAGATCCCGTCGATCCGCGAGAAGGCGCAGTTCTGCTTCCGCTGGATGGCGAACTTCGACGGTCAGGGCGCCGAGAAGATCGACAGCCTGGAGACCCACGAGGACCGCCGCAACTTCCTGCTCAACCTGATCTGCTTCGCGGCCTGCATCGAGGGCCTGTTCTTCTACGGCGCCTTCGCGTACGTCTACTGGTTCCGCTCGCGCGGGCTGCTGCACGGCCTGGCGACCGGCACCAACTGGGTCTTCCGCGACGAGACGATGCACATGAGCTTCGCCTTCGACGTCGTCGACACGGTGCGCAAGGAGGACCCGTCGCTCTTCGACGAGCGGATGCAGCAGGAGATCACGGACATGCTGCGGGAGGCCGTCGAGGCCGAGCTGCAGTTCGCCCGTGACCTGTGCGGCGACGGGCTGCCGGGCATGAACACCGACTCCATGCGCGAGTACCTGGAGTGCGTCGCCGACCAGCGGCTCGCCCGCCTCGGCTTCCCGCCGCTGTACGGCTCCCGCAACCCCTTCTCCTTCATGGAGCTGCAGGGCGTGCAGGAGCTGACCAACTTCTTCGAGCGCCGGCCCTCCGCCTACCAGGTGGCGGTGGAGGGCTCGGTCGCGCTCGACGAGGAGTTCTAGGACGTCCCGGGGGCGGCCTCAGTCGTTCGGCACCGTCGCGAACTTCGGGGTCGCCTCCGCCATCTGGCGCATGACGTCCTTGCGGTCGCGCTTGGAGAGCCGGTCGATGTAGAGCCGCCCGTAGAGGTGGTCGGTCTCGTGCTGGAGGCACCGCGCGAAGAAGCCGGTGCCCCGCACGACGATCGGATTGCCCTCCAGGTCCTGCCCGCGGACCACCGCGTAGTCCGGGCGCGGCGTCTCCATGTACGCGCCCGGCACCGACAGGCAGCCCTCGTTGGAGTCGTCCAGGTGCCGCTTGTCCGCGGGCAGGTCCTCCAGCACGGGGTTGCACACGGCGCCCACGTGCCGGACGTCGTTGTCGTCCGGGCAGTCGTAGACGAAGACCTTCAGGTCCACACCGATCTGGTTCGCGGCCAGGCCCACGCCCTCGGCCGCGCGCTGGCTGGCGAACATGTCGTCGACGAGGGCGGACAGCTCCGCGCCGAAGTCGGTGACGTCACGGCACTCCCGGTGCAGCACGGGGTTGCCGACCACCGTGATCGGCCGCACGGTGCCGCGCACCCGGTGGGCTTCCTCACGGGCGGCGCCGTCGGTCACGTCGTCGACGAACGTCTCCCCCTCCTCCGGAGGGGCGGTGTCAGCGGTCTGCGCCATCGTTCTGCTATCGCCTTCCAGGCCGGTTCACTAACCCGTCCAGAGTACGGGAGTGGACCGCGGGCCCGGCCGGGTACGCCCCCGGCCGCCCCGCCTCGTACGGCGCCGCCCGCGCCACCGGCGGAGAGCGGCACCCGGCGGGGTACACCGGCGGACCCCGCAGGGGTCAGCAGACCTCTTCCAGGTCGCGCCACGCGCGGGTGGCGGGCGAGTCCGCGACCCAGCTGTCGAGCAGGCCCTGGACCAGCCCGGCCGGAGCGGCGATCCCGCACTCGCGTTCCTGCGACCAGTGCGACCCGCCCCCCGAGTCGCTGAGGTGGCTGAGATGCCCGGGGTGGCCGGGCTCCCCGTGGTCGTGCGGGTCGCGGCGCGCGGAGCCGTCGTCCGTGGGCATGCGGCTCTCGGAGCACGTCCGGCACAGCAGCCGTACCGACGACGACCAGTCCTCGGCGGCGTAGCCGGCCTCCGCGGCGAGCCGTTCCAGGGCGTCCCGGTCCGCCGGGGCCTCCGCTTCGAGCAGCACCAGCCACGTCGGGACGGGGGACGGCGCCCACAGCTCGATCTCGTCGAACACCGGGTAGACCGCCCCGCCGGATCCGGAGCCGGAACCACCCGCGGTGGCCCGCTCACCGTGCGCGACACCCTCGTGCAGCACGACCTCGCCCCAGCGCCGTCCGGACGACGGCAGCGGGATCGACAGCACCTCCACCCGGCACGGATCGAGCCGGCGGCCCCACACGACCTCCGCCTCACCCTCCGGCGACAGCCGCACCGTGGCACTGCCCAGCGGCAGCCGCGCCGACTCCTCGCCGCTGCGGGCGGCGGTGCCGGCCGGCATCCGCAGGCCGTACGCCTGCCAGGCGCGGCGGGCGAGGGGCCAGTCCTGGAGGGCGGTCGCGGCGATGCCGAGGTTCCACCAGTCGGGCGCGCCGACCGGCTTGTCCAGCAGGGCGACCGCGCGCAGCCCGGCGGTCCGGGCCTGTGCCCAGTCGTGCCGGAACTTGTGCAGCAGTGCGAGGTTGTACCAGGACTCGGAGAGCCAGGGCTCCAGGTCGGCCGCCCGGGTCAGCAGCGCGCCCGCGTCCTCGTAGCGTCCGTCGTCGATCAGTGAGAACGCCTGGTCGGTGGCCTGCCGCCAGGTGGGCGACGGCCGGTGCCGCACTCTGCCGAAGATCTTCAACGTCGTTACCGCCTGCCCGCTCAGCCGATCACTGCCAGGACGTCGCCTTCCGCACCACGATCACGTCGTCCCCCGGAGGGCGCGCACCGCGGGGTGCGGCCCCATCGCGTACCGCCCGTACGTCGTCGGACAAGCGGCTCCACACACCAACCTCGCACATTTCGGCCGCGCTCTCAGCCCGACGTCCGTGTGCCTCCCGCCGCCGTCCGGCAGCGGGCTCTCCCTGCCTCCTTGCCATACCCGTGGGCATCCAACCATGCCGAGGCGGGCCGCTCCACCAGCACCCGGGCGAGTCGCCGTCACCCGAAAGGCCTACGAGCGGTAGGCGGGCCGCCCGTACACCGTGCGGGTCACGGGCGGTGGCCAGGGGTGACGCGCCAGGGCCCGGGAGAGCGCGGCGACCACCGACGGGTCGAACTGGCTGCCCGCGCACCGGCTCAGCTCCGCGAGCGCGGCACTCACCGGGCGCGCCGGGCGGTAACTGCGGTGGGAGGTCATGGCGTCGAGCGCGTCGGCCACCGACACGATGCGGGCCGGCCAGGGAATGCGGTGCCCGGCGAGGCCGTGCGGGTAGCCGCCGCCGTCGAAGCACTCGTGGTGGTGCAGCACCGCGACCCGCGCGACCGCGGGCACCTGGTTGCCGCTGACCAGCGCGTAGCCGTGCCGCGGATGCCGCCGTACGACGTCCTGCTCGGCGGGCGTGAGCGGGCCGGGCTTGCGCAGCAGGCGGCCGGGCACGGCGAGCTTGCCGATGTCGTGCAGGGTGCCGGCGAGCCGCAGGTCGGCCACGAGGTCCTCGGCGAGGCGCAGTTCGGCGGCGATCAGGGCGCTGGCCTGGCCGACGCGGTCGCCGTGCCCGCGGGTGTAGGGGTCCTTGAGCTGCATCGCGGCGACCAGGGCCGCAGCACGAGGCAGAAAGCTTTCTGCCTGCCGCTCGGCCACGTCGCACCCCTCTTCACCGGGGTACGTTCCCCCGGCCCTTCCCACGCTAGGGGCCCGCCCCTGCCCCCGGGTCCCCTTGCCCGGGCCATCCCCCGAACGGGGTACCCCCGTACGAATCCCCTCGCGGGGGAGCTTGCGCCCCAAAGGGGCGCGGGGAACTGCGCTCCCCCAGAGCTTCGCCTGGGAGGTGCCCCCAGCCCCCACCGGGGCGCGGGTCGTCACCGACCCAAAGGGTCGCTTCGGTCCGTACCGGACCACCGGCCGGTGGGTGGTTGCTCGCGCAGTTCCCCGCGCCCCTGAAAAACGGGTGCTGCCCGCCGCAGGGGGAGGGTCAGGCCGTGGGTTGTTCGGCGGCGGATTCGTCGGCGCGGATCGACTCGATCCGCATCATCACCTTCGACCGGAGGTCGGTCGGGACGTCGTCAGACCCACAGCACCGTTTGACGAGCTTCTTCACCGCCTGCTCCAGCCCGTACTTCTCCAGGCAGGGATGGCACTCCTCGAAGTGCTCCCGGAACTTCGTGCACGCGTCCTCGGACATCTCGTTGTCGAGGTATTCGTAGAGGTGCCCCAGCACCTCCGAGCAGTCCGTCTCATGCGCGTTGCCGCAACTCATGAATCCGCGCCCTTCTCGCTTCCCGCGCCCGCCGGGACCAGTCCGCGGTCACGTGCGTAGTCCTCCAGCAGCTCGCGCAGCTGACGGCGGCCGCGGTGCAGCCTGGACATCACCGTGCCGATGGGCGTTCCCATGATGTCGGCGATCTCCTTGTAGGCAAACCCCTCGACGTCCGCGAGATAGACCGCGATACGGAATTCCTCGGGGATCGCCTGGAGCGCCGCCTTGACGTCGGAGTCGGGCAGGTGGTCGAGCGCCTGCGACTCCGCGGAGCGCAGACCGGTCGACATGTGCGACTCGGCGCGCGCCAGCTGCCAGTCCTCGATGTCCTCCGAGCCGCTGCGCAGCGGTTCGCGCTGCTTCTTGCGGTAGGAGTTGATGAAGCTGTTGGTGAGAATGCGGTAGAGCCAGGCCTTGAGGTTCGTGCCCTCGCGGAACTGGTGGAAGGACGCGTACGCCTTCGCGTACGTCTCCTGCACCAGGTCCTCCGCATCGGCCGGATTGCGGGTCATCCGCAGCGCGGCCGAGTACATCTGGTCCAGGAACCCGAGGGCGTCCCGCTCGAAGCGCTGGGCGCGCTCCGCGCTGCTTTCCGCTGCTTCCTGACCGGACGCACCCGCGGTTTCCGCCGTGCTGTCGTCGGTGCCGGTGACCGGACCCACCTCCTCAGAAACGCCAGCGAGCCCCAAAGCGGACACGCTCGTCTCGGAGGATATTGCACTGGCGAGGGTCACGCCCGGTCCGCCCTTGGCGGCGTCCTTGCCCTCGCCACCTGTGGTCCAGTCGGCCCAGTTCAGGTAGGGCGCTGCCGCCGCCTGCTGGGCGGCGGCCTCGGCCCGGGGCCGGCATGCGGCTGAAACCATGCGGGTGCCTCTCTCGCCACTTCACCAAAGCTGCTGGGGTGCTGTTGTACGTTCTGACGCTTGCCACAACGCCGGTGCCGCCGCCCCCATTCCCGGCCGCCGCGGAACGCGGCCCGGGGGCGTGCGGCTCAGCGGCGGCCGCTGCGGGTGCCGGTGCGGCCGCCGGTGGGGCCGGTGGCGTGGCCGAGCCCGGCGAGCCAGTCGGTGACGGCCCCGGTCAGCAGGGCGAGTGCGGCCTCCTGGGTGAGGGCGGCGCGCTTGGGGACGGCGAAGGAGTGGTTGGCGCCGGGCACCTCGACGGGGCGGTGGCGCGGCGGGAATTCGGCGGGCTTGCCGAAGGGGTCGTTGCCGCCCTGGACGGCCAGCAGCGGCAGGACGGCGGCGGCGCCGGTCAGCTCGGCGGCGCGGGAGGATTCGGGGCGGCCCGGCGGGTGCAGCGGGAAGGCCAGGGCGAGGACGGCGGCGGCGCCGAGCGCCTCGCCCGTACGGCAGGCCACCCGGGCGCCCGCGCTGCGGCCGCCGGCGACGACGGGCAGGCCGGGGGCGGCGAGCGCGGGCCACAGGGCGGTCCAGGCGGTGTCGAGGGCGGCGGGGGCGGGGGCGAGCTTGCGCCCGGCGACCCGCCAGGGCTGCTCCACGAGGGCGACCTCGACACCTGCGGCGGGCAGCGCGGCGGCGAGCGCGACCAGGTCGGCGGCCTCGATGCCGCCGCCCGCCCCGTGGCCGAGGGCGAGCACGCTGCGCGGCCGGGCGGCGCCGTACCAGCTGATGCGGGCGGGACCGGCCTGGGTGTCGACGTCCTGGACGCGGCCGGGCGCGGGGGCGGAGGCGGCGGGCTCGGGTGGTGCGGGGGGCATCAGAAGAGGGTCTCCTCCTCGGGCGCGGGCAGCTCGTCCAGCAGTTCGGGCCCGTTGTTCGCGACGTTGCTGACCGCGGTGCCGACCGGGTAGGCGCGCAGCAGTCCGGGCGGCGGCGGGGCCAGCAGGTCCTGGAGCGCGTCCGGGTCGGTGGTGCGCGGGTCGAGCCAGGCGTCCCAGTGGTCGGGGGTGATCATGAGCGGCATCCGGGGGTGGATGTCGGCGAGGGAGCGCGGGCCGTGGCCGTCCCACCCGGCGAGGTCGGTGGTCTCGGCGGCGGTCGTCATGACGGTGCAGGTGGTCCACCAGGCGCGCGGGTGGTCGTCGGGCAGCGTGCGGTCGCGCCAGAACTCGTACAGCCCGGCCATGGCGAAGACCGAGCCGTCGGCGGGGGTGACGAAGTACGGCTGCTTGCGGGCGCGCTTGCGCTTGCCCTGTTCCTCCAGCTGCCGCTCGCCCGCGCCGGTGACCCACTCGTAGTAGCCGTCGGCGGGTATCAGGCAGCGGCGGGCGGCCAGGGCGCGGCGGTAGGAGGGCTTCTCGGCGGCGGTCTCGGCCCGCGCGTTGATCATCTTGACGCCGACGTCGGGGCTCTTCGCCCAGGACGGCACCAGGCCCCAGCGCAGCACGCGCAGCTGCCGTACCGGATCCGGGGAACCGGAATCCTTCACCGGGCGGTCCAGTACGACAGGGACGTCCTTGGTGGGCGCCACGTTGTAGTCCGGGGCGAGGGCCTCGGTGGGCTCCCACTTCTGGACGTCGAAGATGCCCGTGAGATCTTCGGGTTTCCGGCTCGCCGCATATCGACCGCACATGAGTGACACACTGCCACGACCGCGGGCGGCACCGGGAGCCGACTCGCACGGGCGTACGAAAAAAGCGGACGAACCACCGGCTTGTGGGGAAACGGGCACCGAATGAACGTCGCGGACATCAGCGAGATGTGGGACCGGCTGACCGGGACCCAGGCCGACCCGCCGCGCTGGCTCGTTGGGGCGACGGCGGCGGTGGCGCTCGCCGTGGTGCTGTCCGGCGGGGCGTGGCGGGTCGCGCGCAACGCGGTCACGATCGCGCACGAGGGCGGGCACGGCCTGGTGGCGCTGCTCATGGGGCGGCGACTCGACGGCATACGGCTGCATTCCGACACCTCCGGGTTGACGGTCTCGCGCGGCAAGCCGCACGGTCCGGGCATGGTGCTGACCGCCGCCGCGGGGTACACCGCGCCGCCACTGCTCGGCCTCGCGGGCGCGGCACTGCTGGCCGCCGGTCACATAACCGCACTGCTGTGGGGCGCGACCGCGCTGCTGCTGGTGATGCTGGTCATGATCCGCAACGCGTACGGCGCCCTCACGGTGGTGCTGACCGGGGCGGTGTTCCTGCTGGTGTCGTGGCTGACGAAGGCCGAGGTGCAGGCGGCCTTCGCGTACCTGGTGGTGTGGTTCCTGCTCGCGGGCGGCGCCCGGCCGGTCGCGGAGCTCCAGGCGAGCAGGCGCCGGGACCGCAGCGGGGCCTCGGACGCCGACCAGCTCGCGCGGCTGACCCGGACGCCCGCCGCGCTGTGGCTGTTCTTCTTCTACGGGGTGGCGGTGTGCGCGCTGGTGGGCGGCGGCCGCTGGCTGCTCATGCGCTGAACCGCCGGACCGCTGAGCGGCTCGTCCGCTGGTCCGCTCGTCCGTTCGTCAGCCGAGCCGCTGACCCGCCCACCCGATCGGCCGCTGATCGGCACGGTGCGCGCCGGGGCGGTCGCCGGGCGGGGCCACGGGGGTGCCCGATGACCGGCGATGACCGTACGCGACCGCGGAATCAGAGCTTCCGGTCCTGATGGCCACCGTATGACCGCAGGTTTCCGGGAGGTTTCGACGTATTCGCCAACTTATCCCCCCGTACCCGAGCCACTACGCTGGGGCTCATGAGCGACAGCGCCGCGCACTCCCCCCTCTGGTGGGCCGCCCCCACCGCGCCGGGCGCCGTTGACGCGACCGTCACGGTGCCGGGATCGAAGTCGGTGACCAACCGTGCCCTGGTGCTCGCCGCGCACTCCGCGGAACCCGGATGGGTGCGCCGCCCGCTGCGCAGCCGGGACACCGTCCTGATGGCGGAGGCGCTGCGCGCCATGGGCGTCCAGATCGACGAGACCGTCAACCCCGACGGCGGCGAGGCCTGGCGGATCATCCCCGCCGGGCTGTACGGCCCGGCCACCGTGGACGTCGGCAACGCCGGGACGGTGATGCGCTTCCTGCCGCCGGTCGCCGCGCTCGCCGACGGCCCGGTCCGCTTCGAGGGCGACGCCCGGGCGTACGAGCGCCCGCTGCACGGCGTGATCGACGCGCTGCGCGCCCTGGGCGCGCGGATAGACGACGAGGGCCGCGGCTCGCTGCCGCTGACGGTGCACGGGGCCGGGTCGCTGACCGGCGGCGCGGTGGACGTCGACGCGTCGTCCTCGTCGCAGTTCGTCAGCGCGCTGCTGCTGTCCGGGCCGCGCTTCAACAAGGGCCTGGAGGTGCGGCACACTGGCCGCACCCTGCCCTCGGTGCCGCACATCCGGATGACGGTCGACATGCTGCGCAAGGCCGGCGCCCGGGTCGACGCCCCGGAGGACGGCGGCGCCCCGAACGTCTGGCGGGTCACCGCGGGCGCGCTGCTCGGGCGCGACCTCACGGTGGAGCCGGACCTGTCCAACGCCGCGCCCTTCCTCGCCGCCGCGCTCGTGACCGGCGGCAAGGTCACCGTGCCGGGCTGGCCGCGCCGCACCACCCAGCCGGGTGACGCGCTGCGGGAGATCTTCACCCGGATGGGGGGCGCGTACGAGCAGAGCGACGGCGCGCTGACCTTCCGCGGCACCGGCCGGATCCGCGGCATCACCGCCGACCTCGGCGCGGTCGGCGAACTGACCCCGGTGATCGCGGCCGTCGCGGCGCTGGCCGAGGATCCGTCGGAACTGACCGGCATCGCCCATCTGCGACTGCACGAGACCGACCGGCTCGCGGCGCTCGCCAAGGAACTGGGCGCGCTCGGCTGCGACGTCGACGAGACCCCGGACGGGCTGCGCATCCGCCCCCGCCCGCTGCACGGCGGCGAGTTCCGCACGTACGACGACCACCGGCTGGCCACCGCGGCGGCCGTGCTGGGCCTGGCCGTGGACGGGATCTGGGTGGAGAACGTGGCGACGACCGGCAAGACCCTGCCGGACTTCCCCGAGCTGTGGACGGCGATGCTGGGCGGCGGCGACGTGGCCGAGGGCGACGCGACGGGCGGGGCCGCCGCGGCCCAGGCAGAGAAGGCCGCCGGTCCCGGCGGCCGTACGGGTACGGCGGGGCGGGGCTGAGCAGTGCGGCGTTACGGCAAGAACCCGGACGAGGACGACGTCAGAGTCCGCCCCAACCGCAAGGGCAGCCGCCCGCGGACCAACATCCGCCCGCAGCACGCGGACGCCGCCGAGGGCATGGTGCTCACCGTCGACCGCGGGCGGCTCACCGTCCTCGTCGGCGACCGCGAGATCACCGCGATGAAAGCGCGGGAGCTGGGCCGCAAGTCCGCGGTGGTCGGCGACCGGGTCGCGGTCGTCGGCGACCTGTCGGGCGCCAAGGACACGCTCGCCCGCATCGTCCGGGTCGAGGAGCGCCGTTCGGTGCTGCGCCGCACCGCGGACGACACCGACCCCTACGAGCGCGTCGTGGTCGCCAACGCCGACCAGCTGGCCATCGTCACCGCACTGGCCGACCCCGAGCCGCGCCCCCGCATGATCGACCGCTGCCTGGTCGCCGCGTACGACGCCGGGCTGCGGCCGCTGCTGGTGCTCACCAAGTCCGATCTCGCCCCGCCCGGCCCGCTGCTGGAGACGTACGGCGCCCTGGACCTGGACTACGTCGTGACCAGCCGCGACACCCTGCCGACCGGGGGCGCGGACGCGGTGCGCGAGCTGCTCGCCGGACGCGTCACCGCCTTCGTCGGACACAGCGGCGTCGGCAAGACCACGCTGGTCAACGCGCTGGTGGAGCGGCAGCGCACGACCGGCCACGTCAACGCGGTCACCGGCCGCGGCCGGCACACCACCACCTCCGCGCTGGCCCTGCCGCTGCCCGGCGACGGGCCGGAGGGCGAGGCCGGATGGGTGATCGACACCCCCGGCGTACGCTCCTTCGGGCTGCACCACATCGACCCCTCCCGTGTCATCCACGCCTTCCCGGACCTGGAGCCCGGCACGGTGGACTGCCCGCGCGGCTGCTCGCACGACGAGAAAGACTGCGCGCTGGACGCCTGGGTGGTCGCCGGACACGCCGAACCGGCCCGGCTCGACTCGCTGCGCCGCCTGCTGGCCACCCGGGAGCGGCGCGAGGGCGACTGACCGGTACGGTTTGGGCGTCCGCTCCACTTTCGGCCGCGCTGTGTGATGATCGGCAGCGCACGTGGGGACGAGCGGCAGCAACCCGCGTGCGCGGCGGTGCGACAGCTGCGTGCCGCGCGCGGTGAACGAGCCGACGAACGAGCCGAAACGGAGGCGCCCGGATGGCCTGGCTCCTGGTGGTGGTCGCGGGTCTCATGGAGACCGGCTTCGCGGTCTGCCTGAAGCTGTCCCACGGCTTCACCAGGCTGTGGCCGACGATCGCCTTCGCGGCGTTCGCGCTCGCCTCCTTCGGACTGCTGACGCTGTCTCTGAAGAAGCTGGACGTCGGCCCCGCCTACGCGGTGTGGACCGGCATCGGCGCCGCGGGCACCGCGATCTACGGCATGGCCTTCCTGGGCGACCTGGTCTCGTCGCTCAAGCTCGCCTCGATCTCGCTGGTCATCGTCGGCGTCATCGGCCTGCAGATCTCCGGCTCCTCGCACTGACACCGGCGGCCGGTCGCTCCGGTCCCGCCACGTACGGCCGCGTCGCGTACGGCCGCATCGCGTACGGCCGCGCCACCCGCGGCCGCGTCACCTGCGGCCGTGTGCGGGCGGGTCGAGCAGGCCGCGGATCAGCTGGCCGATCCGCAGGCACGACTCCTCGTCGTCGGCGGCCGGCGCGATCACGTACGACAGCGTGAGCCGCAGCGCCGCCTCGCACGCCCAGCCGACGTCCTCCGGGAGCAGCCGCGGGCAGCCGTCGACCAGGACGGCGACCGTACGGGCGTGCACCGCGGCCACCAGCCCGGCGCCGGGGACCGGGGAGCCCGCCGGGCCCGGCCCGGTCAGCGCGGCGTGCAGCAGCGGGCTGCGGCGGGCGCTGCGCAGCGTCCACCGCGCGGCGGCCGCGAAGCACTCCCCCGCGTCGGCGCCCGCGCACCGGGCCGAGGCCAGCGCGCCGTCCAGGCCCGTCAGGAAGTCCTCGGTCTCGCGCCGGGCGAGCGCCTTGGCCAGGCCGTCCTTGCTGCTGAACTCGTTGTAGAGGGTCTGCCGGGACACCCCGGCCGCGGCGGCCACCTCGGTCATGCGCACCGCCGCCCAGGGCCTGTCGCCGAGCGCGGCGAAGGCAGCGTCCATGAGTGCGTCTCGCGCGGTAGGCATCGGCGCCTCCAGGCGGTGCCTCCGGGCCGCCACGGCGGGCGGCGGGTCGGACGGACAGGCCGTACGGGGAGAATTGACGCACCACCAGGGCCTGTCAAGGCCTCGCGTCACGGGCCGGTGGCGGCCGGGCGCGCACCCCGCCGCGCTACTGTTCGGCACATGCCCGACTACAACGACGACCTTCGGCTCGCCCATGTGCTGGCCGACGCCGCCGACGCCGCGACCATGGCCCGCTTCCGGGCACTCGACCTCAAGGTCGAGACCAAGCCGGACCTGACGCCGGTCAGCGAGGCCGACAAGGAGGCCGAGGAGCTGATCCGCGGGCAGCTCGCCCGTGCCAGGCCGCGCGACGCGGTGCTCGGCGAGGAGTACGGCAGGACCGACGGCGCCGGTTCGCGCCGCTGGATCGTCGACCCCATCGACGGCACGAAGAACTACGTGCGCGGGGTGCCCGTGTGGGCCACCCTGATCGCGCTCGTGGTGCGCGGCGAGCAGGGCGACGAGGGCGTGGTCGGCCTGGTCTCCGCCCCGGCGCTCGGCCGCCGCTGGTGGGCCGCCGCGGGCAGCGGCGCGTTCACCGGGCGCAGCCTGACCTCCGCGAGCCGCATCCACGTCTCGAAGGTCAACCGCCTGGAGGACGCGTCCTTCGCGTACGCCTCGCTCGGCGGCTGGGAGGACCTGGGCCGCCTCGACAACTTCCTCCACCTGTCCCGCAACTGCTGGCGGACCCGCGGCTACGGCGACTTCTGGCCCTACATGATGGTGGCCGAGGGCTCCGTCGACATCTGCGCCGAACCCGAGCTGAGCCTGTGGGACATGGCGGCGAACGACGTGATCGTCCGCGAGGCGGGCGGCCGCTTCACCTCCCTGGCCGGGACGCCGGGCCCCTTCGGCGGCAACGCGGCCGCCTCGAACGGCCTGCTGCACGACGAGCTGCTGGGCTACCTGGGCGACTCCTGACCCCACCCCCGGCGCGGAGGAGCGCGCCGCGCCGGGAGAGCACCTCCGCGCGCGGGCCGCGGGCGCCGCGCGCCTCCTTCCCTCCGCGGGCCGTGCGTGTAACTATGTAAGCGCCGCCGCTTGTGAACTTGTGAAGGCTTTCACGGGCATTCCACAGGAACGCAGCCGGTCCGGCACGCATGTCCGCCGCACAGCCAGGAGGTGCCCTACCCATGCTGGTCCGCGACGCGATGAGCACGGTGGTTCTCACCATCGGCCCCGCACACACGCTCCGCCAGGCCGCCCAGTTGATGTCCGCCCGCCGGGTCGGCGCGGCCATCGTCCTCGACGCCGACAACGACGCCTGCGGGCTCGGCATCCTCACCGAACGCGACGTCCTCGACGCGGTCGGCGCGGGCATGAGCCCCGACGAGGAACCGGCCCACGCCCACACGACGACCGACGTCGTCTTCGCCGCGCCCCAGTGGACGCTGGAGGAGGCGGCCGCCGCGATGGTCCGCGGCGGGTTCCGCCACCTCATCGTCCTCGACGGCCCCGCCCCGGTCGGCGTCGTCTCCGTCCGCGACATCCTCCGTGTCTGGGCTGCCGCCGGCTCGCCGGTCGCGGTGTAGGACCTCCCCCCGCGGAGGGGCCGCGCCCCGAGAACGCTCGCCCCGCGCGGCAGAGTTCACAGGCGGGCCGCGGCGCGGCGGACCGCGGGTTCGGGGCGGACGGAACCGAGCCAGCGGATCTCCGCCGGGACCCCGCCCGCGGCCCGCGCGGCGAACGCGGCGAAGACCTCCCGGGCGACCCCGGGGTCGGAGTCGTGGGCCAGCGGCCCGAGCAGGGCCACGAGTTCGGCCCGCGGCGCCAGCCGCCCCACCGCGTGGACCGCGGCACGCCGCACCGCCGCGGGCGCGGACCGCCGCCGGTCCAGCAGCCGCATGAGCACGGGCACGTCCCCCGCGTCCCCGCACTCCCCGAGCCCGGCCGCGAGGCCGGCCAGGTGCCGGGCGGGTGTCGTCCGTCCCGCGCGGGCGATCTGCCGCCGGTAGACCGCGGAGGGCGGCTCACCGCGCCCGTACAGCAGCCAGCGGGCTGTCGCCCGTACGATGCGCGCGCGGTCCGCGAGCGGGGCGACCAGTCGGGTCGCGGGCACGTCCAGGGGCAGCGCCGAGACCGCGAGTTCACGCACCCCCGCGTCGCGGGCCTGGAGGAGCCGGGCCGCCTGGCCGGGGTCGAGGTCGAGCAGGCGCTGCGCGCACAGCGTGCGGCACTCGTGGTCGTGGTGGTGCAGCGCCGTGCTGAGCAGGTCGCCGCACGCGTACTCCCCCACCTCCACGGCGAGTGCGAGGCCGAAGCGACGGGCGGGCCCGTCCGGATCCGCCGCGAGCGCCCGCAGGGCCCGCCGGTACGGGGGGCGGCACAGCAGCCCGCGGTAGTCGCTGAGCAGCGCACCCGTACGGCGGCGGCCCGCGAGCCGCAGCAGCACGCGGACGGCGGCGGCCACCTCGTCGGGGGCGCTGCGGGCGAGCAGCGCGGCCGTCGCCCGGGTCCGTACGGGCTCGACCCAGTCCGCGCTGCGCAGCGCCAGGCCCGCGGCGGCCGCGGGCCCGCCGCGGTCGGCCAGCCCCGTGACGGCGGCCTCCCGTACCCGGCCGTCGGGCGCGAACGACCGCAGGAGCAGGGCGAGTACGTCCCAGCCCGCCGCCTGCGGGGTGTCGGCGCGGCGAGCGGCACGGTCGAGGCGCAGCAGCAGCCGGGGCGGGGCCGCGCTCAGCGCGGCAAGGGCGGCCGCACGCTCGAACGGTGCGCCCTGGGCGGGCAGATCGAGCAACCGGTGGAGCAGCACCTCCGCGTCCGCGGCCCGGCCGCACTCCACCTCCCGGCACCACGCGGCCCAGCGTGCGCCGGCCTCGGCGGCCGCCGTGCCCCGATCGCGCCGATCCCGACTCCGCAGCCACCGCCACACGCGCGCCTCCTGAGGATCCGTCAGTTCATCCTCTCTTCAGCATTCCCTTTCGGGGTGCCCGCCTCCACCTGATATGCCCGGACTTTGCCCGAAGCAGAACAAAAAACGAAGGCCCGGAGGCAGATGCCTCCGGGCCTTCGTCCGTGGTAGCGGGGACAGGATTTGAACCTGCGACCTCTGGGTTATGAGCCCAGCGAGCTACCGAGCTGCTCCACCCCGCGTCGTTGTGCTTTTACCTTAGCGGAGGGCTTTTGATCAGCGCAAATCCGCTGGGCCGCGGGGCGGACGATTCAGGCCGCGCCTGCGCCGTGAGGCGCCCCGCGGCGCAGGCGTGAGCCCGGCCCGCCCCCGCGGCGCAGGCGTGAGCCCGACCCGCCCCCGCGGGGCTACGCCGTGAGTTCGCTCGTCAGGGCCGCCGTCAGGCGGGTGGCGCGTTCGGCGACCTCGGCCGGGCCGCAGGCCACCGCGCGGGCGCACCAGGTCTGCGCGTCGGCGAGGCGCCCGTGGCGGGCGGAGAGCAGGGCGAGGCGCAGGGCCGCGCGGCCGTGGCCCGCGTCGGCGGCGCGGGTCCACCACAGCGCGGCCTCGGGCTCGCTGCCCTCGCGGGCCAGCAGCAGGCCGAGGTTGAAAGCCCCGTTGCGCGAACCGGCCTCCGCCGCCAGGCGGTACCAGTGCGCGGCCAGCTCGATGTCGCCGCGCTGCGCGGCGGTCATGCCGAGCCGGACCTGCGCGCGGCTGTGCCCTTGCCGCGCCGCCCGCTCGTACCATTCCGCCGCCTCGTCGCCGAAGACCTCCGCGCCCTCGAACTCGCGGGCGCGGGCGTCGAGCAGCGCGCCGAGGCGGAAGGCCGCCTCGGGGCTGCCGCCGCCCGCGGCGCACCGCAGGTGGCGTTCGGCGCCGTGGTGGTCGCCCTCGTGCTGCAGGGCGATGGCCACCTGGAGGGCGGCTCCGGCGTGCCCGGCCGCGGCGGCACGGTCGTACCAGATCCGCGCGGCGGCGGGCTCGTCGCGCCCGGCGTGGAGGATGCCGAGGTTGAAGGCGGCGTCGATGCTGCCGGCCTCCGCGGCCTTGGAGAACCACGGCTCGGCGCCGTCCGCGTCGCCGTGCTGGAGCAGCAGGACGGCGAGCGCGTTGGCGGCCTCGCGGTGTCCGGCGTAGGCGGCCTTGCGGTACCACTGCTCGGCCTGCGGGGCGCGGCCCTGACCGGCGCAGAGCAGGCCGAGGTTGTAGGCCCCGTTGATGTCGCCGGCGTCCAGGGCGGCGCGGTACCACCGCTCGGCGGTCTGCGGCTCGCCCTCCTGGGCGTGCAGCGCGCCGAGCGCGTTGGCCGCGTTGCCGTCCCCCGCCTGGGCGGCGCGGCGCCACCAGGTGGCGGCCTGGTCGAGGTCGCCGGCGTCGCGCAGCAGGAAGCCGAGGGCGCACGCGGCCTTGGCCTCGCCGTCGCGCGCGGCGGTGAGGTACCAGTGCGCGGCCTCCTTGGTCTCGCCGCGCTCCTCCAGCAGGTTGCCGAGCCGCAGGGCGGCGCGGCGGTGGCGGCGGGCGGCGGACTGTCGGAACCACTGCTCGGCCTCGTGGCTCTCGCCGCGGGCCGCGCAGAAGCGGGCGAGGCGGTAGGCGGCCTCGCGGTGGCCGTGCTCGGCGGCGGCGCGGAACCACCGCTCGGCGGCGCCGTCGCGGCGGTGGTCGAGCAGGTCGGCGAGCGCGTAGGCGCCCAGGACGTGGCCGGACTCGGCGGCCTGGCGCAGCCAGTACTCGGCGCCGGGCTCGTCGCCGCGTTCGCGGTAGTGCCGCCCGAGGGCGTGCGCGGCCGCGGCGGAACCGGCGACGGCGGCGATGCGCCACCATCCGGCGGCCTCGTCGGCACGGCCGCGCTGGTGCAGCAGCAGGCCCAGGTTGTTGGCGGCGGCGCGGTCGCCGTGCTGGACGGCGGCGCGCAGGTACGGTTCGGCGCCGTCGAGGTCGCCGCGGCGCAGCAGCAAGGTGCCGAGCGCGCTCATCGCGCCGGGGTCGCCGCGTTCGGCGGCGCGCCGGTGACGGGCCTCTATCTCGGCTTCCTCGCGCAGCGCGAGGGTGTCCTCGTCGGGCAGCTCGAAGGGCGTGTCGGCGTCCGCCTCGGCCGCGGCGGGCGCCGGTCCGGCGGCCCGCGCGATGTCGGAGGCGGTGAGCGCGGTGGGCACCCCGGCGGGTACGCCCGCACCCGCGCCCTGTCCGGCGGGCAGCGCGGTACCGCGCTCGGGCGTCTTCCCGGCGAAGGCACCCTCGGCGAGGACGCCGGGCTCGGCGGGGCGCGGGGCGGGGACCAGGGCGGCGACGGGTGCCGTAATGGTGAGCGGGGCGGCCGGGCCGGCGGGCACGGCGGCGGGCGCGCCCGGGGCCGGGGCCTCCGGGGCGCTCGGGTCAGTGGCGGCGGGCAGCACGAGCTCGCCCGCCGGACCGTGGCGACCACGGTTCTGACGAGTGTTCAGCAGTCTTGCACCATCCCCCATGAGCTCCATCGTCGCACCACCCGCTAACGGCGTACACCTGGTATACCCCAACCCGCCGGTCTCTACAGCGTTTTGTCGACTTCCCGACATGGCGTCACACGAAACGCTCCTTCCCCGGATTCATCCGAACAAGCGAAGAGGCCCGAAGTCGCTTGACTTCGGGCCTAGTTCATGCGGCAGCAGGGACTGGCAGCGGACCCGCGGTTTTCCGGGCCGCGAGCCCGGTACGCCGCGCGTTCGCCGGGCCACTGCGCCCCGCGTCGATCGCTCGAGGGCAATCTAGCAGAGCTTCGCACCTCCGCGTCACGGGCGTTCACGCTCCGTCATCACCCGTCTGCCGCAGCGCGGAAGCGGCGGGCCCGCGCCGCCGCGCCCCGCACGAGCGGGGGTCGCCCGACGGGACGCCCACCACGCACGAGACCCCCTCCGGCCGGAAGCCGGAGGGGGTCTCGATTGGTAGCGGGGACAGGATTTGAACCTGCGACCTCTGGGTTATGAGCCCAGCGAGCTACCGAGCTGCTCCACCCCGCGTCGTTGTGTTCTCACCGTATCACGGAGTGCCCGCCGCTCTTTCAGTCTTTTCCACCCGCCCCCGCGGAAACCCCCGGGGTGGCCGTGGGCTGCTCCGCCGGAGCCTCGGGCGTCGCCGGAGCCTCGGGGGTCGCCGGAGCCTCGGGGGTCGCCGTGGCCTTCTCCGCCGTGCGCGCCTTCGACAGCGCCGCGTCCAGCCGTCGCTGGGCGGCGTCGTAGGCGGCCCGGTCGCCCTTGCGCTCGGCGGCCTGCCGGTCGGCGTAGGCCTGCTGCGCGTCGTCGAGGGCCTGGTCGAGCGTGGCGTCCTGGTCCGTCCCGGGTGTGGCGGCGGTCTTGGACGCGGCGGGTCCGAGGAGGTCGTCGAGGGCCTGGTCGAGCGTCGGCCGGTAGCTGGTGCGGTCGCCGTAGACGGCGGCGACGCTGACCAGCTGCGGGTAGTCCGCCTTGGCTGCGCGCGCGTAGACCGGCTCGACGTAGAGCAGGCCGCGGTCCAGCGGGATGGTCAGCAGGTTGCCGTGGACGACGGTGGAGTCGGCGCCGAGGCGGGTGAGCTGGTCGGCGGCCGGGGCGGAGCGGCCCGCCGCGTCGATCGCGGACTGGACGGCCGCCGGGCCGTCCGCGTCCGCCCCCGCGGATATCCGCAGCAGCCGGATCGTGCCGTAGTCGGGGCTGGTGGCGTCGGCGTCCACGGCCATGAACGCGCTCATGTTCTCCCCCTTGGCGGGAGTGAAGGTGCTGGTGAGCGAATACGTCTTGGCGCTCGTGCCGCTTCCGCCGCCGCTGCCGCCGGGCATCCGCAGATCCAGGTAGTACGGCGGCACCGCCTTGCCGGCCTTGGCCGCCGCCGGGTCGTCCGGCACGTCCCACACCTGGCCGGGCGCGCGGAAGTCCGCGGCCTTGGTGACGTGGTAGGTCGTGAGCATCTCGCGCTGCACCTTGAACAGGTCCTGCGGATAGCGCAGGTGGGGCAGCAGCCCGGCGGGGATGGCCGCCTTGGGTTCGACGGTGTGCGGGAAGGCCTTCATCCAGGTCTTGAGCACCGGGTCCTGCTCGTCCCACTGGTAGAGGGTGACCGTGCCGTCGTAGGCGTCGACGGTGGCCTTCACCGAGTTGCGGATGTAGTTGACCTCGTTCTGCCCGCCCAGGACCTGGCGGCGGTTGTCGGTGAGCGAGTCGGACGTCGCGTCGGCGAGGGTGGTGCGGCTGGCGTAGGGGTAGTCGTCGCTCGTGGTGTAGCCGTCCACGACCCACAGCACCTTGCCGCCGACCACCGTGGGGTAGGGGTCGCCGTCGATCGTCAGCCAGGGCGCGACGGCCGCGACGCGCTCCTTGGGGGTGCGGTTGTAGAGGATCTTCGCGTTCTTGCCGATGGCGTCGGAGTACATGATGCGCGGCTCGCCGAGGCTGATCGCGTACGCGGCGCGCGTGAGCGGGTTGCTGAGGCTGACACCGCCCTTGCCCTGGTAGGTGGTCGTCCCGCCGCCCTTGGTGCCGCCGGGGTAGTCCATCTCCTGGGTGCCGCCGCCGACGATGGCGTACTGCCGGGTCTGCTCGCCGAAGTAGATCCGCTGCTGGTAGTCGCCGGAGGGGCCGAGCGCGCTGGTGTCCTGGTCGCCGAAGAGCGGGGTGCCGTCGCTGCTGGTCGTGCTGCCGTCGGCGGTGACGACGCCGTACCCGTGGGTGTAGACGAGGTGGTCGTCGGTCCAGTCGCCGTGCGGTATGCCGTCGCTGTTGAGTTCGCGGACGCCGACGACGGTGTCTTTGCTGGTGCCGCCGTCCTGGTAGTGGTCGACGTCCAGGGTGGAGGGGAACTCGTAGGAGGAGCTGCCGCGCTGGAGCGTCTGGAAGGCGGGCGAGACCACCTTGGGGTCCAGCACCGTGGGGCTCGCCGCGTCGGCGGCCTGCTGGCGCAGGCTGCCGTCGGCGGCGCCCGTCCCGGCGGCGTCGGTGGCGGTGGACGACGCGGGGGCGGCCGGGTACTGCGTGACCTGGGCGTCCGCCAGGCCGTACGCGGCCCGGGTCGCGTCCAGGTTCTTCTGCACGTAGGGCGCCTCCTTGGCGGACTCGTGCGGCAGCACCTGGAACTTCTGCATGACGGCCGGGTAGAGCCCACCGATGAGGATCGCCGAGAGCACCATCAGGCCGAAGCCGACGGTCGGCAGCGTCCAGGTGCGGCGCCACGCGGTGGCGAAGAAGAGCAGCGCGCAGATCACGGCGATGCCGCAGAGGATCGTCTTGGCCGGCAGGTAGGCGTTGGCGTCGACGTAGCGCAGGCCCGTCCAGCCGCGGGCGGTGCGGTAGCCGCCGGAGCGCACGGCCAGGGCGTAGCGGTCCAGCCAGTAGGCGGCGGCCTTGAGGGACACGAACAGGCCCAGCAGGATCGCCAGGTGCGCGGTGGCGGCCCCGGTGGCGCGCGCACCCGGCGAGGTGAGGCGCACCCCGCCGTAGAGGTAGTGCACCACCGCGGCGGCGACGAGGGAGAGTACGACGACCGCGAAGCCGAAGCCGACGAGGAAGCGGTAGCAGGGCAGCTGGAAGGTGTAGAAGGACACGTCCTTGTGGAACTGCGGGTCCTTGGTGTGGAAGGGCGTCGAATGCGCCATCAGCAGCCAGGAGCGCCACTGGGTGGCCGCCGCGCTGCCCGAGATGATGCCGAGGGCCCCGCAGATCCCGGTGAGCACCCACACCCGGTAGGGCGCCAGGCCCATCCGGTAGCGGTCCAGGCTCTGCTCCTCGCTGGACATGGCGCTCAGCGGCGGGCGCAGCCGGTAGGCGAGGTACATGTTCAGGCCGACGCCGAGGGCCATCAGCAGGCCGAAGCCGACGAAGAGCGCGGCCTTGGTGCGGGTCATGGTGGAGAAGACCGAGGAGTAGTGCACCGAGCGGTACCAGAGCAGGTCGGTCCACAGGCCCGAGAAGGTGACGAGCCCGGTCATCAGCACAGCCAGGACACCGAGGACCACGATGAGCGCGACGGCCGCGCGGGAGCGGCGCACGGGCCTCCGGCTGTGCCCTGCCGCCCCCGCGCCGCCGCGGTCGGGCATCTGGAATACCAAGGGTTGCGCACCTCGAATAGTGGCGAATGTCGGCTTTTGTCCGCTGGTCCCGGGTCGGACTCCCACACATGCAACTTCACCACGCTTTGGCCGGTTCCCGATTCCGGCAGGGGAAGGGGGAGGATACGCACCATGTCCAACAACGCGACCGATGGAACGCCGCTCGCGGCGAACCCGCTGACCCGTGCCGTCCTGGAGATCGACGACTACGCCTCCGGCCTCGGCTGGGACCAGCCCGCCCGGCTGTTCGCCCTTGTCGACACCGCGCAGCTGAGGGCCCAGGAGCCCGCGCTCGCCGCGCAGCTCGGCCTGGCGGGCGAGGAGGCGGCCGCCGCCGCGGGGGCCCTCACCCCGATCGAGCAGGACGAGCTGCCGGAGGGCGCGCCGCTCGACGAGTTCCTGGCCACCATCGCCTGGCCCGACGTGATCACCGGCTGCGCCCTGACCGTGGAGCGGCTGATGCTGCCGCCGTCCGCCGAGGCGGCGATCCCGAAGGGCATGGACGACGCGTCGCTGTCCGCCTGGGTGGCCGCGCACCCGGAGCGGCAGGAGGTGCGCATGACGGTCGCGGTGCTGCGGGACGGCGCGCGCGAGTCGGCGGTGCGGCTGCGGTCGAAGGACACCGCGTCGGAGGTGCTGACCGGCGGCGGCCTGGTGCCGGGGCTCGCGGACGCGCTGTCGGCGACGTTCGAGGCGTAGCGCGGGCGCGTACCGCCACGGGCGGCACGTATGTGACGGGCTGCGCATACGGCCGGGGGCTGCGCTTACTGCCGCGGGTGCGGCGGTGCGTCAGCTCTTCGTGCAGCTGGGCAGCGCCTTGGTGTTGCCGGACTTGATGTTCGCCAGCGCCTGCACCGCGTCGTCCAGGGTCGTGATCTTGACCAGGGTGAGGCCGCCGGGGATGTCCTTGGCGGCCTCACCGCAGTTGTCGGCGGGCGTCAGGAAGTACTGGGCGCCCTTGTTGCGGGCGCCGATCGTCTTGAGGCTGATGCCGCCGATCGGCCCGACAGTGCCGTCGTCGTCGATCGTGCCGGTGCCCGCGACGAAGTGGCCGCCGGTCATGTTGCCGGGGGTCAGCTTGTCGATGATGCCCAGGGCGAACATCGTCCCCGCGCTCGGGCCGCCGACGTCCGCGAGCTTGATGTCGATGGCGAACGGGAAGAGGTGCTCGACCCCGGCCTGGATGCCCACCACGGCCCGCTTGGGCCCGGTGTCGGCGGACTGCCGGGCGGTGACCGTGACCTTCTCGCCGGGCACGTCGTCCACCGCCTTGCCCTTGGCCTGCGCCGCGGGGACGACGGTGAAGACCACCGGCTCGCCCGGCTTGTGCTTGGTGACCAGCGTCGCCACGTCGTCCGGCTGCTTGACCTCGGTGCCGTCGACGGCCTTGATCACGTCGCCGGCGTGCAGCACGCCCTGCGAGGCGCCGCCGCTGACCACCGCGGCCACCACGACGCGGGACGGGACGGGGATGTTCAGCTCCTTCAGCGCCGCCACCTTGGCGCTGTCCTGCGACTGCGTGAACTCCTCGGCGTTCTGCTGGTCGGCCTGCTCGGCCGTCTGGCCCTTGGGGTAGAGCGTGTCGTGCTCGACGACCTTGTCGTCGTGCCGCAGCCAGCCGAAGACCGACTCGACCAGGTTCATGTGGTAGTCGGCCCCGGTGACCCGGACCGTGGTCATGTTCAGGTGCCCGTCGGCGGGGTAGGTCTTGCGCCCCGAGATCTGGATCACGGTGTCGCCGCCGTAGGTCCCCAGGGTGTTCACCGTGGGGCCGGGTGACATCTCCGAGTAGGGCGTCGGGACGAGCAGCGCGACGCCGAGCAGCGCTATCAGCGTGAGCGTCGAGGTGATCAGCGTCGCGGTACGACTGGGCATGGAACGACAGTACGTGACCGGTGTGCGGTCCGGCCCCCCGGGTGAGCCCGGAAGGGTAGCCGGGCGGGCCTCAGACGGGCTCGGCGTCGGTCTCGTCCGTCTCGCCCTTGCCGATCGTCAGCTGCGGCCGCTCGCCGGGCTGCATGGCCGTGCGGAAACGCTCGTAGCCCGCCAGTGACGCGCCGTCGGAGTTGGTGCGGCCGCGGGCCGCCCAGCGCGCCCAGACCACGGCGACCAGCACACCGAACAGGGGAATGACCAACCACGCAAGTGCCGCCACGGCGAACTCCCGACCCGACGCATGACGAAATCGTCACATACCGACCTATGAGCAGATTAACCACCCACCAGGTCAACGCTCGGCCGGGGCGCGGGGTTACGCAACCGGAATTCCCCCTGGCAGCCGACCGCCCGCGGCGCGGGACGGGGCGGTCAGACGCCGACCCACTCCTCGGTGCCGTCGGCGAAGGTCTGCTGCTTCCAGATCGGCACCTGGCTCTTGAGGTCGTCGATGAGCCTGCGGCTCGCCGCGAAGGCCTCGCCCCGGTGCGGGCACGACACCGCGACGATCACCGCGAGGTCGCCGACCCGCAGTTCGCCCACCCGGTGGACGGCGGCCAGCGCCGTGACCGGGAAGTCGGTCGCGACCTTCTCCGCGACCTGGCGCAGCGCCTCCTGCGCGGTGGGGTGCGCGGTGTACGTCAGCCCGGTCACCGCGGCGCGGGCGCCGCCGTCGTGGTCGCGCACCGTCCCGACGAACAGCGTCGTACCGCCCGCCGCGTCGTCGCCGACCGCCGTGACGACCTCGTCCACGGACAGCGGGGTGTCGCGGACGGCCAGCAGCCGGATCGGCCCGGCGGCGTCGGTGCGGTCGGCCGCTCCCCCGCGGTCGGCGGCCGCTCCCCCGCGGTCGGCGGCCGTTCCTCCACGGTCGGCGGCGTCACTGCGGTCGGCGGGGTCGGTGGGTGTCATACCAGCCATGCTTCCTCATCCTCCCGCGCCGCGGAAAGCCGCTTCCGGTGCGGCCCCGCCTCCCCCGGCCTCCCCCCGCCTCCCCCGCTGCCCGCCCGTGCCCCGTCCCGCCCCCGGTCCCGCCCGCTCAGATGCCGCGCCGCTTGCGCGCCCGGCGGACCAGCGCCGCCGTGCCGACCAGCGCGACCGTGGCGCCCGCCGCGCCCAGCGTCGTGGCGTCCTTGCGGCCGAGCCGCCGCCCGGCCACCGAGTTGCGGCCCGCGACCTCCTTGAGCAGCTCGGCGAGCACCTCCTCGTTGGTCCACCGCGGCCGCCAGCCCGCCTCGTGCAGCCTGCTGCCGCTGACCACCCACGGGTGCATGGTGTAGGCGAGGTCGCCCGCGGGCGAGGGTGTCAGCCCCAGCCGGTGCAGCCGGGAGGCGGCGCCGAAAGCGATGGCGGGCGGCAGTTCCATGCGCCGGATGCCGCTCAGCTCCTCGACCTCCTCCTGCTCCAGCCAGCCGTCGCAGCCGACGGCCATCTCCCCCTCGACCTTCTCCAGCACCGCGTATTCGAGCGCCGACACCAGGTCCTCGACGTGGCAGAACTGCCAGCAGGGGCGGCTGCCCGCGACGACCAGCAGCCGTGGCGACTCGAAATACCTGGTCAGGGCGGTGTCTGTGCCACCGACCAGCACCGCGGGGCGCAGGATCGTGACGTTCAGCCCGGGGTGCGCGCGGGGGGCGCGGCGGCCCAGCCGCTCGATCTCCAGCAGATCGTCGACGAAGCTGGCCTCGGACGTGGCGCGCAGCGGCGCGTCCTCGGCGAGCGGCACGTCGTTGTCGGCCTGGGCCCCGTAGACCATCGCGGAGGTGCACAGCACGACCCGGCGCACCCCGGCCGCCGCGGCGGCGGTGAGCACGGTCTGGGTGCCGCGCACGTTGAAGGCCGAGCGGGCCTTGGGGTCGGACTCCAGGTCGAGGTCCACCGCGAGGTGCACCACCACGTCCGCGCCGCGCAGCCGCTCGGCGATGGCCGGGTCGCGCACGTCGAGCACGCGCCACGCCGCCTCGGGCACCTCCCCGCGCCGCTCGTCGATCGCCAGCACCTTCCTGACCTGGTCGGACTCGGTCAGGCGGCGGGCCAGCGCGAGCCCGACGCCGGACGCGGCACCGGTGACGGCGACCACCGGTCCCGTACCGCCGCGGGCGGCGCTCCGCTCTGGGCGAACGTGTCCATCTGGGGAACTCACCGGGTGTCTCCCACGGTTGTCTCAGTTACGTACGCGGCCTTGCGTACGCGGCCCGTACCCGCCACGCACGCAGCCATCCTGCCGGACAGGTGTCTAGGCTTGGAGGTACAGCCCATCACACCCGGCCGACCACGACAGCCCACCACGACACAGATCCGAGGAATCCCGTGAGCGACATCCCATTCGGATTCGGCGTCCCTCCGGAGGAGCCCGAGGACGGCGACGAAGGCAAGCAGCGCAAGGGCGGTGGGGAGGGCGACGCCACCGGGGGAAGCGGTGGTCCGGCCAATCCGTTCGGTTTCGGCGGCGCGGGCCCCTTCGGCGCCAATCCCTTCGGCGCGGGCGGCGAGAACCCCTTCGCCGCGATGTTCGGCTCGATGAACCCCGGCGACCTGGGCGCGGCCTTCCAGCAGCTCGGCCAGATGCTCTCCTACGACGGCGGCCCGGTGAACTGGGACATGGCGCGGGACATCGCCCGGCAGACCGTCGCGCAGGGCACCGCGGACGGCGTCAAGGACGCCTCCGTCGGCCGCGCCGACCGCGCGTGGGTGGAGGAGGCCGTGCGGCTGGCCGACCTGTGGCTGGACGGTGTGACGTCGCTGCCCTCGGGCGCCCGCACCGCCGTGGCCTGGAGCCGCGCGGAGTGGGTCGAGGGCACGCTCCCGGTGTGGAAGGACCTGGTGAATCCGCTCGCCGAACGCGTCGCGGGCGCGATGGGCGACGTCATGCCGGAGGAGATGCAGGCCATGACCGGGCCGCTGCTCGGCATGATGCGCTCCATGGGCGGGGCGATGTTCGGCTCCCAGATCGGGCAGGCGCTCGGCACGCTCGCCGGTGAGGTCGTCGGCTCGACCGACGTCGGGCTGCCGCTCGGCCCCGCGGGCAAGGCGGCGCTGCTGCCGGCCAACGTGGCGGCGTTCGGCGCCGGGCTCGGGGTGCCGATGGAGGAGGTGCGGCTGTATCTGGCCCTGCGCGAGGCCGCCCACCAGCGGCTCTTCGCGCACGTGCCGTGGCTGCGGGCCCATCTGTTCGGCGCGGTCGAGGGCTATGCGCGAGGCATCAAGGTGGACACCGCGCGGCTGGAGGAGGCGATCGGCCAGCTCGACCCGACGCAGCCCGAGCAGCTCCAGGAAGCCCTCCAGGGCGGCATGCTGCAGCCCGAGGACACCCCGGAGCAGAAAGCCGCGCTGGCCCGGCTGGAGACGGCGCTCGCGCTCGTCGAGGGCTGGGTGGACGCGGTGGTGCACGCCGCCGCCGCCCCGCACCTGCCGTCCGCGGGCGCGCTGCGCGAGACGCTGCGCCGCCGCCGGGCGACCGGCGGGCCCGCCGAGCAGACCTTCGCGACGCTGATCGGCCTGCAGCTGCGCCCGCGCCGGCTGCGGGACGCCTCGCGGCTGTGGGCGTCGCTGACGGACGCCCGGGGGGTCGACGGGCGGGACGGCCTGTGGGCGCACCCCGACATGCTGCCGACCGCCGCCGACCTCGACGACCCGGACGGCTTCGTGCACCGCGAGTCCCTGGACATCGACTTCTCCGAGCTGGACCGCATGCTCGGCGAGGCGGCGGACGGCACCGACGGCGCCGACAGCACCGACACCACGGACCGCGCCGACGACGCGGACGCCGGAGAGGGTGACGAGGGCGGTTCCGCCGAGGGCCCGTCGAAGGGTGACGGCGGCAAGTGAGCGCACTGTACACGGACACCGTCGCCGTCCTGGAGGGCTGGCAGGCACCCTCGGCCGAGCAGGACGTGCTGCGCAAGGACTATCTGGCGCATCTGGCCGCGCACGGCGAGAACGGGCTGTGGAAGCCGTGCGAGGCCGGGCACATCACCGCGAGCGCGCTGGTCGTGGACCCGCCGCGGGAGCGGGTGCTGCTGACGCTGCACGCCAAGATCAAGATCTGGCTCCAGATGGGCGGCCACTGCGAGCCGGAGGACGGCGCGCTCGCGCAGTCCGCGCTGCGCGAGGCGACCGAGGAGTCGGGCCTCGCGGGGCTGCGGCTGCTGGCGTCGCAGCCGGTGCGGCTGGACCGGCACCTGACGCCCTGCGCCTGGCATCTGGACGTGCAGTACGCGGCGCTGGCGCCGGAGGGCGCGGCGCCGGTGATGAGCGACGAGTCGCTGGATCTGAAGTGGTTCGGTTACGACGAGGTGGCCGAGGTCGCCGACACCTCGGTGCGCAATCTGCTGGCAGGGGCGCGCGCGCTGCTGTGAGCGTGCCGGAGGGCCGGGGACGCGGTGCGTCCTCCCGGCCCTCCTTGCGTGTCGGCGGGGTCGGCCGGACGGTCAGTTGGACCAGATGTTGCCGGGGTTCTGCCCGCGGGCGCCCTGCTGGCCCATGCCGTACTGGGCACGCAGGCCGCCGCCGATCTCGGCGTGCTGCGGCGGCATCTGCTCGCTGGGCTGCACCAGGACGTAGCCCTGACCGACGAAGTTCAGCTCCCAGCCCTCGCCGGTGTTGCCCCGGCGGCGCCAGACCGAGCTGCTGCTGGTCTGCGCCTGCATCTGGACCCGCAGGCTGCTGGACCAGGCGACGACGGCGTCCGCGTCGCACGACACGTACTTGTCCGGCGTGACCTGCATCAGCAGCGGCTTGCCCGAGGTCATGAGGGCGACCTTGCCCTGACCTGCGATGTTGAGGTTGTACTGACCCGTGCCGGACAGGCCGAACTGGCTGTCCACCGCGATGACGTCCCAGTGCAGGCCGGAGTCGAGGGCGAGGACGTAGGCGCTGTCCACCGTCAGGCCGTCGTGGTCGACGTCGAGGATGTGGATCTGCTGCGCGAGGTTGGCCAGGTAGACGGTGCCCTGGCCGGAGCAGCGCATCAGGTCCAGGCCCTCGCCGGTGCGGTAGCGGGCACCGCGCTGCTGGTGGGACTGGTACTCGCCGTCGAACTCGATCATCCCCTGGTAGGCGACCATCGAGCCCTTGCGGGCCAGGCAGTCGGGCCCGGTGTTGCCGTCGAGGCGCACCCGCAGCAGGTAGGAGTTCTGCAGGCTGTAGTGGTCCTGGTTCTGGACCTCGGTGTACGCGAACAGCGGACTCTGCATGATGTGTCGCTCCCCCTCAGCCCCGCGCCCGCAGGCGGTCGGTGCTGTCCTCGCTCGGCTGTACCACCACGAAGCCCTGCCCGGAGAAGGCGATCTGGAAGGCCTCCCCGCTGCCCCGCCCGATGAGCGAGCCGGCCCTGAAGCTCCGCTTGGCCTTCATCTTCAGGCCGGACGACCAGGCCACCAGCGCGTCCGGGTCGACGTACGTCTCGTCCTCGCCGCGGCCGCAGTCGACCACGATGGGGGTGCCGCGGGAGGTGACGGCGACCCATCCGCTGCCGGACACCCCGACGTTGAACAGGCCCTGCCCGGCGAACTTGGCCAGGCCCTTGACCCGTTCGACGCCCCAGGTCAGATGGGCGTCGAAGGCGAGCAGATTGGTGCCGTTGACCGACACCGACTCGTTGTTGAGGTTCAGGCACACCACGTCGGCGCCGTAGTCGGCCAGGTAGAGCAGGCCGTCACCGCTGCACTTCATGATCGGCGTGCCCTCACCGGTCAGCCACGCCGAGGCCATCTGCCGCACCGCCGGGGGATTCGGCTCGTACTGCACGAAGCCCTCGTAGGCGACCATCGAGCCGGTGCGCGCGAAGAGGTCCTGGCCGGTCACCATGGCGACCTTGAGCATGTGGGAGCCGTGGTTCTCCATCCGGGCCGCCACCGGCGTGGGTGCGTAGCCCGCGATCATCTGCTGGTCCATGGCGGGTCACACCTCGTAGGGCTGGACGACGATGAAGTTGCCGGGAGCGCCGCGGAACTGGAGGTTCACGGTCTCGCCGCTGTGGCCGGGGTAGGCGCTCCTGCGCAGCCGCACCTGGCTGGAGACGATCACCTGGGCGCCGGCCGACCACGCCACGATGGCGTTGCTGTCGGCGTAGGTGGTCGGGGTGACGGGCAGCACCACCGGGACACCGTGGGTCTTGACGACCACCGTGCCCGTGCCCTGGAAGAGCATGGTGAACAGCGCGCCGCCGGGGATGCCGTGGCCCTCGATCCGGCGCACCTCGTGCTGGAGGCTCTCGTCGAAGGCGAGCACATTCTCCGCGGAGACGCAGATGGCGTCGTTCTGCAGCTCTATCGGGTGCAGGTAGGCGGCGTTCTCGGCGAAGAAGACCTGGCCGTTGCCGGTGCAGCGCATGAGCTGCATCTCCTGGCCGGTCATGTTGCCGACGATGCGGCCGGTGAAGCCCGCGCCCTTGTAGGCGAAGTCGACCTTGCCCTGGTAGAGCACCATGCTGCCCTGCCGGGCGAGCACCGGCTGACCGCCGCCCTGGGCGAGGTCGGCGCGCATCATCTTCGGATTCTGCGCCGTCCAGCGCTGGCCGGTGGGCAGCTCGCGGTACTTCTGCATGACCACGGCCATCCCCGCGCCCTGCGTCGGAACGGGCGGCTGTCCGTACCCCGCGGCGGGGGGCCGGCCGAAGGCGGGCTGCTGGCCGCCGAAGGGCGGCTGCGCGTATCCGGGCGGGGGCTGCTGGCCGAATCCGGCGGGTGCGCCGGGCGGGCCGGGCGGCTGGGCGTATCCCGGCGGGCCGGGCTGGCCCGGGAAGGCGCCGGGGGTGGGGCCGGGGGGCGGGACCTGGCCGAAGGGCGGCGCGGTGGGCTGGCCCAGCGGGGCGACCATGGTGGGCGCCTGGTGGACGTCGCCGGGCGGGGTGCCGAACGCGGGCGGCGCGGGGGCCGGGGCGGGCGGCGGCGTACCGAACGCGGGGGCCGCGGGGGCGGGCGGCGGGGTGCCGAAGGCGGGCGGGGCCGGGGCGGCGGCGCCCGGCGGCGGGGCGAAGCCCGGGGCGGGCGCGGGCGCGCCGGGGGGCGGCGCGAAACCGGGGGCGGCGGCGGGCGCGGCGGGCTGCTCCTCGGCGACCTCGCCACCGAAGTTCTGCAGCAGCGCGGCGAGCCCGCCGTCGAAGCCCTGGCCGACCGCGGCGAAGCGCCACACGTCCTTGAGGTAGATGTCGGCGAGCATCACCGCGCGCTCGGTGGAGAACTCCGCGCCGGTGAACGAATAGCGCACGACCTCCTCACCGCCCGCGACGAGCCGCAGGTAGCCGGGGCCGATCTGCGACATCTGGCCGTCGCCGTCGATGGTCGCGGTGAAGCTGAGCCGGTGCACCGCGGGGGGTATGCGGTCCAGCGTGACCCGGAAGGACTCGGTGTCGCCGGACTGCGCGCCCAGCAGCTGGATGGACTCCTCGGGCGACTTGGGCTGGTTGAAGAAGACGAAGTAGCGGTCGTCCGACAGCTCTTCCTTGGCGTCCAGACCGAAGCAGCTGATGTCGAAGGTGAGGCCCGGCGCGGCGATCGAGACGCCGACGTACAGATCCGTACCCGCGGTCAGATCGCTGATCTTGGCCTTGTGGCCGCGCTGGAATTCCCTGGCCATGGATCGACCGGCCCCCGTCCCGTCTGGCGTGCGTGTGCGTTGCGACAGGCTAACCGGTCATGCCGACAGGGGCTATTCCCCCATGGCCTCGGTGGCCTGGAGGTCGTCCCCCTCGTCCCGGCCGCCCCTGGCCTCGCGGTCCGCCACCCCCTCCAGGAAGCCGCGGGCCCGCTCGGTGCGCGGGTAGCTGTCCAGCAGCTTCCAGAAGGCGGGGCCGTGGCCGGGCACCAGCAGATGCGCCAGCTCGTGCAGCAGGACGTAGTCGATGACGTACTCCGGCATGCCCTGCAGGCGGTGCGAGAGCCGGATGGTGCCCTCGGACGGCGTGCACGAGCCCCAGCGGGAGTTCTGGTTGGTGACCCAGCGCACCGTGTCGGGCACGGCGCGTCCGCTCAGGTACTGGCCGGACAGCCGTTCCGCGCGGGCGGCCAGCTCCGCGTCGCCGGGGGTGCGGCGGCTCTCCTGCGCGGCCAGCTTCTCCAGCATCACCGTGACCCAGCGCTGCTCCTCGGCCGCCGACATGCGGGCCGGGATCAGCACCACGGTGCGGTCGCCGTCGCGATAGGCGGACACGGTCCGCCGCCGCCGGGCACTGCGGCGGACTTCCACCGTGCTCGTCCGGTGGCTGCGGGCGGGCTGGCTGGCGAGATTGTGCGCTGGATCGGCCGACACGCTGTCGACCGTACCTGCTGTCCGTCCGGGAAGTCCCGTCTCCAGGCCGGTTGCCCGGGGAATCACGACCCTTCTTACGCATATTGAACGACTTTCTTCACCGGATCCCCTCCGAGACCCGTCGCCCACCTGCGTTTTTACGGCCCCCCAGGGGCTGCGGCCGACAGGGCGACCTTCCCCACACCCTGTGGACAACCTGTACGGGGAGGGGGCGCGATACGGCATTCTGAAGGGGTGGACACGGAGAGTGACAGCGTACGTATTCTGACCTGCTCTTGACCGGGCAGGCGGCGGGGCCAGGCACAATGGCGAAGTGACCGACGCGAAATGAGGCGCGCATGTCCGATCTTCCGCGCAAGGCTGTGACCCGTACCGCGAAGCTGGCTGCACTGCCCCTGGGATTCGCCGGGCGGGCCACGCTCGGGCTCGGAAAGCGGCTCGGGGGCAGGCCGGCCGACGAGGTGGCCGTCGAGTTGCAGGAACGCACCGCGGAGCAGTTGTTCAAGGTGCTGGGCGAGCTGAAGGGCGGGGCCATGAAGTTCGGCCAGGCCCTGTCGGTCTTCGAGTCGGCGCTTCCCGAGGACGTCGCGAGCCCCTACCGCGCGGCGCTGACCAAGCTCCAGGAGGCGGCCCCGCCGCTGCCGGCCCGCACCGTGCACCGGGTGCTGGCCGAGCGGCTGGGCGCGGACTGGCGTTCGCTGTTCGCCGAGTTCGAGGACACCCCGGCCGCGGCCGCCTCGATCGGGCAGGTGCACCGCGCGGTGTGGGGCGACGGACGCAAGGTCGCCGTGAAGGTGCAGTATCCGGGCGCGGGCGCCGCGCTGCTGTCGGACCTGTCGCAACTGGGCCGGGTGGCACGGCTGTTCGGGCCGCTGGTGCCGGGTATGGACGTCAAGCCGCTGCTGGCCGAGCTGCGCGAGCGGGTCGCGGAGGAGCTGGACTACGCCCTGGAGGCGCAGGCGCAGCACACCCACGCGGTGGAGTTCGCCGGGGATCCGGATGTCGTGGTGCCCGACGTGGTGCACCAGGCCGACCAGGTGCTGGTCACCGAGTGGATGGACGGGGTGCCGCTGTCGGAGGTGATCTCCGGGGGCAGCCCGGAGATGCGCGACCGGGCGGGCCAGCTGCTGGCGCACTTCCTCTTCGCGGGTCCGGCCCGCACCGGGCTGCTGCACGCCGATCCGCATCCGGGCAACTTCCGGCTGCTGACGGACGAGGGCCCGGTGTCCGGCTGGCGGCTGGGCGTGCTGGACTTCGGCACGGTCGACCGGCTGCCCGAGGGCCTGCCGCTGCCGATCGGCACCGCGCTGCGGCTGGCGCTGGAGGGCGAGGCGGAGCAGGTGCACGCGATGCTGCGCGAGGAGGGCTTCGTCAAGCCGACGATCACGCTCGACTCCGACGCGGTGCTCGACTACCTCAAGCCGATCATCGAACCGGCCGGGCGCGAGGAGTTCGCCTTCGACCGGGCGTGGATGCGCGCGCAGGCGGCCAGGATCGCCGATCCCCGCTCGCCCGCCCACCAGTTGGGCAAGCAGCTCAACCTGCCGCCGTCCTATCTGCTGATCCACCGGGTGACGCTGAGCACGGTGGGCGTGCTGTGCCAGCTGGGCGCCACCGTGCGGCTGCGGGCGGAGCTCCAGGAGTGGCTGCCCGGCTTCGCCGCGGAGGGCGGGAAGGAGTCCGGGCCGGACGAGGGCGCCGCGGCGGGCTGAGGGCGTCGCCGCGGCCGGGTGAAGCGGGGCGGGGCGGTCACCACCAGGAGGAGTCGAGGCGGCTCTCGATGCTGCGCAGATGGCGGCGGGCGCAGTCGTCGCAGAAGTAGACGCGGCGGCCGTTCTCGACGGAGCAGGTCCAGGTCAGCGGCAGTCCCTCGCGCGTGGCCCCGCAGCGCGCGCAGGTGGTGGTCCGGTCGTTCTTGTGATCCACCGGGCGACGATACCTCCACCCGCGCACGGTTGCCGGACAACGCACCGCGGGGCCGGTCCGAATGGACCGGCCCCGCGGTGTCGTCGGTACTGCCGGGTGGTGCGGCCGTTACTGCATCACGGCCAGGGCCAGCGCCCGCCGGGCCCGCAGCGAGGCGCGCTCGGCGCGCCGCTGGAGCCGCCGGGCGGCCAGCAGGTGGGAGGCCCTGCGTTCTTGCTCGGCCTCCGACATCCGCTGTTGCATATGGGCACGGGCCAGGGCTTCGGGCATGAGTTGCATGTGGTGGTTCCTGTTCTGGTGCGACGCCATGGCGTCAGAGGTACGAGCGGTCTGTTCGAGGCGGCTGGGAGTCATCGGGGCCTGATTCATCGGATCGTGGGTGGCGGGACGGTCGATCGTCCCCGGGGTGGTGAGCCTGCGCGTGTTCATGCCGCGACCGCGTTCTTGCGCGGACGGCCACGCGGACGCTTGCGGGGTACGACGACGCCCTGGATGAACAGCTCGCCGCCCCAGACACCCCAGGGCTCACGGCGGTCCTTGGCGCCGGCGAGGCAGGCCTCGCGGACCGGGCAGGTCTGGCAGAGGGACTTGGCGTACTCCACGTCGGCCGGGGACTCGGCGAAGAAGACCTCCGGGTCGTAGGTGCGGCACGGGACGGGCACGCCGAGGCGCTCGATCTCGTCGTCGAGCTCGGTCAGGGGAAGCAAGGTGGTCTCCGGGGGCTGTGCGGGCGGGCGGCTCGGGTCGGGGGCGGGTCCGGACGGTGCGTGCTGGGCGGTGTGCACGGTGTGTTCGTTCCTCGTCTTTCGGGCCGGCCGGGTCGGCCGGTGTGCTGTTGTGTCTGTCTGTCCGCGGACGACGGCGTCCGTCCGCGGGCGGAAAACAGAAGGGCCGCGGATCCCGGTCTGGGATTCCGCGGCCCTGAGGTGCCGACCTGATGCGATGTCAGGCTGGATCACTCCAGGGTTCGAGCCCGCGGAAGGCCCACTTACCGAACTGCTGCGTCTTCTGCTGTCCATTGCCGAAGCCATGGGCGCCTGCGGCACCGATGACGGTCTGGTTGCCGGCATCCGCTGCCGCCGCCGCGCGGCCGAAGGCATACGCCTTCGCCTGCGCTGCCGCTACCGCGGACGCCTCGGTCGGTCGCTCACTGCGCAGCCGGGCAGCCGGAGCTGCCGCGAGAAGCGCGGAGGACATCAGACCGGTGGCAGCCGAGGGCATGCCGAGAATGGCGGGGGCGACCGGACGATCGGTCAGTTTCGTGATCAGAATCTGCGTGGACATCTGGCTCGCCTCCTCTCGGCGTCTCGTAAGGCTGATGGACCGTTCTTGCGTATTACATCACGATCGGGCGGGCTCTTGGAAGAGCCGTTCTCAACCGCGCTCGTGAAGGCTATGGGGACCCCCGCGGGATGCGCAAACTATTTTTCGGCTCCTTCTTCAGATTTCTCGGAAGCTTCCCGCGCGGCCCCCTCGGCCCCGTCCGCGGCCTCGCCTCCGGCCTCGTCCCCGGCCTCGTCCGCCGCCTCCCCCGCGGCCTCGCCCGCGCACAGCGCGAGCACGTCGGCCCCGAACTTGTCGAGCTTGCGCGCGCCCACCCCGGGGATCACCGCGAGGCCCCCGGCGTCCTCCGGCCTGACCTCGGCGATCGCCAGCAGTGTCCGGTCGGTGAAGACGCAGTAGGCCGGCTGGCCGAGCGCCTTGGCCTGCTCCGAGCGCCAGGCGCGCAGCCGCTCGAACAGGCCCTCGTCCAGATCCGACGGGCAGTCCTCGCAGCGCATGAGCTTGATCTCGCGGGCGTCCGACAGCGTCCGCCCGCACACCCGGCACAGCACCGGGCCGCGCCGCTTGCGCCCGCCGGAGCCGCGCTCCACCCCGCCCGCGCCGCCGCCCGCCGTCCGGGCGCCGCGCGGTGCGGAGCCGGGCCGCAGCCCGTCCAGGAACCGGGAGGGCTTGCGGGTGCCGCGGCCGCCGGGCGAGCGGGACAGCGCCCAGGACAGCGACAGGTGCTCACGGGCCCGGGTGACGCCGACGTAGAGCAGCCGGCGCTCCTCCTCGACCTGCTCGTCGGTCTTGGCGTAGGTGATGGGCAGCGTGCCCTCGGTCAGGCCGACGACGAAGACCGCGTCCCACTCCAGGCCCTTGGCCGCGTGCAGCGAGGCGAGCGTGACGCCCTCCACGGTCGGGGCGTGCTGCACCCCCGCCCGCTCGTCCAGCTCGGCCACGAAGTCGGCGAGCGTCGCGGCCGGGCGGGCGGTCGCGAAGTCCTCCGCGAGCCGCACCAGCGCGGCCAGCGACTCCCAGCGGTCCCGCACCGCGCCGGATCCGGCGGGCGGCTCCGAGGCCCAGCCGCGGGAGCTGAGCACGGCCCGCACCTGGTCCGGCACACCGGCCGCGGTCTCCTCCGGGTCGGTGGAGGCGCGGGCGGCGCCGCGCAGCAGCATGCCCGCCTCGCGCACCTCGGGCCGCTCGAAGAAGCGCTCGGCGCCGCGCAGCTGGTAGGGCACCCCGGCGTCGGCGAGGGCCTGCTCGTAGACCTCGGACTGGGCGTTGATCCGGAAGAGCACCGCGATCTCGCTGGCGCGGACCCCGGAGTCCATCAGCTCGCGGATCCGCCGGGCGGCTCCGGCGGCCTCGGCGGGCTCGTCGGCGTACTCGGTGTACGAGGGCTCGGGGCCGGCCTCGCGCTGGGAGACCAGTTCCAGGCGGTGCGCGGCGGCCTGCCCGCGGGCCTGTCCGAGCAGGCCGTTGGCCAGGGACACCACCTGGGGTGTCGAGCGGTAGTCGCGCACCAGCTTGACGACGGTGGCGTCCGGGTAGCGGGAGCGGAAGCCGAGCAGATACTCGGGGGTGGCGCCGGTGAAGGAGTAGATGGTCTGCGACGCGTCGCCGACCACGCACAGGGTCTCCCGGCCGCCGAGCCACAGGTCGAGCAACCGCTGCTGGAGCGGGCTGACGTCCTGGTACTCGTCCACCACGAAGTGCTGGTACTGGGAGCGGACGGTGTCGGCGACGTCCGGCCGGTCCTGGAGCACCCCGACCGTCAGCAGCAGCACGTCCTCGAAGTCGATCATGCCGCGGTCGCGCTTGAGCTGCTCGTACGTGGCGTAGATCCGGGCGACCTCGGCGGGGTCGCGCGGTACGTCCCGGCCCGTCTTGGCGGCGACCGCCGGGTAGTCCTCGGGCACGGTCTGGGTGACCTTGCACCACTCGATCTCGCTGGTGACGTCCCGCAGCTCGTTGCGGTCGAGCCGGATGCGGCTGCGCGCACCGGCCTCGGCGACCAGCTGGACCTTGCGCTCCAGCAGCCGGGGCATCTCGCCGCCGATCGCGCGCGGCCAGAAGTACTGGAGCTGGCGCAGGGCCGCGGAGTGGAACGTACGGGCCTGGACGCCGCCCGCGCCGAGCTGCCGCAGCCGGCCGCGCATCTCGCCCGCCGCCCGCGCGGTGAAGGTGACCGCGAGCACGCTCGCCGGCTGGAGGATACCGGCCCGCACGCCGTAGGCGATCCGGTGGGTGATCGCCCGGGTCTTGCCCGTGCCGGCACCGGCCAGCACGCACACGGGGCCGCGCAGCGCCGTCGCCACGGCGCGCTGCTCGGGATCGAGGCCGTCGAGCACCGCGTCCGCCGACTCGGGCGCCGAGGGAAAGAGCGTGTCGTGGGTTGTCGCAGTCACACCGCCACTCTGCCAGGTCCGGCGGACAGCCCGGGAAAGTTGTCCACAGGCCCTACCCGAACCGGGCCCCGCGCCGGGTCCGGAATGACCGCCGGGGGCCCGGCGTTAGCGAAGTGCCAGATTTTCTCGCGACGAGGAGCGACCACCGATGCCGGGCACCGTGACCATGTACAGCACCAGCTGGTGCGGCTACTGCCGCCGACTGAAGTCCCAGCTCGACCGCGAGGGCATCGCCTACACCGAGATCAACATCGAGGAGCACCCGGACTCGGCCAAGTTCGTCGAGGAGGCGAACGGCGGCAACCAGACCGTGCCCACCGTCCAGGTCGTCCCGTCCTCGGGCGCTGCCGAGGTCGTCATGACCAACCCGAGCCTGGCCCAGGTCAAGCAGGCGCTCGGCGTCTGAGCCTCCGCCCGCCCGCCACGGGACCGCGCCCGACGGCCCCGTACCCCGGGGCCCCGTACCGCACGGCCCCGCTGCCCCGCCCCGCGCTCAGGGGCGGGGCAGCGGCGCTCCGTACCACTGCTCGATGAGCCGGGCGGCGATGGAGATGCCGAACGGCGGCAGCACCTCGCCGGAGGCGAAGGCGGCGCGCAGCTCCTCGCGGGAGAACCAGCGGGCCTCGTGGATCTCCTCGCCGTCCACGCTGATCTCGGACGAGGTCGCGCGCGCGAAGAAGCCCAGCATCAGGCTGGACGGGAAGGGCCACGGCTGGCTCGCCATGTACGTGACGTCGTCGCCGACCGTGACGCCGACCTCCTCGGCGACCTCGCGGCGCACCGCCTGCTCGATCGCCTCGCCCGGCTCGACGAAACCGGCCAGCGTGGAGAAGCGGCCCTCCGGCCAGTGCAGCTGGCGGCCCAGCAGCGCGCGGTCCTGGTCGTCGGTGACGAGCATGATGACGGCGGGATCGGTGCGCGGGTAGTGCTCGGTCAGGCACGCGGGGCAGCGCCGGATGTGGCCCGCGGCGGCGATGACGGTGCGTTCGCCGCAGCGGGAGCAGAAGCGGTGCATGCGCTGCCAGTTCTCCAGTGCCACCGCGTGCACCATGAGGCCCGCCTCCAGCGGCGAGAGCAGCCCGCCGACCTCACGCAGCCCGGCGGGCCGCGCGGCGCCGTCCATCCGGCCGGGCAGCGCGTCCTTCTGGAGGGCGAAGTAGCGCACGCCGTCGGGGTCGATACCGAGGAAGTAGCGGTGCATCTCGGTCTCCGGCGCGTCGAACGCCGGGGTCATGACCAGTTCGGTACGGCCGTCGGGGGCGTCCTCGACCAGCACCTGCCCGCCGGAGACCACGAAGACCCGGGTCGTCGGGTGGCTCCACGCCGCGGCGAGCCATGCCTCGTCCGTCCGGTGGTGCGCGGCGCGGTCCACCCCCGTGTAGGTGAGGGCGAGCGGGCGGTCCTTCGCGTCAAGTCCGGTCAAGGTCGTTTCCATCTCCCCGTCGAGCGTGGGTACGTACACCGGCGCACCACCTTGTCGTCCGGCAGGTGCCAACCTCCGGCGGCCAGGGAAATTCCCGGTGACGGTACGGATACGCCACGTCGTCCGAGGTGGAGCGCGCCCTATGAGCGTAGCCCGGCTCGCGGTGCGCCCGCGGAACGGGACCCGCCGAGCCCGGTCAGCCCGCTGCCAGCAGCCTCTCCAGCGCGGTGCGGTCCGGCAGCGGGGCCGGGCGCACGATCTCGCCGCTGCGCACGAAGAGGAAGGCCGCGGACACCCGCTCGGGCGGCACGCCCAGCATCTCCGCCCAGGCCAGCCGGTAGATCGCCAGTTGCAGCGGGTCGGCGGTCGCCCCCGGGTCACGCCCGGTCTTCCAGTCGACGATCTCGTACGTGTACGCGTCAGGGTCGGTGTCCCGGCCGGGACTCGGTTGCGTCCCGCCCGGTGCCACGGCGTGGCGGTACACCGCGTCTATCCGGCCCCGCACGACCCGGCCGCCCAGCGTGAGGTGCACCGGGACCTCGACCCGGTACGGGGTGCGGTCGGCGTAGGGGCTGCGCAGGAAGGCCTCCTTGAGGGCCGTCAGGTCGGCCTCGTCGGCGATCTCGTCGCCGCCCTCGATACCGGGCAGGTCCTCGGGTCCGAAGAGCGGGCGGGCGTCGTAGCGGGACTGGACCCAGGCGTGGAAGCGGGTGCCGCGGCGGGCGGCGGGCGCGGGCGGGTGCGGCAGCGGGCGGGCCAGCTCGCGGGCCAGCGCGTCGGGGTCGGAGGCCAGCAGCATGAGCTGGCTCGCGGTGAGGGTGGGGGGGAGCGGGACGTCCCGCACGGTGGCGCGGGAGCGGCGCAGCTCGTCGGCCAGCGCGTCCAGGTCGCGGTCCCAGGACGCGACGAGCCGGGCCTCGGCCGGATCCAGCCCGTCCCCGCCGGTGACGCCGTCGCCCGTACCGCCGAAGCCCCGGTCACCGAGGTCGTCGGGGTCGTCGGGGTCGTCGGGGTCGTCGGGGTCCCGGTCGTCGAAGCCGTGCGCCGGGTCGGCCGCCTCCCGTGCCCCGGGGATCGCGGCCGGGCCGCCGCCGTACACCTCGGCGCCGCCCTCCTCCCGCGCCGCGTAGGCCAGCACCCGGCGGGCCGCGGTGCGGCGGCGGTGCAGCGCCCGCGGGTCCAGGGGCAGCGGCCAGGCGGGTTCGGCGGTCTCCTCCAGGGCAGGGTTGGCGGCGCCCTGCTCGGGCTCCTCCGCCCAGGCCTCGATCTCGCCGTACCCGGCCTCGCAGTGCGCGCGCAGGGCGTCGAGGAAGGCGGAGGGCCCGAAGGGGGACTTCTGCGTCGGCCCCCACCAGTGGCCCGAGCCCAGCAGCAGGGAGCGGGGCCGGGTGAAGGTGACGTAGCCGAGCCGCAGTTCCTCGATGCGCTGGTGCTCCTTCATGGCCTCGCGGAAGCCGTCGAGCCCGGCACGCGTCCACTCCGGGACGTCGGGCAGGGTGGCGGCGTCGCCGCGCAGCCCGTGCGGCAGCACCTTGGCGTTGACGGGCCACAGCTCGCGCCCTCGGGTGCTGGGGAAGCCCCGGTCGACGAGTCCGGGCACCACCACCACGTCCCACTCCAGGCCCTTGGACTTGTGCGCGGTCAGCACCTTGACGGTGTTCTCGCCGCCCGGCAGCGAGCTGTCCAGGCCCTTCTCGTACTCGGCGGCGGTGTGCAGGAAGCCCAGGAAGGCCAGCAGCGTGGCTTCGCCGTCCAGGGCCGCGAAGCCCGCGGCGACGTCCAGGAAGTTCGTGAGCGTCTCGCGGCGGCGGGCGGCGAGGGCGTGCGGGGAGGCCGACAGCTCGACCTCCAGGCCGGTCACGGCCAGCACCCGGTGCAGCACGTCCATCAGCGGGTCGGCCAGCGAGCGGCGCAGGTCGCGGATCTCGGTCGCGAGCCGCGCGAAGCGCACCCGGGCCTCGGCGGAGAAGGGCAGGCCGTCGTCGGGGCCGGGGAGATCGGCGAAGGTCTCCAGCGCGTCGGCCAGCGAGACGACCTCGGCCGGGTCGACGCCCTCCACGGCGGCGGCCAGCCGGTCCCGCCCGTCCCCGCCCGCGTCGGCCCCGTGGCGGACGAGCAGCCGGGCGCGGCGGCCCAGCAGGGCCAGGTCGCGCGGGCCGATCCGCCAGCGCGGGCCGGTCAGCAGCCGTACCAGGGAGGCGTTGGCGGTCGGGTCGTGCAGCACCTCGCACACCGCGACCAGGTCGGCGACCTCCGGCAGGTGCAGCAGCCCGGACAGGCCCACGACCTCGACGGGCACCTCGCGGGCCACGAGCGCCGCGTGGATCTCCGGGAAGTGCGCGGCCGTACGGCACAGCACCGCGATGCCGCCGGGGGGTGTGCCGGTACGCACCAGGTGGGCGACGGAGTCGGCGAGCCAGGCCGTCTCGTCCGCCTGGGTGGGCAGCAGGGCGCAGCGCACCAGGCCGTCGTGCTCGGCGCCGGGCGCGGGCCGCAGCGCCTCGACACCCTCGTGCCGGGCGCGCAGCTCCGCGGCGAGGGTGTTGGCCAGGTCGAGCAGGCGGCCGCCGGAGCGGCGGTTCTCGCTGAGCGCGTAGCGGTCGGCGGGGCGGCCGTCGGCGTGGGGGAAGTGCGCGGGGAAGTCGTCGAGGTTGGCGACGCTGGCGCCGCGCCATCCGTAGATGGCCTGGCAGGGGTCGCCGACGGCGGTGACGGCGTGGCCCGTGCCGCCGCCGAAGAGCCCGGCCAGCAGCAGCCGCTGGGCGACGGAGGTGTCCTGGTACTCGTCGAGCAGCACCACCCGGTACTGCTCGCGCAGCGCGGCGCCGACCTCGGGGCGGGTCTGCGCGAGCGTCGCGGACAGCGCGATCTGGTCGCCGAAGTCCAGCAGGTCGCGCTGCCGTTTGCCCTCGCGGTAGGCGGCGGCCAGCCCGGCGAGGTCCTGGCGGGCGGCCACCGCCTGGCGGACGTCCTTCACCCAGGCGAAGCCGCGGCGGGCGGGGTCGAGACCGGCCAGCTCGGCCGCCAGCCGCTCGTCGTACGCGCGCAGCCGCTCGGGCGGCACCAGGTGCTCGGACAGCTCCCCGGCGAGCGCCAGCAGATCCCCGACGAGCGTGGGCAGGCCCTTGGTGAGCGCCGGGTAGGGCCCGGGGGCGGCCCGCAGCACCTGGGCGGCGAGCTGGTAGCGGGTGGCGTCGGCCAGCAGCCGGGCGGTCGGCTCCAGGCCGATGCGCAGGCCGTGGTCCTTGAGCAGCTGCCCGGCGAAGGCGTGGTAGGTCGAGATCTGCGGCTCGCCGGGGTGCCCGGCGTCCGGATCGGCGCCGGAATCCGTGCCGGGATCGGCCACCGGGGCCTCGCGGCGGCCGGGGGCGTCGTCCGCGTCGCCGTCCGTCACGCCCGCCCGGACCAGCGCCTTGCGGACGCGTTCGGCCAGCTCACCGGCCGCCTTGTTGGTGAAGGTCAGGCCCAGCACCTGCTCGGGCGCGACCTGGCCCGTACCGACGAGCCAGACCACCCGGGCGGCCATCACCGTGGTCTTGCCGGAGCCCGCGCCGGCCACGATCACACCCGGGGCGAGCGGCGCGACGATGCACGCCGTCTGCTCCGGGGTGAACGGGATGCCCAGCAGCTCCTTCAGCTGCTCGGGCGATTCGATGCGGGTCGCCACCCATGGAGGCTATCCGGAGCCGCCGACACCGGGAGCCGCTGGCCTGCTGCGATACCCCGCACGGGGCACCGCGGCAGGCCGGCGTGCCGGTCAGATGTGCAGGCCGCCGGGGCCGCCGACCTTGCTCGGGTCGATGGTCAGCGAGGGCGGCGGCGCCGTCACGTTCGGCTGCTTGCCGAAGTCGGAGAAGACCATGAGCATCGGCTGGCCGTCGCTGGTGCCCTCCGCCCGCACGATGACGGGGCTGTCGCCCGTCGTGACGGATATGGTCGTCTTGTCCTTGTTGTCGGTCTCAAGGAGCTGGAACACCTGCTGGCCGCCGACCGTGGCCGTGTGGCCCTTCGTCAGCGTGCTGGTCGTGTCCCCGTCGTCCTCGCTGAGCGTGTCGATCATGCCGTTGAGGTCGCACATGGTCTTGAAGTTGTCCTTGTCGTCCGAGTCGAACTCGGAGGAGGGGATCTTCACCCACTTGTCGCCGATGACCTTCGCGGACTCGGCGTCGGCGTTCTCCGTCCAGAAGGTGTTGTCGCCCTTCATGTACGTGTAGTCGCCGCCGGTGAAGATCAGCTGGACCTTGCCCTGGCCCATGTCCACGGCGAGGGCGCACTTGTTCGTCGTCGTCAAGGTGCCCTTGACGTGCATCTGGCCGGTGTCCGCGTCCGAACCGGACAGCTCGTACGTCATGGCGCCCGTGTCGCGCATGCCCTGCTCGGCCTGCTTGAGCACTTCCTCCGCCGTCTTGTCCGCGAAGGGCTCGGCGGCCGTCGTCGGCGCCGCCGTCGTCGCGGCCGGCTTCAGCAGCGGGGCCGCGTCGTCGCCCTTGTCACCGCCGCATCCGGTGAGGGCGGCGCCTCCCGCCGCTACGGCGCAGAGCGCCGCGATGAACGTTCGTGTGGCCGGCATGGCCCGTACCCCCTCGATACCGTGCCGGCAACGCCCGCGTGGGCGCGCTTCCCCACCCCGGGTGGCACAGGAAAACCATAGCGGGCGCCACCGACACCGACGACCGCGCCCGTTCGCGCAGCTCGGGCGCGCTTTCCCGTCGCCCGGCGGCAACATGTCGGCCACCCGGCAGGCGGTTTCCCGTCACTCGACGACCTGCCGCCCCTCCGGGCGGGCCGTGCAGGAGGCGCGGAAGGCGCAGTGCGCGCAGTGCTGGCCGGCGGCCGGGGTGAAACGCTCGTCCAGCACCCGGGCCGCGGCCGTGGCCAGCAGGTCCTCGGCCCACTCCCCCGCGAGCGGCTCCTGCCGCTGCACCGCAGGTACGGTCTCGCCGCCGTCGCGGCGGGCCGCGCCCAGCCGCAGCTGGACGAGTTCGGCCCCGCCCGCGGGCGGGGTGGCGCCGCCGAACAGCGGATCGACGGCGCCCTCGCGCACCGCCAGCTGATAGACGGCCAGCTGCGGGTGGCGGGCCACCTCGGCGGCGGTCGGCTTGGCACGGCCGGTCTTGAAGTCCACGACATAGGCGGCGCCCTGCGCGTCCGTCTCGACCCGGTCCATGCTGCCGCGGATCCGCACCTGGGCGTCGCCCGCGGCGAGGGTGACGTCGAAGTCGTGCTCGGACGCGACCGGGGTGCGGCCGCGCTCCATGACGTGCCAGCGCAGGAAGCGCTCCAGGGCCGCGCGGGCGTTGTCCTTCTCCTGCCGCGACTTCCACGGCGCGTCGAAGGCGAGCGCGTCCCACACGTTGTCCAGCCGGGCCATCAGCACGTCCAGGTCCGCGGGCGCGCGGCCGGACGCGACCTCGTCGGCCAGCACGTGCACGACGTTGCCGAAGCCCTGCGCGGCCGTCGCGGGCGGCTCCGCCTTGACCTCACGGCCCAGGAACCACTGCAGGGCGCACGTGTTGGCGAGCTGGTCCAGCGCGCTGCCGGACAGGGCGACCGGCTGGTCGCGGTCCCGCAGCGGTACGGCCGAGGCCGTCGGCTCGTACAGGCCCCACCAGCGGCCCGGGTGCGCCGCCGGGACCAGCGGGTGGCCGTCGTCGTTCAGCGCCGCTAGCCGCGCCAGGCGGCGGGCGGCGGCGTCCCGCAGCGCGGGCGAGGCCGCCGGGTCGACGGCCGTCGCCCGCAACTCCGCGACCAGCGCGGCCACCGCGAGCGGGCGGCGCGGCCGGTGCGTCACGTCCTGCGGCGGCACGCCCAGCTCCGCGAGGAAGCGGGACGGCTGGTCGCCGTCGTCCGCTGCGGACCGCACCGCCGTCACGAGCAGGCGCTCGGACGCGCGGGTCGCCGCGACGTAGAACAGCCGGCGCTCCTCCGCGAGCAGCGCGCCCTGGCTCAGCGGCGGGGCGATGCCGTCACGGCCGATCCGGTCCGCCTCCAGCAGCGAGCCGCGGCGGCGCAGGTCGGGCCACACGCCCTCCTGCACGCCCGCGACCACCACGAGCCGCCACTCCAGGCCCTTCGCGCGGTGCGCGGTCATCAGGCGCACCGCGTCCGGGCGGACGGTGCGGCCGCTCAGGGTGTCGGCGGCGATGTCGTGGTGGGACAGCTCCTCCAGGAAGTTCAGGGCGCCGCGGCCGCCCGTGCGCTCCTCCGCGCGGGCCGCCGACTCGAACAGCGCGCACACCGCGTCCAGGTCGCGGTCGGCGTTGCGGCCCGCCGCGCCGCCGCGCAGGGCGGCCCGCTCCAGCCGGGCCGCCCACGGGGTGCCGTCCCACAGCGCCCACAGGGCGTCCTCGGCGGTGCCGCCCGCCGCGAGCGCCGCACGGGCCCGGCCCAGCAGCGCGGCCAGGCGCCGCGGGGCGCGGGCGTACGAGGCGTCGTGCGCGACGAGCCGCCGCGGCTCGCTCAGCGCCTCCGCGATCAGCTCGTCCGACGGCCGCGGTACGGCGGCCCCCGCCGCCCGCTCCTCCTCCCGCAGCGCACGCCCCAGCCGCCGCAGATCCCCGGCGTCCATCCCCCCGAGCGGCGACCCGAGCAACGTGAGCGCGTCCTCGACCCCGACCCGCACACCGTCCGCCGCCCCGGAGGAGACAGCGTCTCCGGCGGCGCCCGCCTTTCCGGCGGGGGGCGGTACGGATCGGGCGCCGTCCGCCGGATCCCCGGCGGTCTCCGCCTGCCCGCGGAAGTCCTCACCCGGCGCGTCCCCGCCGACCGGACCCGCAGGAGGCGTCTGGGCCGCGGGCACGGCCCCGGCGCCGTCCGCCGCCTCCGCCGGGTCCCCGGCGGTCCCCGCCTGCCCTCGGGGCCCGGAGAAGTCCTCACCCGGCGCGTCCCCGCCGACCGGCGCCTCCGGCGGGTTCCCGGCGGCTTTCTCGGTCGCTCGGTCGGGGAGGAGGGAGGTCGCGGCGAGGCGGAGGGCGAGGAGGAGGGGGGTCAGGGCGGGGTCGGTGTGGAGGGGGGTGGTGGAGGGGGGGAGGTCGATGGGGACGCCTGCCGTGGTGAGGGCGCGGCGGAGGGGGGCGAGGGCGGCGGTGGAGCGGGTCAGGACGGCCATGTCGTGCCAGGGCAGCCCGTCCTCCAGGTGCGCGCGCCGCAGCGTGTCCGCGACGGACTCGACCTCCGCGCCCGGCGTCGGGTACGTGCGAACGGCCACCGTGCCGCCCGGCGCGAGCGCGGCCGGTGCGCGGTGGGCGCGGACGGCGGCGGCGGGGAGGCGGGGCAGCGGCATGCGCGCGGCGAGCTGCCGGGTCGCCGCGAGCAGTCCGGCGCGCGCCCGCCGCGAGGCGCGCAGCACCCGTACCGGCGCGGGGCGCCCGTCGCGCCCGGGGAACTGCTCGGGGAAGCCGAGGATGCCGTTCACGTCGGCGCCGCGGAAGGCGTAGACGGACTGGTCCGGGTCGCCGAACGCGACGAGCGTGCGGCCCTGCCCGGCGAGCGCCCGCAGCAGCCGCACCTGCGCGGGGTCGGTGTCCTGGTACTCGTCGACGTAGACGGCGTCGTAGCGCCGCGACAGCCGCTCGTACACCTCGGGGCGCCGGGCCAGCAGTACCGCGCGGTGCACCAGTTCGGCGTAGTCGACCATCCCGCCCAGCTCGGTGACCTCCAGGTACTCGTCCAGGAAGGCGGCCGCCGCGGTCCAGTCGGGGCGGCCGATGCGTGTGGCGAAGGCGGCGAGCGCGTCCGGTCCGAGGCCCAGCTCGCGGGTGCGGGCCAGCACCGCGCGCACCTCGTCGGCGAAGCCCCGCGTGGTGAGGGCCGCCCGCAGGTCCTTGGGCCAGCGGACCCGGCCGAGGCCCTCCTTCTCCAGCCCGGGCTGCCCGGCGAGCAGCTCGCGGACCAGCAGGTCCTGCTCGGGCCCGGACAGCAGCCGCACCGGCTCCTCGAAGGCCTCGGGGCTCTGCTCCTCGCGGATCAGGGCGTAGCAGAAGGAGTGGAAGGTGCTCGCGTGCAGCCCGGCGAGGCCGCGTGCGGCCATCCGGTCGCGCAGATCGACGGCGGCGCGGCGGCCGAAGGTCAGGACGAGGACGCGGTCCGGCGCCGTCCCGGCCCGCACCCGGGCGAGTACGGATTCCACGAGCGTCGTGGTCTTGCCGGTGCCGGGCCCGGCGAGCACCAGCAGCGGACCGTCCCGGTGCTCAACCACCGCCCGCTGGTCCGCGTCCAGCACAGGGGGCCGCACGGGCTCCGGCGGGGTCCGCAGCAGCCGGTAGCCGGTTGCCGCGGAGGCCGCGGGGGCGGGAGGAGGAGACAGGATCACGTGGTTCGCCGGTTTCGTGGTGGTCGGTGGTGCGGGGGCGCGCGGGCGCGCCGGGTGGTGGGGTGCGTACGGCTGTACGCCGGGGTGGGCTCGCCGCGGCGCTCGCCGCTGTGCCGCGGGCGGTACGCGGCGGCCCGGGGCGCCGGCCCCCGACGCTACGCCGTCCGGCGGGCGGACACGCCGCCGTGCGCCGGGCGGGTGCTCGCGGCGGCCTCTGCCGTGGCGTCGGCGGCGGTCGTCACCGTCGCGGAGGGGTGGTCCGGTCGTCGCCGGATCACCGGACCGCGGGTGGTCGCCCGCGCCGTACCCCGCGCCGCTGAGGACGCGCGCCCGGCGCCGCCGTGCCCCGCGCGGCCGCCCGGCGGGGCGATGCCGTGGTCCGGCCACGGATGGCGGAAGCTGGGAGGCATGAGTTTCCGGCCGTCAGCCGCCGTCCGCGCCGGGCGTGCGCCCGTCCCAGCGCGCCCGGCGCATGTCGATGCGCGGTACGTGGCCCTCGGCGGCGGGACCCGCGGTGCGCAGCGGGGTGCCCTCGGCCCGGTAGGCGTCCAGTGCCCTCAGCTCGTGGCCGGGCAGCAGCGCCCCGTCGGCGCGGACGACGCGCCACCACGGCACCCCGCTGCCGTACAGCGAGAGCACCCGGCCGACCTGGCGGGGGCCGCCCTCGCCGAGCCACTCGGCGACGTCGCCGTAGCTCATGACGCGTCCGGGCGGGATCAGGTCGACGGTGTCGAGCACCTTGTCCGCGTATTCACCGGGACCGTCGGGGGCTTTCCCGGCGTTCTCCGCGCTCTCGTCGCTCATCCGCCCAATCCTGCCGCAGACCACCGACACCGGGGGGTTCCGGTGTCATCCGTACGGTGCTCATGCCACCATCGTCCCGGCGGTGACTGGTGATACGAGATCAAGAAGAGACCGAAGCGGATCAGCAGCCGGGCGCGGACGAGGCCGGAGCGGCCTCCCGCGCCCGTCGAGCGCTGCCCGCGCCCGGAAACGGGGGCGGCGCCCGGCCCCGTCCGCACACCGGTGCCGACGGCCACCGCGACCGGCCCGGCCACGGCGCCTCCGACGACGGGGGCGCCGACGGCGGCCCCGGGCGGGACGGTGAAGGGCCCGGCGGCGCCCCCGACCGGCCGGACGCCGGGGGCACGCCCCCCGACCCGGCGCGTGACGGGAGCGGCAGGGGCGGGCACGGCGGGAAGGGCCCCGACGGCGGCGCCCCCCGTCCGACCGGCGGCTCCGGCGACACTCCGCCCGCCGACCGGGGCGACGGCGGGGAGGGCGGCTCCCCCTCCGCCGACGGCCCGGGGCACGAAGAGGAACCCGGGCACGGCGAGGACCACGGGCACGGGCACACCGTCGTGCCCGAGCCCTACCCGGCGCCCGTCGCCGTCGACGAGCCGCTGCTCGCCGCGCGCGTGCACCGGCCCGCCGACCTCGTACGCTTCCTGCTCGGCCTGCTGGGCATCGCCGTCGTGCTGGCCGTCGCGGGGTTCGCGCACGCGACCACGACGGGCCTGGAGACGGACATCACCAAGGGCACGGACCACGCGCCCGACGTGCTGTCGTCGTTCGCGGGGCTGACGGCGAGCATCGCCGTGCTGATCGTGCCGGTCGCGTTCGCGATCGAGCGGCTGGCCAAGCGGGACGGGCTGCGGATCGCGGACGGGGTGCTGGCCGCGGTGCTGGCGCACGGCACCGCGCTGGCCACCGACCTGTGGGTGACGAATTCGGCGCCCGGCCCGATCCGCGACGCGCTCACCCACAACTCGCCGTCCGGCACGGGCATGACCGACCCCGTGCACGGGTATCTGGCGCCGGTCATCGCCTATGTGACGGCGGTGGGCATGGCGCGCCGCCCGCGCTGGCGGGTGGCGCTGTGGTTCGTGCTGCTGCTGGACGCCTTCGCGGTGCTGGTCGGCGGCTACACGACGCCGTTCTCGATCGCCGTGACGGTCCTGATCGGCTGGACGATCGGCTACGGCACGGTCTACGCGGTCGGCTCGCCGAACGTCCGGCCGACCGGCCGCCAGCTGCTCGCCGGGCTGCGCCGGGTCGGTTTCAGCCCGCAGACCGCCCGCCGGGTGCGGCAGGACGGGCCGGGGACGGCGGACACCGACCGCGGGCGCGGCTACCTGGTGACGCTGGAGGACGGTCCGCCGCTGGACGTCACGGTGGTCGACCGCGAGCAGCAGGCGCAGGGCTTCTTCTACCGCGCCTGGCGCCGGCTGTCCCTGGTCGGCGGCATCAACGAGCGGCGCAGCCTGCTGTCGCTGCGCCAGGCCCTGGAGCAGGAGGCCCTGCTGGCGTACGCGGCGATCGCCGCGGGCGCGAACGCGCCGAAGCTCATCGCGACCTCCGAGCTGGGCCCGGACGCCGTGATGCTGGTCTACGAGCACATCGGCGGCCGGCGGCTGGACGCGCTGGCCGACGAGGAGATCACCGACACACTGCTGCGCGAGGCGTGGACGCAGGTCCGGGCGCTCCAGTCGCGGCGTATCGCGCACCGCCGCCTGGTGGGCGAGTCACTGCTGGTGGACCGGTCGGGGCGGGTCTTCCTGACCGATCTGCGGGGCGGCGAGATCGCGGCCGGGGACATCGTGCTGCGGATGGACGTCGCGCAGTTGCTGACGACGATGGCGCTGCGGGTCGGCCCGGAACGCGCGGTCGCCTCCGCGGTCGCCGTGCTCGGGCCGGACGCGGCCGCGAACGCGCTGCCGCTGCTCCAGCCGATCGCGCTGAGCCGCGCCACCCGCGCCCAGCTCAAGCAGCTCGGCCGGGAGCGGGCGCAGCGCGAGCGGGAGGCGGTGCTCGCGGCGTCCGCGCGCGAGAAGGAGGCCCGCGACCAGCGGCGGGCCCAGGAACACCTGGAGGCGGCGGGCCGCCGGGGTGCGGTGCGGGCCGACGCCGAGCAGCCCGAGGCGGACGAACGGGACGGCAAGGCGGTCTCGAAGGCGGAGCGCAAGGCGGAGAAGCGGGCCATAGAGATCGCCCTGGAGGAGGCCCGCGAGGAGGATCTGCTGTCGCGGATCCGGCAGCAGGTGCTGCTGATCCGCCCGCAGGCCCCGGTGGAGCCGGTACGGCTGGAGCGCATCAAGCCGCGCACACTGATCACCGTCATCGCGGGCGCCTTCGCCGCGTACTTCCTGCTGTCGCAGCTCAGCTCGGTGCCGATCGGCCACGCCATCGCGCACGCGGACTGGCAGTGGGCGCTGGTGGCGGTGGCGGGCTCGGCGGCGAGCTATGTGGCGGCCGCGTGCGCGCTGGCCGGTTTCGTCCCCGAGCGGCTGTCGCTGCCGCGGACGGTGCACGCGCAGGTCGCCGGGTCGTTCGTGAAGCTGGTGGCGCCGGCCGCGGTCGGCGGTGTGGCGCTCAACACCCGCTACCTGCAGAAGGCCGGGGTGCGCCCGGGCCTGGCGGTGGCGAGCGTGGGCGCCTCCCAGCTCGTCGGCCTCGGGATGCATGTGCTGCTGCTGATGATCTTCGGCTTCATCACGGGCACGGAGAAGACGCCGTCGCTGTCGCCGTCCCGCACGGTCATGGCGGGGCTGCTGACGGCGGGCGTGCTGGTGCTGGTCGTCACGGCGGTGCCGGCGCTGCGCAAGTTCGTCTCGACGCGTGTGCGGGCGCTCTTCGCGGGCGTGGTGCCGCGCATGCTGGACGTCCTCCAGCGCCCCGGCAAGCTCGCCACGGGCCTGGGCGGCACGCTGATGGTCACGGTGACCTTCGTGGTCTGCCTGGACGGCTGTGTGCGCGCCTTCGGCGGGAGCCTGAGCTACGCGACGATCGCGGTGGTCTTCCTCGCGGGCAACGCGCTGGGTTCGGCCGCCCCGACGCCGGGCGGGGTGGGCGCGGTCGAGCTGGCCCTGACCGGTGGTCTGATCGCGGCGGGCCTGCCCAAGGAGGTGGCCACGCCCGCGGTGCTGTTCTTCCGCTTGCTGACGTTCTGGCTGCCCGTGCTGCCCGGCTGGCTGTCCTTCACCCAGCTCAGCCGGCGCGGCGAGTTGTGATCCGGGCGCGCGGCGGGGGCGCGTTCGAGACACGGCCGTGACCGAATCCGCACACCGGGGCACTCGTTTGCGCCTTCCGCTTTCTGTACGGTGAGTTTCCTGGAATCGGGGACCAGTTGGGTGGTACGCGTCTGCGCCGTACCCCGCGGTCCCGTGTCGGGACGGCCGGACGGGGAGCCGAACGTATGCGAGCCCACAGGGCGCTGACAGGCTGTGCGGTGGCGGTTGCCGCCGCGGTCGCCGCGGTGGCGACGGCGGGGTGCGGGAGCAGCTCGGGGTCGGACAAGGGCAAGACGATCGATGTGCCGTCCGCCACCACGGCCTCCGCTCCGGCATCGACAACGCCGTCGTCGTCCGGGTCCAGGCCCGGGGCGCCGCTGACGATCGACCCCGCCGTGGCGCTGCCCGCCGACGTGAAGGTCGTCTTCGACTGGACGATGCCGGCCGACACGGCGCAGAACGCCGCGCTCACGGCCGCCGCGAACTACCTCCAGGCGGTCGACCACGCCGTGGTGAAGCAGAACCTCCAGGACCCGCCGCTGTACGCGCACGCGGCGAACACCGCGCTGGAGCACGGCAAGGACTTCGTGCGGGCCAACATCAGCGGCAAGCTCACGCTCAGCGGCACCGACCGCTTCTACCTGCCCGCCTTCACCGAGGGCAGCGGCGGCGCGAAGGCCACGTCGGTGGGCATCACGCTGTGCGAGGACCAGTCGAAGCTCTACAGCAAGGAGATCGCCACCGGGAAGGTGCGCGTGACCGGTGACGACCCCCGCAACTACCTCGGCTACTCCCTGGTCGTGGTCAAGGTCGCTACGGCGCACCCGTTCTGGCAGGTCCAGGGACTCGCCGTGCAGGAAGGGGCGAAGCAGTGCATGCAGTAGGAGTGCCCGCGGCGATATGCCGCGGATTCGTGGTCGCCGGGGTGCTGGTGCTGGCCGCCGCGGGTCCGGGTTTCGCGTACACCAGCCCGTCGAAGTCCGCCTCCGGCGGCAGCGACGGCAGCGGTTTGCTGGCGGCAGGGGTGCACGTCACCTACCCGTCCGGCAGGACGAGCAAGGGCGCCACCGTGCCCATGGGCTCGTCGAACGTGACGTGGACGCCACCGCCGTGCTGGATCGGCCCGGTCGGCGACCCGAAGACGTTCAAGGAGAAGGTCCTCAAGCAGGTCGCCGACACCAATGTGCCCGGCCAGGCGAACTACGCGCTGGAGGCCATGAACGAACTCCAGCGGCACTACCAGGAGGGCTACACCTGGGACGGCGGGGGTGACGGCTACAAGGACTTCAACCTCGACAAGCAGGGCAAGGGCCAGTTCTGGGGTCCGATCTCCAACCCGGAGATGGGCAACGACCCGCGCACCATGGACTGCAACGGCACGCTGCCCTTCTGGGTCGACAACGGCAAGCTGCCGCCCGCCGGCACCCCGAACGTCATCACCGTCGAGATGCTGTCGAAGCTGGCGTACGCGAACACCCGGGTGCCCGGCGTCACCGTGGTGACGAGCCCGGCCAAGACCCAGACCGTCAACCTGCCGACGTGGGTGCGCCTCACGCAGAACTACAGCCCCGTGCGCGTCCGCGCGTACATCGACCTCGGCGGCGGCGCGCAGCTGTGGGCCGAGACGAAGGCGGTGCCGCAGCCGGTCGAGGTCGATCCGGGCGAGGCCGACGCGACCCGCTACCCCGCCTCCGGCCTGTGCCCGGTCGCCGCGAACGGCTCGGTCGGCGCGGCCTACAACGGCGACGCGAAGGCGATCCCGCCGTGCGGCATGACCTACCGCCGCTCGACGGTCGGCAGCGCCCCCTATCCGCTGAAGGTCACCGTCACCTGGAAGGTGAGCTGGACGGGTTCGGGCGGCGCGGGCGGTGACCTGCCCGACGGCGTGGTCAGCAACACCCCGCAGCAGGTGACCGTCCGGGAGATCCAGGCCGTCAACCGCTGACGGCACCGCCCGGCACTCCCGTACACACGACGGCGGGGCCGGCACCCTCGAAGGGTGCCGGCCCCGCCGTCCGTCCGCGATGTGCCGTGTGCGCGCCGGTCAGTAGATCGGCTTGTGCGGCTCCACCGTGTTGACCCAGCCGACCACGCCGCCACCGACGTGCACGGCGTCGGAGAAGCCCGCGGACTTCAGGACCGCCAGCACCTCGGCGCTGCGCACGCCCGTCTTGCAGTGCAGCACGATCCGCTTGTCCTGCGGCAGCGTCTCCAGCGCGCTGCCCATCAGGAACTCGTTCTTCGGGATCAGCTTCGCGCCCGGGATCGAGACGATCTCGTACTCGTTCGGCTCGCGCACATCGATGATCTCGATGTTCTCGCCGTCGTCGATCCACTCCTTGAGCTGCTTGGGAGTGATCGTCGAACCGGCCGCCGCCGCCTGCGCCTCCTCGGAGACGACACCGCAGAAGGCCTCGTAGTCGATCAGCTCGGTCACCGTGGGGTTGGTGCCGCACACCGCGCAGTCGGGGTCCTTGCGGACCTTGACCGTACGGTAGGTCATCTCCAGGGCGTCGTAGATCATCAGCCGGCCGAGGAGCGGCTCGCCGATGCCCGCGAGGAGCTTGATCGCCTCGTTGACCTGGATGGAGCCGATCGACGCGCACAGCACGCCGAGGACGCCGCCCTCGGCGCACGAGGGGACCATGCCGGGCGGCGGGGGCTCCGGGTACAGGCAGCGGTAGCAGGGGCCGTGCTCGGACCAGAACACCGAGGCCTGGCCGTCGAAGCGGTAGATCGAGCCCCACACGTACGGCTTGCCGAGCAGCACACAGGCGTCGTTGACCAGGTAGCGGGTCGCGAAGTTGTCGGTGCCGTCGACGATCAGGTCGTACTGGGAGAAGATCTCCATCACGTTGTCCGACTCGAGCCGGGTCTCGTGCAGCACGACGTTCACGTACGGGTTGATGCCCAGGACGGAGTCGCGGGCGGACTCGGCCTTGGAGCGGCCGATGTCGGACTGGCTGTGGATGATCTGGCGTTGCAGGTTCGACTCGTCGACCTCGTCGAACTCCACGATGCCGAGCGTGCCGACACCGGCGGCGGCGAGGTACATCAGGGCGGGCGAGCCGAGACCGCCGGCGCCGACGATCAGCACCTTGGCGTTCTTGAGCCGCTTCTGCCCGTCCATGCCCACATCGGGGATGATCAGGTGACGCGAATATCTGCGGACCTCGTCAACGGTGAGCTCGGCGGCCGGCTCGACCAGGGGTGGCAGCGACACAGGGACCTCAGCAATACGGTTGGTCGGTCTCAGACGGTACGGGCGCGTGTTCGTACACGCATTCCTGCAACACTGCCACGCCGGTCTTCATTCCAAGACACCCGGTCCGCAGGCCGAGACGTCCGGCGGTCACATGGTGGGCGGCGGCCGGTCCGCGCCCCCTCCGCCGCCCGGCCCGGAACCCGCCGCGGACGCCGGCCCGGCCTCCGCCCCGCCGACGGCCCGCACCAGCCGGTCCCAGTATCCGGGCAGGCCCGACCACGGGTCGGTGCCGCCGCGGTCACCGCGGTCGGTCAGGCACACCGTGGCCGCGCCCTGCCAGCGGGCGATGCGCAGGGCGCCGTCCAGATGCAGGCCGGGCACGGAGTGCACGAGGTGGACGAACGTGGACGGCGGGTGCGCCGCCGTCCACTGCGGGGCCTCCGACCAGCGGTAACGGTCCCAGGGCCCGGCGAAGGTGACGAGCTGGTCGGCGATCTCCGCGTAGCGCGGGTGCGGGTGGACGCCGTGGCCGAGCACGACGGGCCCGGCCCCCGCCGACCGGGCGGCGCCGCCCGCCGGTTCGCGGCCGAGCAGCGCGCGCAGCGTCGTCACCGCCCAGTGGCAGTCCGCGGCATGGTCGCGGGCGGTGGGCGCGCGGTCCAGGTAGAAGCCGTCGACCTGGTACCAGTCGAGGTAGCGGGAGGCGTCGGACACCAGCTCCCCGAAGGGCCGGTCGCCGTACGCGGCGTCCAGTGTCCCGAGGAGTGGGACACCGTTCTCACGGACGCGCGCGGTCACCTCCGCGTACAGCGGATCCGGCCGGCTCCCCGGCCCGCGGCTCACGTCGAAAGCCGCCCAGCGCAGATCGGCCCCGGGCCGCGCGAGTTCGGCCCACTCGGCCGGGGCCATGAGCGGGTGCACGAGCCCCGGCACGGCGAGCCCGGTCCCGGTGCCCGTGGTGCGGGGCGCCTTCGTCACACGCGGCACGCCGCCTCCATCCACACGTCGGCCAGCGACTCCTCCAGGCCGATCCGCGGCCGCCAGCCCAGCCGGTCGCGCGCGGTGCGGACGTCGGCCTGCTGCCACAGGCCGCAGCCGTCCGGGTACGGCGGCACCGCCGCGCCCCCCGCCGGCGGCTCGTCCAGCTCGCGCACCGCGCCCTCGTAGCCCGCGACGTGCGCGAGGGCCGCGGCCATGTCGCGCATCCGGACCGCGCGGCCGCTGCCGATGTTCACCACGCCCTGCGCCGCCGACAGCGACGCGGCGTGCACCGCGCGGGCCACGTCCCGCGCGTCGACGAAGTCGCGCTGCACCCCGAGCCCGCCGAGCCGCAGCTCGGGCTCGCCGTTCTGCATCGCGCGGCGCAGCGCCTCGGCGATCCGCCCGAGCGGCGCGCCGGTCGGCGTGCCCGGCCCCACCGGGCTGAACACCCGCAGCACCACGGCGTCCAGACCCGAACCCAGCACCAGCTCCGTCGCGGCGAGCTTGCTCACCCCGTACGGCCCGCCGGGCCGCGGCGCCGCGTCCTCCCCGGTCGACGACCCGGCGGGCGACGGCCCGTACTCCGACCCGCAGCCCACCTGCACCAGCCGCGCCCCGACCCCGCTGCGCCGCATCGCCTCGCACACGGTGGCGACGGCGACGGTGTTCTGCCGCGTCAGTTCCCTTGCGCCGCCCCGGGTCGTCCCGGCGCAGTTGACGACCACGCCCGGGTGCACCGCGTCCAGGAACCGGGCGAGCACCCCCGGCGCCCCGCTCGACAGGTCGAAGCGGACATCGGCGTCGTCGCTGCGCCCCAGCGCGGTGAGCTGCACCGCCGGATCCGCGAGCAGCCGCTCGGCGACATGCCGCCCCAGGAACCCGTCGGCCCCGAGCAGTAGCACTCTCATCGAAGACCTCCCTGCGCGGGAGCGGTACGGGCGGCGCCACCGGGCGCCGCGGGGGTACGGCGGGCGGGGCCCGCGGGGACGCCGGCCAGGTGGCCGGCGCTGCCGTTGCCCGGGGCCGGTGGCGCCGGGCGGGGGATGTGGGTGGTCAAGGGTCGTTCTCCTGAGGGGTTGTGACAGGGTCAGTCGCGGGCGTACGGCAACGGGCGGTGCGCGGCCGCACGGCCGAGCAGCCGGAAGGCCCGGACGGCGAGCACGAGCGCGGCGGCGCCGCACACCGCGGCCTCCGCCGCACCGCCCGGCGGTGCCACGTGGCCGGGGGCGGCCGCGAGCCCGAGGGTCAGCGCCTCGGCCGCGCACGCCGCGGCGAGCCCGCCCGCCGCGGGCCCCGGACGGCCGTGGACGGCCAGCAGCCGGGCGGTGAAGAGCAGCACGCCGAGCGCCGCGGGCCCGGCGAGCGGCGCCGACCCGGCCAGGGCGGCGGCCACCAGCAGCAGGCCGGTCAGCGCGGCGGCGTACCCGGCGAGGGCCGCCGCCAGCCGGGGCCGCACGGCGTCGGCGAACTCGGCGAGGCCGTGGCTCGGGGCGAGCTGGGCGCGGGCGGCGACCGCGAACCAGCGCGCCAGCAGCGCCGCGGGCAGCAGGCTCAGCGCCAGCGCGGCGAACGCCGCCGTACCCGCGCCCGTGTCGAAGGGCCCGCGCCCGGCGAGCACGGTGACGGCCGGCGGCCCGTACAGCGCGAAGGCCAGCAGCCCGTACGTCCACACGGCCGCGCCGGCACCGTACGCGACCCGCAGCGGCCCGCCCCGCAGCGCCGCCCACAGCGCGACCGCGGCCAGCGCCGCGACCGGTCCGGCCGCCGCGGGCAGCCCCGCGGCCAGGACACACCCCGCCCCCGGCAGCAGATGCGCGGCCACCGCCCGCCCGCGCAGCCGCACGGCCCCCGCCGCCGGGCGCTCCGGCCGGGCCACCACCCGCGCGGCACGCGGCACCCGGGCGTACAGCTCCTCGGCCAGGCCGAACACGTCACGGTGCCGCAGCCGGCGCGCCTCCCCGTCGCTCACGCCGTACGCCTCCAGCCCGGCGGCGATCTCCCACGCGTCGACGGCCCCGGCGAGCATGGCCCGGTGCCGGTGCATCACGGCCCGCACCGGATCGGCGGGCCCGCGCCGCCGGGACACCCCGCGCGCAACCTCGGCCCGCGGCGCATGCGTAATCGATTCGCCACTCCCGCGAGCCCCCGAGCGCCCCCCTGACGCCCCCTCTCCCGCGACACCCCCGCCGGACCCCCCGCCCTCGTCCACGGCAGACCGCCCGGCGGCGGATCGCGCATCGGCGGGCGCGTCCGGGGGGACGGCGGCGCGGGCGAACAGGCGGGTGAGGTCGAGATCGGCGTCGGGCGGTATCGGAGAAGGGTGGGGGGTCATGAGCGGGCCGTTTCGGGGAGGGGGGACCACGCGGGGTGGGCCGGGGTGGGGGCCAGTCGGCTGGGGGCGAGGGATTCCGCGGGGGTGATGAAGGGGCGTGGCGCGCCCCGCGCGTCGAGGAGGGCCGGGCGGCGGGCCGGGTGGTGGGCCACCACCCCGAGGTAGCTCTCGCGGAAGGCGTCCACGGACGCGGTGACGGTGAAGAGGGCGAGCGCCCGTTCGCGGGCCGCGGCTCCGAGCCGGGCCGCGCGGTCGGGCCCGCGCAGCAGGTCGAGGGTCGCCTCGGCGAGCGCCTTCGGATTGCGCGGCGGCACCACGAGCCCGGTCCCGCCGATGACCTCGCGCACCGCGCCGACGTCCGTCGACACGGTCGGCCGCCCGCAGAACATCGCCTCGACCAGGCTCAGCGGAAAGCCCTCCGCGCAGCTCGACAGCACCACGACGTCACCCGCCGCGTACGCGTCCGCGGCCTCCGGCGCGCCCGGCGAGCCGATCTCCTCGAAGCTCACCGGGCTCTCGCCCACCGCACGGGCGTCCGCCGCCTCGTCCGGGAAGAGCTGCGCGGCAAGCGTGCGGCAGTGGCCGAGGTAGGCCGCGGCGCGCTCGTCCACCGCACGGGCGTGGAAGATCCGCAGCCGCGCCCGCGGCTCCTCGCGGCGGATCGTGTGGAAGGCGTGCAGCAGCGCGATGAGGTCCTTCGCCGGGTCCACCCGGCCCACCCACGCGACCGTGGGGTCCGCGTGCGCCACCTTCTCCTCCGCGTTCGCCTCGGCCTCCGCCGCCGCCCCGGCCCGCGCGAAGCGCCCCGCGTCGATCCCGGGATGGATCGTCCGCATCCGCTCCGGCGGCGCCCCGCACCGCTCCTGCCAGCGCCGCACGTGCGCGGACCCGGGCGTCACGAGCGCGGCCTGCCGGTAGGCCTCGCCCGACAGCAGCCGGTGCAGATCGCCGAGCAGCGCCCGTACGGCAGGGGGCAGCCCGGCGGCCCGGTGCGCGAGCAGCGCCTCCCGGGCGCGGACGGTGTACTCGGTGACGACGAGCGGCGTACCGCAGAACCGTTTGGCCAGCAGACCCGGCAGCGCGGCGGGTCCGCCGGACACCGCGTGGCAGACGTCCACGGCGCCCAGCTCGGCCGGGCCGTACCACTCCACGGACAGCGGCCGCAGCAGCCGCTCCAGCTCGTCGACGACCGTCAGCAGCTCCGTCACCACGATGTCCGCGAGTACCGGGCGCACGCCGGGCGCCCGGCACGCCGCCTCCAGCTCGGCGAGCGCCTCGTCCCCCCGCAGCAGCGCGGGAAGCGCGCCGGGACGCTCCTGGGCGAGGTCCGCAAGCGCGTACAGCCCACAGGCGAAACGGTCCGCCCGCCCCGCCGGACTCCCCCCGTCCGCCCCCGCCAGCGCCTCCGCGAACTCACGGAACCCCCGGCGGAAAGCCCCCCGCACGACCCGCCGCGGCGGGTCCGCCACCGCGGGACCCCACAGCCGCACCTGCCGCACCCGCCCCACATGGGCCGGGCACTCCACATGCCCGGCCGCCTCCACGCGCGGCGAGCGGCTCAGCGCGTACACGTCGAAGTCGTGACCGGGCAGCCCCCGCACGAGGCGGTCGCACCAGGCGCCACCCTCACCTCTTGCGTACGGGTAACCACCCTCGGTAAGTAATCCAATCCGCACGGGTCCGGCCCTTCTCGTCCGTCGCACCCGGCGGGTCCGTGTCCCGCCCGGCGCGACGACCGTATTGCGCCGTCCGGGCATGGCGGCGGACGGTTGTCCGCGACGCCATCAAAAGGGGTGAACGGGCGTAACCTCTCCCAACCCCGCGCGTTGCACCACCCGCACGCTCCGGGGTGCCGTGCCTCTTGCGGTGCCGTTCGCGATCCCCCGCCGGTGGTGGGCTGGCCGCGCAGTTCCCCGCGCCCCTTTGCGCCAAGGGGTGCCTCTTGCGGTGCCGTTCGCGATCGCCCCACCGTCGCGGCTGGTCGCGCAGTTCTCCCCCAGAGCTTCGCCTGGGAGGTGTCCCCACGCGCCCCTTTGCGCCATGGGGTGGCTGTTGCGGTGGCGTTCGCGATCGTCCCACCGTCGTGGCTTGTCGCGCAGTTCCCCGCGCCCCTCAAAAACGGCTGCCGTCCCACGCACCCGCGCCCTGCGCCGTGGAAAAACGGGTGCCCGGACCCCGCGCCCCCGAGAACGCTCACCCTCACCGGCAGGCAGCCGCTACTCCGCGTGGAGGGGGACGGTGCGGGGTGCCCCCGCAGGAATGCGCTGGGAGGGGCTCACCCTCTACGTAGGAGGGTGAAGGCGCATTCCGAGGAGGTGCCCCGTGGCGGCACCCGACCCAGCGACGGCGGCGCCGCGCAAAGGGGCGCGTGGGGGCACCTCCCAGGCGAAGCTCTGGGGGAGAACGGCGCGACCAGCCCCCACAAAGGGAAGGTCGCGCGGCGAACCGCAACAAGCACCCCGGAGCGCCCTACGGATAAGGCCAAGCGTTCGGCTTGCACGTCGGCCCGCCGTTCAGCGAGAGGAACTTCGTCTGCTGCATCATCACGGGCGCCGGGGCCCCGGCGGTGGGGCACCCCACATGGTGGTGCCCCAACCGGTGCCCCACCTCGTGATTGATCAGCATCTGCCGATACGCATGCATCAGCTCCGGCCCGAACGTATCCGCCCCCTGCGCCCAGCGGTAAGCGTTGATCATCGTCCGCGGCGTCGACGCCGCATCGCACGACACGTTGTCGATCGTCGTGTCGAGCCCCGACTTCGCGCACCACTTCGCCGTCGTCCCGGGGCTGGCGAGCGTGACGACGATGTCCGCGTCCCCGCTCGCGACCCGCTCGAAGGTCATCGTGCCGCCGTGGCCCCAGCTGCGGTCGTCGTTGAGGGTGCGGAAGACGGTGTCGCTGAAGAGCTGCGGGTCCAGCGGGAGGCCGCGTTCGACGTCGACCCGGAAGGTCATGACCTTGCCCTTGCCGGGCGCGGCCTGGTGGCCGGGGACGGTGTCGAAGGCGCCGGACAGCTTGAGGTCGGCGGCCAGCGGGTACTGCCGGTCCATCTGCTGGTCGTAGTCGAGCAGCGACGTCGTGGGCGTGGCGGACGCCGTGGGCGCGGCGGCGGCCGAGGGGGTGAGCGCGGGCGGCGGGACGTCCGCGCTGGTGGGGTCGGGCCCGGGGTGCTTGCGGCCGAGGCCGGAGAGCGGGTTGCCGGTGGTGACTGCGGCGACGGTCACGACGGCCGCGGCGGCGATCCCGGTGATGCCCGTGATGGTCCAGACCCGACCGAGCCTGCGGCGGGGCCCGGTACCACCGGGGGCCGCGGGGTCGGCGGGGAGGACGGGGCCCGGCTCGGCGGCGGGTTCGGTGCGCGGGGCGGGCACCTCGAAGGCGTCCAGGAACTCCTGGCGGGGCCGCGGGACGCCGCCGCCCGGCGGGTGGACGCGCGGTCCGCGCAGTTCCGCGGCGGTGGCGGCGTCCTGCGCGGCCCAGCCCTCGGCCCATTCCTCGACGGGGTCGAAGGGCAGGTCGCGGCGCCGCACGCCGTCGTCGGCCCAGGTGTCGGGGGCTCCCCAGGCGGCGTGCTCGGGGTGTTCGGGGTGGTGCGGCGGGCGGGCCTCCACGGGACGCGGCCGGGCGCCGGGGCCCTGCGGGCGGACGGTGGCGAAGGCGCCGGAGTCGACGAAGGGGTCGAACGGCTCGGTGTAGGGCCCGACGGGTGTGCGCCGCCGGCGCCCGCTGCCGGGGGTGCCCAGCGCGGTTCCGGGGGGCGCGAAGGTGCCCGAGCCCATGAGGGGTCCACCGGCCTGCGGGCCGCTGCCCCCGGCGTGCGGCGCGCGGCCCTCCGTCTCGGGACCGCCGCCCACCTGGGAGAGACCGCCCGTCCCGGAGAGGCCGCCGGTGAGTCCCCCGGGCTGCGGGAAAGCCCCGGTGGGGCCCCCGGCCTGCGGGGCACCGCCCGGCCCCGGGAAGCCCCCCGTCCGCGGGGTGCCGCCGGTCCGTGCGTCGCCGTTGCCGGGGCCGTCCTGGCCGTCCCGCGCGCTGTGTTTGCCCACGCCCTCGATCAGCTCCCGCTTGCCGCAGTGCTCATGCCCGTCGCCGTGCCCGGCGTACCGCCCGCGCCGCCCGCGCTCGCCGCGCCCGCCGTGCCGGTCGTCGCCGCGACGCTACCCGTGGCGGCGGCGGCGTGGGGCCGGGCGGCGATTTCCTGGCGGAGATCGCGGAAAGCCCGCTCGACGAGCCGCGGGTGCTCCATCATGGCGACGTGCCCGCTGCGCGGGATGGTCAGCAGCCGTGCGTCGCGGAAGGTGCGGTAGGCGCGGCGGGCCATGCGGTAGGACACCAGCTTGTCGCGTACGCCGTAGACCAGCAGCGTCGGTGCGAGGACGCGTTCGGCCTGGCGCCACAGGGCGTGCTGGCCGCCGAGCGTGTACGCGTTGACGATGCCGCGGGTGGAGCGGATCGTCACGTCCCAGAAGTACGGCAGGTCCACCCGGCGCTGGTACTCGGTCGCGGCGGCGGCGCGTTCCGCGGGCCCGACGACGGAGGGGTCGGCGTAGCACAGCGACAGCAGCGCCTGTGTGCGGCGCTGGGCGGACCATCCGCGGGTGGCCCGCAGGTAGAGCGCGGGGGTGCCGGGCAGGGCGGCGAGCGCGGTGGGCAGCGCGGTGGGCTGGATCCGCAGTTCGGGCAGCGCGGGCGACACGAGCGTGAGGGTGCGGACGAGGTCGGGCCGGGCGGCGGCGACCTTGACGGCGACGGCGCCGCCCATCGAGTTGCCGAACAGGTGCACGGGCCCGCGGCCTTCGGCGTCCAGCAGCCGTACGACGGCGCGGGCGTGCGCGGCGACGGAGTAGTTGCCGTCGTCGGGCGGCGGGGAATGGCCGAAACCCGGCAGGTCCGGCGCCTGGACGTCGAGGACGTCGTCGAGCGCGGCCATCAGCGCGGACCAGTTCTGCGACGAGCCGCCGAGGCCGTGCACGAAGAGCGCCGGTTCGGTGGCGGCGGCGCCGACCGCGTCGCGCGGGCCGTCCGGCGCGGCGTCGCGGGAGCGGACGAGCAGGCTGAGGCCGGGAAGCCGCACGGTCCTGGACGTCTCCCCGTCGGCGAGCACCGGGCCCGCCGGGGGTACGGACGCCGGAGGGGCGCCGGTTTGGGAGTAGTCCGTCGTGGCCATGGACCGATGTTACGAGACGATCACGTGAACGGTCGTGTGTTCGTCCGCACACAGGCGGACAGAACCGGCCGCGGGACGGTTGCCGCGCCCCGAGGGGGTAGCCGTTCAGTGAGCGCGCCGCCGCCCGGCGGGGGGCGCGCGCCCGCGCTGCGCGCGCGTCCTTGTGCTCCTAGGCTCCAAGAAGGAGCCCGGGCGGGCGCGCGGGACGGACCGCGGAGGGCCCGCGGACGTACCGGACCCCACCCGCACGGGCCCGGGGCGTACCGGACCGGCACCGGACCGGCGGGAGCCGGGAAGCGAGGAAGGAAGGCGTCATGTCCGACGAGATCCCCCAGATCGCACAGATCCAGCGGGAGGCCGACGAGGACGACGACGGCGCCGTGGAGAACGCGCACGGCGACCTGGACCTGGAGGCCCCGGAGGCCGACAGTGCCGAGCAGCGCACCGACCTGCTCCAGCACCGCGACGAGCCGGTCACCTCCCGGCCGCCCGCGGACCGGGACGGCGAGGCCAACCCCGCGGACACCGCCGAGCAGCGCCGGGTGGTCGCGGTGGACGAGGACGAGGACGAGACCCGCCGGTGACCCGGCGCGCCCGGTCACGCGCCGCGCGCGGCCCCTGGGACCGCCGCTCACCGGGCCCGCGCCGTCCCCGGACGCGCCTGCCCGCCGGGCCCGTCCGTCACCGCACGCGTCCGGCGCGGTTCCAGTACGTGAGAATGTGCCGTCGTACGGCGCGCAGTCTCGTTACCGAAAAGTACGATGGCCAGCGCAGCCTACGTTCCTTCGTTCATCCGTTCGTTCCGCAGAATTGGGAGGCGGCGTGACAGCCATCGAGCAGACCCAGGCACGGCCGCGCGGCACCCGCCTGCCCCGCAGGGCCCGACGCGAGCAGCTGCTGGGCGCCGCCCAGGAGGTCTTCGTCGCGCAGGGTTACCACTCGGCCGCGATGGATGACATCGCCGAGCGGGCCGGCGTCAGCAAACCGGTGCTCTACCAGCACTTCCCGGGCAAACTGGAGCTGTATCTCGCTCTGCTGGACCAGCACTGCGAGTCACTGCTGCAGTCGGTGCGCGGCGCGCTGGAGTCCACGACGGACAACAAGAAGCGCGTCGAGGCGACGATGGACGCGTACTTCGCCTACGTCGAGGACGAGGGCGGCGCCTTCCGGCTGGTCTTCGAGTCCGACCTGACGAACGAGCCGGCGGTCCGCGAGCGGGTCGACAAGGTCTCGTTGCAGTGCGCCGAGGCGATCAGCGAGGTCATCGCGGAGGACACCGGGCTGGCGCGCGAGCAGTCGATGCTGCTGGCGGTCGGGCTGGGCGGTGTCTCCCAGGTGGTCGCGCGCTACTGGCTGGCCAGCCGCAGCGAGGTGCCGCGGGACACCGCGGTGCAGCTCCTGACGTCGCTGGCCTGGCGCGGCATCGCCGGTTTCCCGCTGCACGGCGCGGAGGGCCACCACGCCCCCGAGGGCGGTCCGCACTCCTGAGCGCCGCCCCGGCCGTCCCGCCGCGGGCCCGGTGTTCGCTCACGGCGTGCACGGGGCGCTGATCGCACACCGTCCGGCCGGGCTACGCTGAGCAGCGTAACGGCGCGACCAACCGCGCACACCGCCAGACCATCGGAGGTAACCAAGCCGTGGAGGTCAAGATCGGCGTGCTGCACGCGCCGCGCGAGATCGTCATCGAGAGCGCGCAGTCGGTGGACGAGGTCGAGCAGGCCGTCGCCAGTGCGCTGAGCGGTGACGCGAAGCTGCTCAGCCTCGTCGACGAGCACGGGCGCAAGGTGCTCGTTCCCGCCGACCGGCTGGCCTACGTCGAGATCGGCGAGTCGGCCGCCCGCAAGGTCGGCTTCGGCGCCGCGCTCTGACACACCGTCAACGGCGGTGCGGCAACCGGTGGTCCGGTTGCCGCACCGCCGTTTTGCGTGCCCGCCCTCCCGGGTAGGACCTGTGGTGCACAGGTCCGTCTCACCGCGCCGCTGGAGGGGAATGTGATCATCCTGCAGATCACCGGCTATGCCGTGCTCGGCCTGCTGGTGGCCTTCGCCGCCGCCCGGCTCTTCCCCTCCCGGCTCCCCGACGCGGGCCTGCTGCTGCTCACCGGGGTGGTCGCCGCCCTGACCGGCGGCCTGGTGGCCTACACGATCTTCGGCGGCGGCCGCCCCGAGGCGAGCTTCGCCGCGGCCTTCGCGACGTCCGCCGCGGGCCTGAGCGTCCTCGCCAGCCCGGCCCGCCGGGGCCGGCACGCGAAGGTCAGCTCACCGGGGGCGTGAACTTCTCGCCCGGCGAGACCGGGGTGAGGTGCGGGTCCGGCTGGCCGGGCAGCTGCCCGATGTGGTCGACGACACCGGTGGCCAGCCTCGCCAGGTCGAGCGTCCCGACCATGAACGGCTGGGTGCGCGCGGTGGTCCGCTTCTGCCCCAGGTAGGCGTGGGTGTGGGGGTCGAAGTAGAGCACGTCGGTCTGGGCGGGCAGCTTGACCCCGAAGCCGAGGTAGGCCCCTGCCGCGAAGTGGTACTGCACCGCGATCGCCGTCCGCCCCGCCGCGTCCTTGACGGGCCTGGAGCTCACGTGGAGGCCCGGGATGAGAGGAAGAGCCCGGAAGAGCGCGGCCTTGGTCGCGGCCGGCATCTCCGGGACGGTCAGCAGGGTTTCGATGCGCGCGAACTGCACGGCCGGTGTCTGCAGGCCGTTGGGCCGGTAACCGCTGATGGCCGTCGGCTCCCAGAAGTAGGGGTCGTGGTTGATCCGGTCCAGCAGCGCGCGGGGGTTCGTGGGCAGAGTGGCCAGCAGGTCGTAGGTCTTCTGCGGCAGCGCCCCGGGCTTGTAGGTGCTGAGGCTGCCGCTGTCCTCCGTCGGCACTCCGACGAGGGGGAGTCGGTCGCTGCGGCGGTACTGCCGGCTTCCGTCCCCGCGCACCCAGCTCTCGCCGGTCGTGCACCCGTCGTCGTCGGGGCACGCGAGCGACTTGGCGTACACCCACTGGTCGGCGTCCGGCCGGACGGACGGCTCGCTCCGCGCCTGGGTGGCCGCGGCCTCCAGGACCTGCGCCACCGTCTCGGTCTGCGCCTGTGCCTGTGCCTGTCCGGGCGACCGCGCACCGCCGCCGGCGACCAGCACGCCCGCGGTGACGGCGGCGGCCGTGAGCGCGGCGAGCGCCGTCCGGCGCGGGAGCGTCCCGGCCACCGCGTGGCCGGCGCGGCGCCACCGCGGCGCCGGGGCGGTGTCCGGCGAGAGCGCCGCGGACATCAGCTTCCACCGTCCGGCGGCGAGCCGGGCGGCGTCCGGCACGGGGGCGTCGGTGCGCAGTTCGCGCAGGGCGGTCATCTCATCCATGGGTGTTCCCCTCCGGGGCGAGGTTCGGGTCGATACCGGGGAGCGCGGCGCGCATCTTGCGGCGGGCGCGGTTCAGTCGGGAGCGCACGGTGCCCAGCGGGATGCCGAGGGCGGTGGCGACCTCCTCGTAGGAGAGGTCGGCCCAGGCGATGAGCAGCAGCACGTGCCGGTCGCCCTGGGAGAGCGCGCGCAGGGCGGTGGCGAGGGCGGCGCCGGAGGCCTGGGCGGTGACGCGGCCCTCGACGGCGTCGGTGTCGGGCGCGAAGGAGTGGGCGACGGGGTCGGCGCCGGTCCTGGCCCAGGCACGGTAGGCGCGCTGCTCGCTGCGGTGGTGGCGGCTGATGAGGTTCGCGGCGATGCCGTAGAGCCAGGGGCGCGCCTGCGGGCGGCTCACGTCGTACTGCCCGCGGCGGCGGAAGGCGATCAGGAAGGTCTCGCCGACCACGTCGTCCGCGAGGTCCGTGCCGAGCCGCCGGGCGACGTAGCGGTGCAGCCCGGGGGCGTGCCGGTCGTAGAGGCCGGCGAAGGCCTCGGGCTCGCGGGTGGACAGCGCGATGAGCGTGGCGTCGTCGGCGGGCCACCCAGGCGCTTCCGCTGGGGGTGGCCCGTCCGGCGGGCCGCCGGGCACGGCCTGTGCGCCCGGCGGGGAGGGTCGTAGGGGAGCGATCACGGGACTCCGTTCTCGGAGGTACTCGGGTGCGGTACGGGCGCGCCTGCGGCGTGCCCACCCTTTCTCTCCCGAAGTCCCGGACCGGGTTCACGGCCCCCGCCGGGTGCGGGGGCCGTGCGCGGTCGGACGGTCAGGCGGCCAGGCCCAGGGCCGCCATGCGCTTGGTGTGGGCCTCGGTGATGCGCGAGAACATCCGGCCGACCTCGGCCAGGTCGAAGCCGTCGGCGACACCGCCGACGAGCATCGTGGACAGCGCGTCCCGGTCGGCGACCACGCGCTGCGCCTGGGACAGCGCCTCGCCCATGAGCCGCCGCGCCCACAGGGCGAGCCGGCCGCCGACCCGGGGCTCCGCGTCGATGGCGGCGCGCACCTTCTCCACCGCGAAGCTCGCGTGGCCGGTGTCGTCGAGGACGGCGAGCACCAGGGTGCGGGTGTCGCTGTCCAGCCGGACGGCGACCTCGCGGTAGAAGTCTGACGCGATCGAGTCGCCGACGTATGCCTTGACCAGGCCTTCCAGCCAGTCGGAGGGCGCGGTCTGGCGGTGGAAGTCGTCCAGCGCGGTCGCGAAGGGCGCCATCGCCTCGTGCGCCGCCTCGCCGATCTCGGTGAGCCGGTCGCGCAGCCGCGCGAAGTGGTGGAACTCGGCGGCGGCCATGGCGGCCAGCTCCGCCTTGTCCTCCAGGGTCGGTGCGAGCTTCGCGTCCTCGGCGAGCCGTTCGAACGCGGCCAGCTCGCCGTAGGCCAGCGCGCCCAGCAGATCGACGACGGCGGCGCGGTAGCGCGGGTCCGCGGCGGCCGCGGCCCAGTCCTGCGCGGCGATGCCGGTCGGCCGCCCCTCCGTCCCGGTCGTCTCCGCAGGGATGGCGGGTTCCGCGGGCTCGGCGGACCCGGCGGGCTTGGTGGTGTCGTCAGGCGTCTCCATGCGGGGCACAATAACCAAGTCGCGCCCGCCCGCCGACACCCTCCGTGTGACCCGATGATGTCCCGAACGAAACATTTGAACGGGTGCAGCTACGTGTTTCCGGGGTAGAGTGGTAATGCACCCGCCGATCACCGGCCTGGTTCCTGTCCGGTACCTGTCCGGTTTTCTTCCCCGGCGGGCGACGTGTGCAACACCTGGATGCCCGGTCGGTGGCCCGATCGGCTCCGACCCGACCGCCCTCCCGTCATCGGGAGGGGCCCACTCGCGGCACAGCGAGGGCAGCGGTCCCGCGCTTCACAGCCCCAGGCTGTACGACACCTCTGCGCGGTCAGTGACCCGCACCGGTTCCGCCGGTGCGCTCGGGCACTCGACCCCCCTTGCCGGACAGTGCCGCGTCTCACAGAAGAGGCAAGCATCCTGACCACCACGACCCCCACGACATTTCGCAGCCTCGGCATCCTTCCCGAGACGGCCGAGGCCCTCGAGGCCGTAGGCATCACCACGCCCTTCCCGATCCAGGAGATGACGCTCCCGGTCGCCCTCGCGGGCAGCGACGTCATCGGCCAGGCGAAGACCGGCACGGGCAAGACCCTCGGTTTCGGCCTCCCGCTGCTGGAGCGCGTGACCGTCGCCGCCGACGTCGAAGCCGGCCGCGCCACGCCCGAGCAGATCACCGACATGCCGCAGGCGCTCATCGTCGTCCCGACCCGCGAGCTGTGCCAGCAGGTGACCAACGACCTGCTGACCGCCGGCAAGGTCCGCGCGGTGCGCGTCCAGGCCATCTACGGCGGCCGCGCGTACGAGCCGCAGGTCGAGGCACTGAAGAAGGGCGTCGACGTGGTCGTCGGCACCCCGGGCCGGCTGCTGGACCTGGCGGGCCAGAAGAAGCTCAGCCTGCGCCATGTGCGCACCCTGGTGCTGGACGAGGCCGACGAGATGCTCGACCTGGGCTTCCTGCCCGACGTCGAGAAGATCATGGCCATGCTGCCGGCCAAGCGGCAGACGATGCTGTTCTCGGCCACCATGCCGGGCGCGGTCATCAGCCTGGCCCGCCGCTACATGTCGCAGCCCACCCACATCCGCGCGACCGCGCCGGACGACGAGGGCGCGACGGTGGCGAACACCACGCAGCACGTCTTCCGCGCGCACTCCCTCGACAAGCCCGAGCTGGTCTCCCGGATCCTCCAGGCCGACGGCCGGGGCCTGGCGATGATCTTCTGCCGCACCAAGCGCACCGCCGCCGACGTGGCCGAGCAGCTGGAGCGGCGCGGCTTCGCCTCCGGCGCCGTGCACGGCGACCTCGGCCAGGGCGCCCGCGAGCAGGCGCTGCGCGCCTTCCGCAACGGCAAGGTCGACGTCCTGGTGTGCACCGACGTGGCCGCCCGCGGTATCGACGTCGAAGGCGTCACGCACGTCATCAACTACCAGACGCCCGAGGATGAGAAAACCTATCTGCACCGCATCGGCCGCACCGGCCGCGCGGGCGCGTCGGGTACCGCGATCACCCTCGTCGACTGGGACGACATCCCGCGCTGGCAGCTGATCAACAAGGCGCTCGACCTCTCCTTCAACGACCCGGAGGAGACCTACTCGACCTCCCCGCACCTCTACGAGCTGCTGGGCATCCCGGCCGGCACCAAGGGCATACTGCCCCGGGCCGAGCGCACCCGGGCGGGTCTGGACGCCGAAGAGGTCGAGGACCTCGGCGAGACCGGCGGCCGCGGCGGTGGCCGCAGCGGCGGCGGCCGGGGCCGTGGCGGACGCGCGGGCAGCGCGCCCGCCGCCGAGGAGCGCCAGCCCCGCGCGCCGCGCACCCCGCGGCAGCGCCGCCGGACGCGCGGCGGCCAGTCCGCCGGGGCGGAAGGCGCCGAGAACGCCGTGGCGGGCACGGAGACGGCCACCGAGGCCGCCGATCAGGCCGCGGGCGGACCGCGTACTCCGCGCCGCCGGCGCCGGACGCGCAGCGGTGCCGCCGGGTCGGCCGTGACGCCGGTGGCGCCCGCGGACGGCACGGCCGAGGCGGTCGCACCGGTCGCCGAGGCGGCTCCGGCCGCTCCGGCTCCCGCGCCCGCCGTCGAGGCCGAGGAGGCGCCGAAGGCCCCGCGCCGCCGCACCCGCAAGGCCGCCGCACCGGTCGTGGAAGCCGAGGCCGTGGCCGAGGCCGCGCCGGTGACGCCGGTCGAGCCCGTGGTGGAGGAGGCGGCTCCCAAGCGCCGCCGGACGCGCAAGGCCGCCGAGGCGGTCCCGGCCCCGGCCGAGGCTCCGGGCGTCGAGGCCGAGGAGGCCCCGAAGGCCCCGCGCCGCCGGACCCGCAAGGCAGCCGCACCGGCCGCGGAAGCCGTCGCCGAGGTCGTGGCCGAGCCGGTCACGCCGGTCGCGCCGGTCGCCGAGGAGGCCCCCACGGCTCCCCGCCGCCGGACGCGCAAGGCCGCAGCCGAGGTGCCCGCCCCGGCGGAGGCTCCCGAGGCCGCCGCCGACGAGGCGCCGAAGGCCCCGCGCCGCCGGACCCGCAAGGCCGCCGCGTCCTCCGAGGTGCCCGCGCCCGCCGCGGCGCCGGAGGGCGAGGAGGCCCCGAAGGCCCCGCGCCGCCGCACCCGCAAGGCCGCCGCCACCGTCGAGCAGGACGCCTGACGGCCCGGCGAGGTCGCACCGAGCACCCCCGGCCCCATCCGGCCGGGGGTGTTTCCTTTCGCGCGGCGACCCGAGCGGCAACCTGTCGGACATATGCACCGCGTAATCTCGCTGCATGAGCCGACCGACCACGCTGGATCTGCCGGCGCACGCCTCGGCGCGCCGCCTGGAGACCTCCCGCGATTCCTTCGCCGCCCTGGACGCCCCGCCCGCTCCCGAGGCACCCGACCTTCGCGGCACCGCGCTGCTCGTCCCCGGTTTCACGGGCAGCAAGGAGGACTTCCTCGACCTGCTCGCCCCGCTGTCCGCGGCGGGCTTCCGGGTCGTCGCGGTGGACGGCCGCGGCCAGTACGAGTCGGGCGGCCCGCGCGACGAGGCCGCGTACGCGCAAGGGCGGCTCGCCGCGGACGTCACCGCGCAGGGCGCCGCGCTCGCCGCCGACTCCGGCGGGGCCCCGCTGCACGTCCTGGGCCACTCCCTGGGCGGCCACATCGTCCGGGCGGCACTGCTCGCGGACGGCCCCGGCCCGTGGTCGTCGCTCACCCTCATGAGTTCGGGCCCGGCCGCGATCACCGCGGCCCAGCAGGTCAGGACGCAGCTGCTGATCGACCACCTGCCGACCATGGACATGGAGACGGCCTGGTGGGCGATGCGCTCGCTGGACGCGGAGGGCTCCGACGCCCCGTCGGGCAACGTCGTCGAGGCCCCCGCCGACGCGGGCAAGGCATGGCTCGACGACTTCCTGCACCGCCGCTGGGTCGGCACCGTTCCCGAACAGCTGATCGCCACGGCACGCCAGTTGATGACAGAACGGGATCGAGTGGCGGAACTTGCCGCCATACCGCTGCCGAAGCTCGTACTGTCCGGAGAGGTGGACTACGCCTGGCCGGTCCCGCTGCTGGACACGATGGCGGAGCGGCTGGGCGCCCGGCGCGTCGTCGTCAAGGGCGCGGAGCACTCCCCCAACGCCGAACGGCCGGCCGAGACGGCTGCCGCGCTCGTGGCGTTCTGGACCGGCGTATCCGCCGCGACGGATAAGTAGTCGGCGCCGCACAGATTTTTATTTAGGGTAGGGAATGTTTTGAAGGGGGTGTTCGTTGACCACACATGTAACGAGGGACGAAGGGAGAAGCCCCATGCGCTTCGAAATCATGCGACTTGACGATCGGAACGGCGACGCCGTGGACAGCACCGTGGTCGACGCCTCCGCGGTCAACAAGATCGTGCAGCAGGCTGCCGCCCTCGGCCAGCGCATCTACATCCGCCCCGCCGAAGGCCTCGCGGACTGACGCCGACCGATCGCCGACACGCACGGCGCCCCGTACATCAGGTCCGTACGGGGCGCCTTCGCATGTCCGGGGGCGGGCTCAGCCGCCCTGGCCGTGCACGAAGCCGAGGACGCCGTTGGCGACGGACTGCACGGCGATCGCCGACAGCAGCATGCCGGACAGCCGCGTCACCAGCACCACACCGCCCTCCTTGATGACCCGGATGATCGCCAGCGAGTAACGCATCGTCAGCCACAGCACGACATGCATCGCCAGGATCGCCAGCCACACGGAGGTCTGCTCCGCGAAGCCGTCGGCCTTCTGCACGGCCAGGATCACCGTGACGATCGCCCCCGGCCCCGCGAGCAGCGGCATCCCCAGCGGCACGAGCGCGACGTTCACGTCCCGCGTCTGCGTCGGCTCGTCGGCCTTGCCGGTCAGCAGGTCCAGCGCGATGAGCAGGAGCAGCAGCCCGCCGGCGACCCGCAGCGCGGGCACGGACACATGCAGGTAGTCCAGGATCTGCTGCCCGCACAGCCCGAACACCACGATCACCCCGAACGCGACGCATGCGGCTTGCGCCGCCATCCGCCGCTGGACCTTGGTCGCCCGCCCCGAGGTGAGGGCGAGGAAGATCGGCGTGATGCCGGGCGGGTCCATGATCACGAACAGCGTGAAGAACACGGACCCGAAGAGGGTGAGGTCGAACATGGCTGAGCTTTCGTCGTGAGCTGAAGGTGTTGTGTGGCCCTACGCGGGCGGGCGTGCGGCTGCGCCGCGGGGCGAGCGTCTTGAGGAGCGCGTGGGGTACGCGAAGCTCCGGGGGGAGCACTGCGCGAGCAACCACCCACGGCGGGAAGGTCCGGCGGCGGCAGAACGAGGCACACCGCGCGGCAAGGGCACCCGGCGGGAGGCTAGACCGCGGAGATGGGCTCCGCCCCCGTCGCGCGGGCGGCGATGTCGGCCAGCACCTCCGGAGGAGTCGTGCAGGCCCCGAGGGGCACGGTCTTGCGGGACCCGTGGTAGTCGGACGAGCCCGTCGCCAGAAGACGAAGCTCACGCGCGAGCCCGCGCAACCGCTCGCGCGTGGCGGGCTCGTGGTCGACGTGGTCGACCTCCAGTCCGTCGAGCCCGGCGGCGGCCAGCTCCGCGATCACCTCGTCCGGCACGGTCTCGCCGCGCTTGTGCGCGCCGGGGTGGGCGAAGACGGTCACGCCGCCCGCGGCCTTGACGAGGCGGACCGCCTCGAAGGGGTCGAACTCGGCCTTCTCGACGTAGACGCGCCCGTCGTTGGCGAGCCATTCGGAGGTGAAGGCGTCGGAGACGGTCGGGACGACGCCCAGCTCGACCATGGCGGTGGCGATGTGCGGGCGGCCCACGGAGCCGTCCCCGGCGATCCGGGCGACCTGCTCCCAGGTGACGGGCACGCCGAGTTCCTGGAGCTTGGCGACCATGCCGCGGGCGCGCGGCACACGGTCGTCGCGGACCAGTTCGCGCGCCTCGTGCAGCCGCGGCTCGGCGGGGTCGAAGAGGTAGGCCAGCATGTGCATGCTGATGCCGCCGACGCGGCAGGACAGCTCCGCGCCGGTGACGAGGGTGAGGCGGGTGCCGGCGAGCGCGGCGGCGGCCTCGGCGTGCCCGGCGACGGTGTCGTGGTCGGTGAGGGCAATGACGTCGAGCCCGGCCGCGGCGGCGTTGCCTATCAGCTCGGCGGGGCTGTCGGTGCCGTCGGAGGCCGTGGAGTGGGTGTGCAGGTCGATGCGCACGGCACGGGCTCCCGGAAGACGGCGCGGACAGCGGACGAAGCCAAGGATAGCGTCCGCCCGGGCCTGCGATTCGCAGGTGTCGTGCGGGTCAGGCCAGCAGCCTGGGGGTGAGTGCGCCGCAGGGCAGCAGATCGACCTCGGCGCCGGCGTCCCGCAGATCGGTGAGGACCAGCTCGTCGTACATCAGCAGACCGGTCTCCTCGGGCCAGACGATGGCCCACAGCCACAGCCCGCGGGCCTCGCCGGCGAAGACGACGCGGTCGGCGGGGGCGCCGCCGACGTGCCACAGGGCGGTGGGGCGGCCGGCCGCGAGGACCTTGGCGTGCGGGGGCTTGTCGACACACATGCCGGGGCCGGGGTCGGGGCCGTCGATCCCGGCGTAGCGGGCACCCAGGCCGACGCCCAGCTCCTCGGCGACGAGCATGAGTTCGCCGGGGCCGCCGAAGGGTCCGGGTCCGGAGCAGGCGACGGCGGTGGCGCGGCCGCCGCTGCGGTCGTCACCGGCGGAGGCGACACCCGAGAAGAGCCAGCCGACGGGCAGCGGCCACGGCATCCACACCGGCACCTGCGACCGGTGGACGACCACGCCGAGGCCTTCGACGCTCGGCGGGACGACCGGTTGCAGCGGATACACGGTGCCGTGCACGTCGCACTGCCAGGAGTCGGCGAAGAGGCCGGGCGCCCTGACCCTGCCACCGCACTTCGGGCAACTGGGTTCGCCCCTCATAAATCCCCACGGTCCTCCAGCCGCGTGCCCGCGTCAAGGACGATCACCCGTCCGGAGGGCGGGTCCGTGGCGCGGGCCCGCACCGGAGATTACGTGTAGGTTGCATTAGTTGCTATAGCCAACCTAAACTGAATGCACACAGCAACTACTCCGACCGTCCCGGCCGTCCGCCGGGCCAGAGGGGAACGCGGGTCATGCAGCCAGGCACCGACACCGAGGGCATCGAGGGCACCCAGCACACCGAGAACGCCGCGAACACCGAGAACGCCGTGAACACCGAGGACACGGCGCACGAGAAGGTGAGCCTGCTGCGGCAGCCCACCGCCGTATGGGCCACGGCAGGCGCCGCCGTCGTCGCCTTCATGGGCATCGGCCTCGTCGACCCGATCCTGCCGTCCATCGCGAAGGGCCTGGACGCCTCGCCCAGCCAGGTCTCCCTGCTCTTCACCAGCTACTTCCTGATCACCGCGGTCGCGATGCTCGTCACCGGCTTCGTCTCCAGCCGCATCGGCGGCCGCAAGACGCTGCTCGGCGGCCTCGCGCTCGTCGTCGTCTTCGCGGCGCTGGCCGGCACCTCCGACAGCGTCGGCCAGCTCGTCGGCTTCCGCGCGGGCTGGGGCCTGGGCAACGCGCTCTTCGTCTCGACCTCGCTCGCCGTCATCGTCGGCGCGGCCACCGGCGGCGCCGCCTCGGCGATCCTGCTGTACGAGTCCGCGCTCGGCCTCGGTATGGCCTGCGGGCCGCTGCTCGGCGCGGTGCTCGGCGACATGAAGTGGCGCTACCCCTTCTTCGGCACCGCCGCGCTCATGGCCATCGGCTTCGTCGCGATCTCGCTCTTCCTGAAGGAGCAGCCCAAGCCCGCGCGGCGCACCTCACTGCTGGACCCGGTCAAGGCCCTCGGCCACCCCGGACTCGCCTCCGCCGCCGCGTCGGCCTTCTTCTACAACTACGCCTTCTTCACGGTGCTGGCCTTCACGCCGTTCGTGCTCAACATGTCGCCCTACCGCTCCGGCGCGGTCTTCTTCGGCTGGGGCGTGCTGCTGGCCGTCTTCTCGGTGCTGATCGCACCGCGGCTCCAGGCCCGCTTCGGCTCGCTGCGGGTGGTGGGCGCCTCGCTCGTCCTGCTCGCCGCGGACCTCGTCGTCCTCGGGTACGGGTCGCACACCACGGCGATCGTCTGCACGGTGCTGTCGGGTGCGTTCATCGGCGTCAACAACACGGTGTACACCGAGCTGGCGCTCGGGGTCTCGGACGCGCCGCGCCCGGTGGCCAGCGCGGGCTACAACTTCGTCCGGTGGTTCGCCGCGGCGGCGGCGCCGTACCTCGCGCCGAAGATCGAGGAGTGGTCGGACGTGCACATGCCGTTCGTGGTGGCCGCGGTTGCCGCCCTGGGCGGCGCGGCCGTCGTCGGGGTGCGCCGCCGCCACCTCGCGGTCGAACCGCACCCCGTCCCGGTGCCCGCACCGGCCCTGACCCCGACCCGGTAGGGGCTCACGGCCGCGCCGCGGTGCGACGCGCCCCCTGACGGGGCGCGTCGCACCGCGCTACGTGGAGAGCGGCACCGCCCGACGGACCGGGTCCGTCAGGTCCGTGGCGTGCTCGGCCCACAGGTCTCGCAGGGCCTGCGGGCCCTTCGCGCGCTTGAAAGCCGCCTCCGCCGGGGTGAGGGGAACGAGGGGGAAGAAGCGGACCGGGTCGCGGGGGGCGGGGAGCGGGAGATCGGGGACGGCTTCGCCGGGGGTGGTGGCGAGGAAGGCCGTGAAGGGGGCGCCGGGCCACAGGGGTTCGCCGAAGTCCAGCGTGTTGCCGTCCGCCAGGACGAGGCCCTCGACCTGCGGGGACGCCGCCGCCGTGGCGAGCGCGCGCAGGACCGGCGAGGTGTCCGCGCGCCCGGCGCGTACGGTCAGATGGACCTCGGCGCGCGGCCCGCGCAAGGGGTCGGTGACGGACGCGAGCGGGTCGGCCATGGGCTGGGCCGACATGCCGAGCGTGGCGTAGCGGCGCAGCTCCCCCTGTGTGAAACGCAGCACCTCGATGCGTTCGGCCCCGAGGAACGTCACCGACGCGCGGGCGTCGGGTTCGCCGAAGACGGAGCGGAGGCGTTCCTCGACCGTGTCCAGAATGTCACCCATGCGGGGAGCATAGAACGCGTTCGGATCGCACATGCGGCGCGGTGGGCGTACCCTCAGCTTGCTAAAGTGTGGCGTTCGCGAAGTCATCCCTCAGCGGGGACTGGCCGGAGGAGGTGGGGACTGACATGGATCCTAGTCGACCGTGCAGTACCGGCCGCTCTTCCCTTGCCGCCGCCCCGCACGCAGTGTGACCCGCTGAGCCTCCCGCGTTCCTTACCCGGCCCGTGCGCCGTGAAACGCGGATCGTCACGGCCTGTCCGCCCGCGGAGCGTTCCGCCTCGGGAGAGCGCGCCCTGAACTGCCTGTGATCACCCAGTTCTGATCCACATCAGCAGCTTTTCAGTTCAGTGCGGCGTGATGCCGTCGGCCAGTCCGTGAAGGAGCTTGCCATGTCGATGATCCGTGACCTTCGCGCAGTCGTACGTCCTGCCCTGCGCAAGTCCCCGGCGAACCACGACTACGGCCCGACACGTGACACCGCGACGGCCACCAGCGCCGTCGTGGACTGCGCGGTCTACCGCGACGGGGTGCGCTGCCCGGACGTCGTCGGGCTGCGCGAGGCGCTCGCCTCGGTACGGGCCGGCCGCTCGTCCGACCAGTGCGACGGCAGCGACGGCTTCGTGTGGATCGGTCTGCACGAACCGACCGAGCAGGAGTTCGCGGGCATCGCCGAGGAGTTCGGCCTGCACCCGCTGGCCGTCGAGGACGCGGTGCACGCCCATCAGCGGCCCAAGCTGGAGCGCTACGACAACTCGCTGTTCACCGTCTTCAAGACGATCCGCTACGTCGAGCACGCCGAACTCACCGCGACCAGCGAGGTCGTGGAGTCCGGCGAGGTCATGGTCTTCACCGGCCGGTACTTCGTCATCACCGTGCGGCACGGCGGCCACGGCTCGCTGCGGGCGCTCCGGCACCGGCTGGAGGACGACCCCGAGCTGCTCGCCAAGGGCCCCTCGGCGGTGCTGCACGCCATCGCCGACCAGGTCGTCGACGACTATCTGGCCGTGTCCGACGCGGTGCAGGACGACATCGACGAGGTCGAGATCGACGTCTTCTCCGCCGAGCCCGGCAAGTCCTCGCGCGGCGGCGACGCGGGCCGTATCTACCAGCTCAAGCGCGAGGTGCTGGAGTTCAAGCGCGCGGTCTCCCCGCTGCTGCGGCCGATGCAGCTGCTGGGCGAGCGGCCGATGCGGCTGGTCGACCCCGAGATCCAGAAGTACTTCCGGGACGTCGCCGACCACGTCGCGCGCGTCCACGAGCAGGTCACCGGCTTCGACGACCTGCTCAACTCGATCCTCCAGGCCAACCTCGCGCAGGCCACCGTCGTGCAGAACGAGGACATGCGCAAGATCACCGCGTGGGCCGCCATCCTGGCCGTCCCCACGATGATCACCGGTGTCTACGGCATGAACTTCGACCACATGCCCGAGCTGCGCTGGCGGTTCGGCTACCCGATGGTGCTGGGCGTCATCCTGGCCATCTGTTACACCATCCACCGCGGCTTCCGCCGCAACGGCTGGCTCTAACCAGGCCCTACGGCTCGCGGCGGACGTCCGCGAGCACCACGAGGGCCAGGCCCGCGAGGATCACCACCAGCGCCGGATACGCGGCGGCGGGCGGGGTCTGGCCCAGCCACAGCGCGGCGATCAGCGCCGCGCCCGGGGTCTCCAGCAGGATCGCCGTCGAGGTCGTCGACGGCCCGAGACCCCGGACGACCCGGTTGAGCAGCGAGTGACCCAGCAGCTGCGCCACGACGGTCAGCGCGGCGATCTTCAGCCAGCTCCGCCCGTCGTACCCGCCGAGCGCCGACCCCGACACCAGGCAGGCGGCGAGCAGTGCGAACGCGGTCGTCGAGTAGCAGACGTACGTGTACGCGGTCGTCGTCGCCGTCCGCCGCACCTCCGAGCCGAGCAGCATGTAGACGGCCGCCGCCAGGCCCGCGGCGAGCGCGAGCGCGTCCCCCGCGAGGGCGCGGGTGTCGGTCGACATGTCGATCCCGGTGAGGATCAGCACCCCCACGACCGCGAGCGCGGTGCCCGCCCACACCAGCGCGGGCGGGCGGTGGCCGCGCAGCCGCAGGATCAGCGTCGTCCAGATCGGGGTCGTGGTGACCAGCGCGGTGGAGGTCGCCACCGACGTCATCGTCAGGCTCGGCAGCCACAGCCCGAAGTGCAGCGCCAGCACGAGGCCGGCGGCGCCGGAGAGGGTGAGTGCGCGGCGCCCCATGCGGCGCAGCTCGCCGCGGTGCCGCCACAGGGCGACGGGGGTGAGGACCCCGACCGCCATCGCGTTCCGCCAGAAGGCGATGGCCAGGGCGGGGGCCGCTGTCGCGGCGATGAGCGGGGCCGACATGGAGACACCGGCGATGGCGACGCCGAGGAGGGCGAGGTCCGCCCCCCGGCCGGCGGGTGGGGTCGCTCCACCGGGGGCCGCGGTGGTGGCTGTGCCCTTGCCCGCGGGCGCGGTGGGGGTGCTCTGCGGGGCGGTCACGGGGCTCCTGGCGGGGGCTGCGTCGTTCGAGGGGGGCCGCCACCAGGGTAAGGCCCGTTCGTGGGCCGAGCACCTGTCTTTCGGCTGCGCCGGTGGGGGATGCGGGAGGGGGTGCCGCTCTCGGCCGGTGGCGGAGTGCGCCGTATCGCTGTGGCCGGTCGCGCGGTTCTCCCCCGGAGCCTCGCCCGGGAGGTAGTGCCGGCGCCCTGAATACGCCCGCCGCCCTCCCTCTACCCTGGCCGTATGACGTCGACGCCCTCCGCCGAAGAAATGGCCGCCGCTCTTGTCGAGGAGGGGGTCAAGAAGTCGGGGCTGGTGTGGGTGGAGGGGCAGGCCGTGTGGCATGTGTGGGGGGACGGCGGGGCGTACGTGCTGTGCGGGGGGCCCACCGAGCAGCCGGTGCCGCCGGGGCTGGCGGACGGGGCGGTCGTGGGGGTCACCGTGCGGAGCAAGGACAAGGGCGGGCGGCTGGTCCGGTGGCAGGCGCGGGCCGCGGTCGTACCGGCGGGGTCCGAGGCGTGGCACGCGGCGGTCGGGGAGTTGCGCGGCAAGCGGTTGAACGCGGCGGACGCGGATTTCGTGGACGAGCGGTGGGCCCGCGAGTGCACCCTCTTCCGGCTCACCCCGCAGGGCTCTCCCGTGGAGGGTCCGGGCGCCGTGCCGGACGGTTCGGGTGCGGCTCCCCCGCGGCCGACGCCCGCGACGACCCGCGAGCCGATCCCGGCGGGCCTGCCGCGGCTGCTGGCCCGGCGCCGGCCGCGCGGCTGAGCTACTTCTTCGCCGAGGCCGAGGCCGACGCGGAGGGCTTGGGCGTGGCGGTCGTGCCGACCGTCTTCCCGTAGTCGACGACCTGCGACGTGCCGGGCGCCGCGAGGGTGAAGTCCTCGCCCCAGTCGGACAGGGTGAGCGTGCCCGCGCCGCCCGCGCGCTGGTAGCGCAGCGGGTAGGGGGTGCCCTTGAGGGAGACGTCGAGGCTGCCGCCCTTGGAGCCGGTCAGCTCGATGGTCTTGGTGTCGCCGACCTTGCGGTGGTCGCCGACGCCGAGCGTGCCATCCACCACGAAGAGGTCGGAGAGCAGCACCTTCTTGTCGGTGAAGCCGCTGAACTGCTGGTAGGCCGGGTCGCCGGGCGGCACCTTGACGTACTTGCCGTTGAGTTTGGCCGCCGCGGCCCGGCTGTCCTTGTCGTCGCCGCCGTCGCCGTAGAAGTCGGCCCCGGCCTTGAGGTAGAGGTCGTCGCCGACCCGCAGCAGCTGGAAGGTGTCGCCCTTGGTGGTGACCTCGCCGACCCCGCCGTCGGCGCGCAGCCGCATGTCGAGGCGGTAGGTCTGGCCGCCGCTGACGACTGTGCCGGTCAGCCGTACGGCGTCGGCGCCCGCCGCGGCGGCGCTCGCCTGCTGCTCGATGGTCTTCGCGGGCAGCTTGCCGACGCCGTTGGTGCCGGCGTCCGGGTCCCCGCCCAGGCCCAGGCAGCCGCCGAGCAGCGGCGCCGCGGTCAGGCCCGCGAGGACGGCGGCGGCCTGACGGGCAGTCCTACGGGCGGTCCTGCGAGCGGGAAACACGTGGGCTCGAACCCCTCGGTGACGGCGGCGGCGGGCGTGGCTGAAGCTACCGCACCGTACCCCGCCGGAGCACCCGCCCTCCCCCGGCGAAAGGTCCCGGGGACGCTGCGCGCGGGGCATTGCGGGGGCTTTCGTACGGCGGGCAAGATCGGCACGGGTTAGCCTTGCGGGGAGTGGCGGCGCGGATCCGGTGAGGAGGCCCGATGGTCGCAGGCACCCCGCGGGTCTTCGTGTCCCATCTGGCGGGCGTCGCGGCCTTCGACCCCAACGGCGACGAGGTCGGGCGGGTCCGGGACGTCGTGGTGATGCTGCGGGTGGGCGGGCGCCCGCCGCGCGTGCTGGGCCTGGTCGTCGAGGTCGTCGGGCGGCGCCGGATCTTCCTGCCGATGACCCGGGTGACGGGTGTGGAGGCGGGCCAGGTCATCACCACGGGGGTGCTGAACGTGCGGCGTTTCGAGCAGCGGCCGACCGAGACACTGGTGCTCGGCGAGCTGCTGGACCGCCGGGTGCGCTGGATGCCCGACGGCGGGGCCGCGGAGGGCGCCACGGAGGGTACGGCGACGGGCGAGGACGCGGGCGAGGAGGTCACCGTCCTCGATGTGTCCATGGCGCAGCTGCCGGCCCGCAGGGACTGGGAGATCGACAAGGTCTTCATCCGCCGCGGCAAGTCCGGCGCCCTGCGCCGCAAGGGCGAGGCGCTCACCGTCGACTGGTCGTCGGTCAGCGGCTTCCGGCTCCCCGAGGGCGAGCAGGGCGCGGAGAACCTGGTCGCGACCTTCGAGCAGCTGCGCCCCGCCGACCTCGCCAACGTCCTGCACCACCTGTCCCCCAAGCGCCGTGGGGAGGTCGCCGCGGCGCTCGACGACGACCGGCTCGCCGACGTCCTGGAGGAGCTGCCGGACGACGACCAGGTGGAGATCCTCGGCAAGCTCCAGGAGGAGCGCGCCGCGGACGTCCTGGAGGCGATGGACCCCGACGACGCCGCCGACCTGCTGGCCGAGCTGCCCGACCACGACCAGGAACGGCTGCTGGCCCTGATGCGCCCGCAGGACGCCGCGGGCGTGCGGCGGCTGCTGTCGTACGAGGAGCGCACCGCGGGCGGGCTCATGACGACCGAGCCGATCGTGCTGCGCCCGGACGCGACGGTCGCCGACGCACTCGCCCGGATCCGCAACCCCGACCTGTCGCCCGCGCTCGCCGCGCAGATCTACGTGTGCCGGCCGCCCGACCAGACACCCACCGGCAAGTACCTGGGCCTGGTGCACTTCCAGCGGCTGCTGCGCGACCCGCCGTTCACGCTGCTCGGCGCGATCGTCGACACCGACCTGCGGCCGCTCGCCCCGGACACCGCGCTGCCGTCGGTGACCAGCTTCCTGGCGACGTACAACATGATCTCCGCGCCGGTGGTCGACGAGAGCGGCGCCCTGCTGGGCGCGGTGACCGTCGACGACGTCCTGGACCACCTGCTGCCCGAGGACTGGCGGGAGACCGAGCTGCACGGCACCGGGCCCGCCGCCGACACCACGGCGGAGGCAGACGATGGCCGCTGACGACCGCGACCGCGCCGGGGCCCGGAACCCCGCGGGGGCCACCGCGCCGCCGCGCGTCCGGGTGCGGCTGGACCAGCCGCGCGACGTCCGGCGCCGCTGGCTGCCCGCGTACGACCCGGAGGCCTTCGGCAACCTCTCCGAACGCGTCGCGCGCTTCCTCGGCACGGGGCGCTTCATCGTCTGGATGACGGTCGTCATCATCATGTGGGTGCTGTGGAACGCCTTCGGGCCCAGCGACCTGCGGTTCGACCGCTACCCCTTCATCTTCCTGACCCTCGCGCTGTCGCTCCAGGCCTCCTACGCGGCCCCGCTGATCCTGCTGGCGCAGAACAGGCAGGACGACCGGGACCGGGTCAACCTGGAGCAGGACCGCAAGCAGAACGAGCGCAGCATCGCCGACACCGAATACCTCACGCGCGAGGTCGCCGCGCTGCGGGCGGGCCTCGGCGAGGTCGCCACCCGCGACTGGATCCGCTCGGAGCTGCAGGACCTGCTCAAGGAGATCGAGGAGCGCCGCCCGCACCCCCGCGAACGGGACCGTCCGCACGCCGCGCGGGGTGACGAAGCAGACGGACGGGGCCGCTGATCCGCCCTCCGCGCCCGCCGTACCATCAACGTATGGCTACCACCACGTACGGCTCGGGCACCGCGCCGGCCGCCGCACCGACGGACGAGGCCGTGCGCTCCGCACTGGCCACGGTGAACGACCCGGAGATCCACAAGCCGATCACCGACCTCGGCATGGTCAAATCCGTGGACATCACCGCGGACGGCGCCGTCGCCGTCGGCGTCTACCTCACGGTGTCCGGCTGCCCGATGCGGGACACGATCACCGAGCGCGTCACGGCGGCCGTCGCCGCCGTCCCCGGTGTCGCCTCGGTGCGGGTCGAGCTGGACGTGATGAGCGACGAGCAGCGCCGCGGGCTCGCGGAGTCGCTGCGCGGCGGGCAGGCCGAGCGGGAGATCCCCTTCGCCAAGCCGGGCTCGCTGACCCGGGTCTACGCGGTGGCCTCCGGCAAGGGCGGCGTCGGCAAGTCCTCGGTGACGGTCAACCTCGCTGCGGCGATGGCCGCGGACGGGCTCAAGGTCGGCGTCGTGGACGCGGACATCTACGGGCACAGCGTGCCGCGCATGCTCGGCGCGGACGGGCGCCCCACGCAGGTCGAGAACATGATCATGCCGCCGTCGGCCAACGGGGTGAAGGTCATCTCGATCGGCATGTTCACCCCCGGCAACGAGCCGGTCGTCTGGCGCGGACCCATGCTGCACCGCGCGCTCCAGCAGTTCCTCGCGGACGTCTACTGGGGCGATCTCGACGTGCTGCTGCTCGACCTGCCGCCCGGCACCGGTGACATCGCGATCTCCGTCGCCCAGCTCATGCCCAACGCGGAGATCATCGTCGTGACGACCCCGCAGCAGGCCGCCGCGGAGGTCGCCGAGCGGGCGGGCGCGATCGCGGTGCAGACGCACCAGAAGATCGTGGGCGTCGTGGAGAACATGGCGGGCATGCCGTGCCCGCACTGCGACGAGATCGTCGAGGTCTTCGGCACGGGCGGCGGCGACCGGGTCGCCGAGGGCCTCACCCGTACGACGGGCGCGGCCGTGCCGGTGCTCGGGCGCATCCCCATCGACGTCCGCCTGCGCGAAGGCGGCGACGACGGCCGCCCGGTGGCTGTCGCCCACCCCGACTCCCCCGCGGGCGCCGCTCTGCGCGGCATCGCCTCGAAGCTGAGCGCGCGACAGCGCGGATTGTCGGGGCTCTCCCTGGGGATCACCCCGCGCAACAAGTTCTGACCCTCCGCGGGCCTCGCGTCCAGCCCGCCGGGCTGCCTGTCCGGGCAGACCCGGGACCGTCCGCCGGTGGTGGGCCGGTCGCGCAGTTCTCCCCCGGGCTCCGCCCGAGAGGTGCCCCCAGGGGCGCGTGGGGGTACCTCCCAGGCGAAGCTCTGGGGGAGAACTGCGCGACCAGCCCACGACGGCGGAAAGATCGCGACGCCCACCGCAAGGGGCACTCCGGGGCGGCCTGGGCCCCCGCTGCAAGCGCTACGCGGCGTCGTACGCGCGGATGTCGGGGATGGCCGCCAAGGCCAACCCGTACGCGCTCATGCCCCGCCCGAACGCGCCGAGGTGGACGCCCGCGGCGGAACCCGCGAGGACCCAGCCGTACTCCGATTCGCGGTAGTGGAAGGGCGTGGGCTCGCCGTCCACCGGAAGGGTGAGCGCGGCCCAGCCGGAGCCGTCGAGGTCGTCGGCGAGTTCCCACGCCGTGGCGGTCTGCTGGTCGAGCCAGTCCTGCCGCAGGGCGCGTTCCATCGTCGTGGGCCAGGTGCAGGCCAGCAGGCCGGAGCCGGCCAGCCAGGCGGCCGAGGAGACGGACGTGGCCTCCAGCAACCCGGTGCCGTCCGGCGTGCGCCTGCGGGGCCGCTGGGCGACCGTCATGACCACGGCGAAGCGCCGGCTCTCGTCCGCGGGGTCGGCCTTGAGCGTGGGCTCGTCGCCGTGCCCCGTCGAGCCGTACTCGACCGTGCTGTCGCCGCTCGTCCCGACCGTGTGCAGCCAGCGGCGCCCGGTGAACGCCTCGTCCAGGCCGTACCAGGGGAAGTCGGCGGTCAAGTAGCCGTCGACCGCGCTGCGCGCCGTGCCGGTCCTGGTCTCCATGTGGGTCGCGCCTCCTCGAAGTGCCCTTCTGGGCGACGCCATCTTGCCCGACCCTGGGTGGGTTCGGGGGCCGAAACCGCGTGGGGTGACGGCGAACACACGGACAATGACCACTCGATAGGGTGAAATCGCGCGTTCAGGTTGACGTCCGGACGGTGCCGCGCGACCCGGGCCGCGGGTGGGTGAGGGGCCCTCAGGTCGCGTCGGAGTCGTACGGCGGCGTCTCGTCCTCGGCCAGCTTGTCGCGCTTGCGCAGCCGGTCGGGGGTGCCCCCGCCCGTGCCGGAGGAACCCTTGGAGCCCGTGCCGGAGGAGCCGGCGGAGGCCGAGCGCGTGGCAGCGGTCTCCGTGCCGTTGACCGCGTCCGTGACCTCGGCCATCTCCTTGCGCAGGTCCAGGCTCTTGCCGAGGTCCTGGAGCTCCTTGAGGCCGTACTCGTCGTCGTCGCTCATCAGGTTCTTGCGGATGAACGTCTTCGGGTTGAGGTCCTCGAACTCGAAGTCCTTGAACTCCGGACCCAGCTCGCGGCGGATGTCCTCCTTGGCGCTGTCGGAGAACTCCCGCACCTTGCGGATGAACGCCATCGCGTCCTGGATGACCTTCGGCAGCTTGTCGGGGCCGAAGACGAGCACGGCGATGACGACGATCGCGACCAGCTCAAGCGGGCCTATGTCGAAGAACACCGTGCAGCTCCTTGGGACGTCCGCAGCCGGGGGGCTGTGTCCGGCGCACTTACGTTACCTGCCCACGTGGGCGACGCGGGAGTGGCTGCCGCCAACCCTACGTTGAAATGAGCTGACCATCACGTAAAGCATGCTGCTCAGCGCATCGCGGCGGGTCCGCCGGCGGTGGTCGTGGGGGTGACCGCTATCGCTGCGGCGGCCGACCGCAGCGCCACCGAGGTGACCGAGGGCACGCTGCCGGGCGTCGCGACCGCCGACGGGGACGGCGCGACCCTGGCCTGCCGCATCGTCCGCCGCTCGCGTACGTCCAGCAGGTCGCGGGGGGTGGTGCCATGGGTGTCGGTCACCGAGTTGGCGCTGAAGGGGGTGACGGCGGGCCCGTCGTCGGGGTGGGCCCCGTTGTCGACGCCGGCCTCCATCGGGAGGGCGCCGCCGAGCGCGATGGCCGCCATCGAGAAGGCGCCGGCCGCCGCGAAGGCGAACCGCCGGCTGAAGGACGCCTGGGCCGCGGCCACCGCCGCCGCGCCGCCGCGGGGTGCCGCCTGGGGGCGCACGGGGACGTCGAGCGGGCTGCGGTCGGCGCCGCCGGTCAGGCCGCGGGCCGTCTCGTGGATGCGGAAGCCGCGCGCGCCCCGGCCCTCGCCGGGTGCGACCAGGTCGCGGCCGGGGCCGAGGTAGGAGGGGCGGCGGGTACCGGTGCCGAAGACGTCGGAGCCGAGCAGGCTGCTGTCGAAGGGCCCGGGCCCTTCGCCGGGCCCGGGGAGCGCGCGCAGGTCCGCGAGGCCGGGAGGACCGCCCTTGGGGTCGCCGCCGGGGCCTTCCGGTCCGTCGGGGCCGCACGCCGCGAGGCCCTGGAGCCTGGCGAGCAGGCCGGAGGGGATCGCGGGCAGCGCCGAGGCCGCCACGACACTCTTGAGGTGGCGCTGCTCGGTGGCGGCGGCCTTGCACTGGGGGCAGGTCGCCAGATGGGCCTGGACGCGGTCCCGCGCGTCGTCCGCCAGCTCGCCGTCGACGAACGCGGCGAGCCGGTCGCCCAGGTGTTGCTCCGCGGCGGCGGCGCGCTTGTCGCGCGGGTCGCCGGAACCGCTGCTGCTCACGCTCTGCCGCCCTCCTGGCCAGGTTGCGGTGCGACGGCAGCGAGCGCGGGAACGTCGGCCGGTGAGCCGGCGGGCCGGGCGCCGGGCGCCCGGTGTTCCAGAGCCTTGCGCAGGTGGGAGCGTCCCCGGTGGATCCGGCTCCGCACCGTACCGAGCTTCACGCCGAGCGTCGCCGCGATCTCCTCGTACGACAGCCCCTCGATGTCGCACAGCACCACGGCGGCCCGGAACTCCGGCGCGAGGGTGTCCAGCGCCTGCTGGACGTCGGCGTCGAAGTGGGTGTCGTTGAAGTGCTGCGCGGGGGACGGCTCGCGGCTGGGCAGCCGCTCCGCCGCGTCGTCGCCGAGGGCGTCGAACCGGATGCGCTGGCGGCGCCGCACCATGTCCAGGAACAGGTTGGTGGTGATGCGGTGCAGCCAGCCCTCGAACGTGCCGGGCGTGTAGGTGGACAGGGAACGGAAGACCCGCACGAAGACCTCCTGGGTGAGGTCCTCCGCGTCGTGCTGGTTGCCGGTCAGGCGGTAGGCCAGCCGGTAGACCCGGGCACTGTGCGTGCTGACGATCTCCTCCCACGAAGGAGGCGTCCACGCCTGAGGGTCTCCGTCGGCGGCGAAGGTCGCGGTCGGGGAGTCGTTGTCGCGTGAACGGTCGTCTGCAGTGTTGGTCACGGATTTCGGCTGTCCGGCGGACCTGCGAAAGCGCAACAGCACCTTCCGGTCACCGGCCGCAGCCGCACCTCCCCTGTCGGCTCTGGTGGTGTCCAGTAGAGCCTCTACCATAGCCACCTCGCCCGTTAGCTCCGGATAAATGCACTGCTGCCTCCGGGCCGGGAACCCGCTCCGCTGTCGCGGACTCCCGCCCTTGTGCCTTCTCCCTAGCTAACGCGCGGTCCCATCAGCGGGTTCCCCGCGCCAACGGATACAGTCGCCCGGACGGTCCCCGTACGGCCCCGCGAGGCCACGCACGGCCACCCCCGGCCGGCACGGTGAGCACAGTCAGCGCAGGGCACGGCAGGCGGGAACAGTCGGCTACGAGGAGAGGGCCATTACCGGCAACCGGCAGGCGAGCTGGGCGTTCGCCGACGCGTTCGTCGCCGAGGACGACGCCCTCATACGCGCCAGAGCCCGCTCGCACGCGTCCGGGCTGCGGCCGGTCTCACCCGGCACCGGCGCGGCCCTGCGGCTGCTGGCCGCGGCCTGCAACGCGAAGTACGTCGTCGAGATCGGCACCGGCGCCGGTGTCTCCGGCGTCCATCTGCTGCGGGGCATGCGCGGCGACGGCGTGCTGACCACCGTCGACACCGAACCGGACCGCCAGCAGCTGGCCCGCGAGGCGTACCGCGAGGCCGGCTTCGCCGCGAACCGCTCGCGCGTCATCCCCGGCGCCGCCCTCGACGTCCTGCCGCGCCTCACCGACGGCGCCTACGACCTCGTCTTCTGCGACGCCGACCGGCTGGAGTACCTGGAGTACCTGGACGAGTCGCTGCGGCTGCTGCGGCCCGGCGGCGTCCTGTGCTTCGAGGGCACCTTCGGGCAGGGGCGCGCGCTGGACGCCGCGCACCACGACATGGAGTCGATGCGGCTGCGCGAGCTGATGCGCGCGGTACGGGACCACGCCCGGCTCTCACCGGTCCTGCTGCCGACCGACGACGGGCTGCTGTGCGCGGTGGCGCAGTAGCCGTCCGCCCCCGGCGGCACCCGGTGAAAGACCGGGCCGGGTGAAAGACCAGCGGCCGCGTACGCGGGGCAACGCCCGGTACGCGGCCGCGAAGGCTGGGGACCGCTGGTCTCAGACGATGGCCTTCTTCAGCGCATCACCGAGGGCATCCGCCTCGTCCGGGGTCAGCTCGACAACAAGCCGCCCGCCGCCCTCGAGCGGAACGCGCATGATGATGCTCCGCCCCTCCTTGGTCACCTCGAGCGGGCCGTCACCCGTCCGCGGCTTCATGGCCGCCATGCTCGTTCCCCTTCCTGAAACCAGCTCGGACTCGAACACATTGGTTCTCGGCCATTATCCCGCATCCACCAGCCCGATGACCAACAGCGGTGGCACTCCGTTCCACAATCGACACCCGCGTACGCCCGCATTTCGGTCACCCGGTCCGGCATTCTGGCCTGGACCGTTGCCGCGACGAAGGGGCTGAAGCCATGGCCGACCACGTGCTGTACGAGGTGTCCGACGGGCTCGCGACCGTCACGCTGAACCGCCCGGAGGCGATGAACGCGCTCGACACCACCACGAAGGTCGCCCTGCGCGACGCCCTCCAGGAGGCCGCCGCCGACCAGGCGGTACGCGCGGTGCTGCTCACCGCGAACGGCAAGGCCTTCTGTGTCGGGCAGGACCTGAAGGAGCACGTCGCGACGCTGGAGGCGGGCGGCGGCATGACCACCGTCGCCGACCACTACAACCCCATCACGCTCGCCATCGCGACGATGCCCAAGCCCGTCGTCGCCGGGGTCAACGGGGTCGCGGCCGGGGCGGGCGCGGGCTTCGCCTTCGCCGCGGACTACCGCGTCGTCGCCGACACCGCGTCCTTCACCACGGCTTTCGCGGGCGTCGCCCTCTCCACGGACTCCGGGATGTCCTGGACCCTGCCGCGCCTGGTCGGCCAGGCACGGGCCGCCGACCTGCTGCTCTTCCCGCGGCCCGTGCCCGCCGTCGAGGCCGCTGCGATCGGCCTCGCCAACAGCGTCGTGCCCGCCGCGGACCTCCCCGCGGAAGCCCTCGCCGTCGCCCGCACGCTGGCCGCGGGGCCGACCCGCGCGTACGCCGCGATGAAGCGCGCGCTCGCCTTCGCCGCGGGCCACGCCCTGGAGGAGTCGCTCGCGCTGGAGGCCGGTCTCCAGAACGAGGCCGGGGCGACGTCGGACCACCGCGAGGCGGTGTCGGCGTTCGTGGCGAAGCGGGCGCCGCGGTTCGCGGGGCTCTGAGGGTCTGCCCTCAGCGTGAGCCGCAGCCCGCCAGGTGGTCGTTGACCAGGCCGCAGGCCTGCATCAGGGCGTAGGCGGTGGTCGGGCCGACGAAGCGGAAGCCGCGGGTCTTCAGGGCCTTGGCCAGGGCGGTGGACTCCGGGGTGACCGCGGGGACGTCGGCGGTCGTGCGGGGGGCCGGGCGGGAGGCCGGGTCGGGGGCGAAGGACCAGATCAGCGCGTCCAGGCCGCCGTCGTCGCGCAGGGCGCGGGCGGCGGCGGCGTTCGCGACGGCCGCGTCGATCTTCGCGCGGTTGCGGATGATGCCGGGATCGGCGAGCAGCCGCTCCCGGTCGGCCGGGCCGAACTCCGCGACCGTGTCGATCGCGAAGCCCTTGAAGGCCGCCCGGAAGCCCTCCCGGCGGCGCAGGATCGTGATCCAGGACAGCCCGGACTGGAAGGCCTCCAGGCACACCCGCTCGAACAGGGCGTCGTCCCCGTGCACGGGGACGCCCCACTCGTGGTCGTGGTAGTCGACATAGTCCGGCGTGGACAGGCCCCACGGGCAGCGCGCGATCCCGTCCTCGCCGGTCACGACACCGCCGGGCTCACTCACCGGCGCCGCCGCCGTGGCCGTGGCCCGGCTCGTCGGGGCGCGGGTCGTCCTTGGTGAGGGACGTCACGGGCGCCTCGCCACCGGTGACGGTCGCGCGCAGCCGGTCCGGGTGCGGGCCGTCGAGCTGGGACTCCAGCTCGGCGATGTACGCGTCGCGCTCGGCGAGTTCCGCGCCGAGCCGGTCGAGGACCTCGTCGACGTCCATCATGCGGTAGCCGCGTACCGCCGTCGGCAGCCGTACCGCGTCGATGTCGGAGCGGATCAGCGGACGGTCGGCCGGCAGCCGGTCGGCCAGCCGGTCGGTGCCGGCGTCCCGCAGCGCTCCGCCGTCGCCGAGCACGGCCAGTGCCACCGCGGCGACCACCGCGACGAGCGCGATGAGCATGAACCAGAACAAGTCGTCTCCCGGAGTCCGGCCTCAGGGCCTGCGGTCGTGTCAGGCACGATCGTGCCACGATCGCATGAGTCTGAGATGAGGAGCGGCAGTGGCACTTCGGCTGGGAACCCGGGAATTCGGCGCGCGGGAGCCGGTGATCATGGCGATCGTGAACCGTACGCCCGATTCGTTCTACGACCAGGGGGCCACCTTCACCGACGAGCCCGCGCTGGAGCGGGTGGCGGCCGCGGTCGCCGAGGGCGCGGCGATCATCGACATCGGCGGGGTCAAGGCGGGGCCGGGGGACGAGGTCACGGCGGCCGAGGAGATCCGCCGCACGGTGTCCTTCGTCGCCGAGGTGCGGCGGCGGCACCCGGACGTGGTGATCAGCGTCGACACCTGGCGGGCAGAGGTCGGGGAGGCGGTGTGCGCGGCGGGCGCGGACCTGCTCAACGACGCGTGGGGCGGGGTCGACCCGGGGCTCGCGGAGGTCGCGGCCCGGCACGGGGCGGGCCTGGTGTGCACGCACGCGGGCGGCGCGCAGCCGCGGACCCGGCCGCACCGGGTCGGCTACGACGACGTGATGGCCGACATCCTGCGGGTGACGTGCGGGCTGGCCGAGCGGGCGGCGGAGCTGGGGGTGCGGCGGGACGGGATCCTGATCGACCCGGGGCACGACTTCGGGAAGAACACCCGGCACTCGCTGGAGGCGACCCGGCGGCTGCCGGAGATGGCGGCCACGGGCTGGCCGGTGCTGGTGTCGCTGTCCAACAAGGACTTCGTGGGCGAGACGCTGGACCGCCCGGTCAAGGAGCGGCTGATCGGCACGCTGGCGACGACCGCGGTGTCGGCGTGGCTGGGCGCGCAGGTCTACCGGGTGCACGAGGTCGCGGAGACCCGGCAGGTGCTCGACATGGTCGCGTCCATCGCCGGCCACCGCCCGCCCGCGGTCGCCCGCCGCGGACTGGCGTGAGGCCGGCGGCACGACGCACGGGGCGCGGGTCAGACCGCGCTCTCCTTGGTGACGCGCTCCACCGCGTCGTCCACGTCGTCGGTGACGTGGAAGAGCTCCAGGTCGGCGGCCGACGCCTTGCCCTCGGCGACCAGGCTGCCGCGGATCCACTGCACCAGGCCGCCCCAGTAGTCGCTGCCGAACAGCACGATCGGGAAGCGGGTGACCTTCTTGGTCTGGACGAGGGTCAGCGCCTCGAACAGCTCGTCGAGCGTGCCGAAGCCGCCGGGGAGCACGACGAACCCGCGGGCGTACTTCACGAACATCGTCTTGCGGACGAAGAAGTAGCGGAAGTTCACACCGATGTCGACGTAAGGGTTGAGGCCCTGCTCGAAGGGCAGCTCGATGCCGAGGCCGACGGAGACGCCGCCCGCCTCCAGGGCGCCCTTGTTGGCCGCCTCCATGGCGCCGGGACCGCCGCCGGTGATCACCGCGAAGCCCGCCTCGGTGAGCGCGCGGCCGATGCGGACGCCCGCCTCGTACTCGCGGGAGTCGGCGGGGGTGCGGGCCGAGCCGAAGACGCTCACCGCCGGACCCAGCTCGGCGAGCGCGCCGAAGCCCTCGACGAATTCCGACTGGATGCGCATGACCCGCCACGGGTCGCCGTGCACCCAGTCCGACGGGCCGTGGCTGTCCAGCAGCCGCTGGTCGGTCGTGCCGGTCTGCACCTGGCCGCGCCGCCGCACCACCGGGCCGGTGTGCCGCTCGGGCCAGTTCTTGCCGTACGGGAGCTGTTCCGCCGCCGCGGCGGCCTCTGCCGCGGCCTGCTGTGCGTCGTCCTCGACGCCCTGGGTCTCTCGTGCTTCTGTCATATCGGCAGCCTACGCATCACGGTGCTGCCGACGGGTCCAACGGGACCGCCCGGGGCGCTTCGAGCCGGGCGCTGACCCAGGTGAAGGCGTCGGGGAACATCCGGCCCCAGGTGTTCCAGTTGTGCCCGCCGCTGCTGAGCTGGAGGGTGCTCACCCGGGTCGGCGGGGCGGCGGCCGCGGTGATGGCGTCGGCGAAGCGCGGCGGGCTCTCCGGGTCCTGGCGGCTGGACTCGACCAGCAGCTGCGTCCTGGGGTGCTCGGTCCTGGCCAGCCACACCGGCGAACGCGTCCCCTGCGACGGGTCGTCGGGCGCCAGCGCGGCGCCCGCGGCGAAGACGTCGGGGTGCTCCAGCGCCAGCCGGGCCGCGCAGTAGCCGCCGGTGGATATGCCCATGACCGCCCAGCCGCGCGGCGCGGGCAGCGTACGGAAGTTGTGCGCGACCGTCTTGACCACGTCGTCGGTCAGCCAGGTCGCCACCCGGCTCTTGCCCTCGACGTCGGCGCAGCCGGTGTTGACCCGGTCCGGGGTGATCGTGGGCAGCACCAGGATCGCGGGCTCGGCCCGCCCGGCGGCTATCTGCGCCTGCATGATCTGCCCGAGCCGCATGCCGCGCAGGAAGCTGTGCGGGGTGCCCGGTATGCCGTGCAGCACCTCTATGACCGGGAAGCGGGTGTGCGCGAACTCCTTCTTGCCGTACTGCGGCGGCAGCCACACGATCACGTCGCCCTTGGTGCCGCTCGCCCAGCCGCGGACGGTGGCCCGCTCGAAGCCCTGCGAATACGCGGCGAACTTCACCGAGTAGTCCGGCACCTCGGGGGTCGGGGACGCTCCGGGGCCCGCGGTGGCCCTGCCGCCGCCGGCGTTGGCGCGGCCCAGCAGGTCGTCCCACGACGCGTAGAAGCCGTACTCGTTGTTCACCGTCACCATCACCACCAGGATCGCGGTGACCTGGCACAGCACGATGAGCCCCACCCTCGCGCCGAGCCGCACCGGGCGCGGCCCGCGCACCCGCGGCCACAGCACCAGCGCGCCCGCCACCGCCGCGAACGCGGCGGCGACGAGCAGCACGGCGAACCACCCGCTGGTCAGTCCCATGGCGTGGCTGCCCCCTCCCCCTGGCCCGTGACGGACACGTATCCACCTTGCCGGGAGGAAGGACCGGAACGCACCCGAGTTCGGTTGACTGCCGAACGGGTGATCTACGTCAAGCCGTCAGCCACTGGGTCAGCCGGCGTTCCGCCTCCCGGACGGCGGCGGTGTCCACGTGCTCGTCACGGGTGTGCGCGAGAGTCGGGTCGCCGGGCCCGTAGTTGACCGCGGGGATGCCGAGCGCGGCGAACCGCGCCACGTCCGTCCAGGCCTCCTTGGCCGCCGGGGGCGTGCCGATGGCCTCGACGAAGGCCGCCGCCGCCGGGTGCGACAGGCCGGGCAGCGCGCCCGGCGCGGAGTCGGTGAGCACCACCTCGAAGCCCTCGAAGACGTCCCGCACCCGCTCCAGCGCCTCCGCTTCGCTCTGGTCCGGCGAGAAGCGGTAGTTGACGGTGACGGCGCAGGTGTCGGGAATCACATTGCCCGCGTGGCCGCCCTCGATCATGACGGCGTTCAGCCCCTCGGGGTAGACCAGCCCGTCGATCTCCACCCGGCGCGGTTCGTACGCGGCGAGCCGGGCGAGGATCGGGGCGGCCTTGTGGATCGCGTTCTCCCCGAGCCAGCTGCGCGCGGAGTGCGCACGCCGCCCGGTCGTCCCCACCCGCACCCGCAAGGTGCCCTGGCAGCCGCCGTCCACCCGTCCGGCGGTCGGCTCCATCAGCACGGCGAAGTCGCCCGCGAGCCACTGCGGGTGCCGCTCCACCAGCCGCTTCAGCCCGTTGAACTCGGCGGCGATCTCCTCGGCGTCGTAGAACACGAACGTCAGGTCCCGGTTCGGCGCGGTGAGCTGCGCGGCGAGCTTGAGCTGCACCGCGACGCCCGCCTTCATGTCGGAGGTGCCGCACCCCCACAAGATGCCCTCGGCGTCGAGCCGGGAGGGGAGGTTGTCCGCGAGCGGGACGGTGTCCAGGTGGCCCGCGAGCACGACGCGCTCGGCCCGGCCGAGGGTCGTGCGGGCGACCACCGCGTCGCCGTCGCGGTCGACGGTCAGGTGCGGGTACGCCCGCAGGGCGCCCTCGACGAGGTCGGCGAGGGGTTTCTCCTCGCGGCTCACGGAGGGTACGTCCACGAGCGCGGCGGTCAGCGCGGCAACGTCCGCGGCGAGGTCAAGTCCCATACCCCGACCCTAACGGCGCCCGCGCCGCCCCCGGCCGCGCATGCCGCGTGGGGCAGCGAACCAGGGAGGCGTCGGGGCACCTCCCGGGCGAGGCTCCGGGGGGGGGGGGAACCGCGCGCGCAACCACCCACCGGCGGAAGATCGCGACGCCCACCGCACGGGCAGCCCGGGGCGTCGGCATCAGCCACGGCGGTGAGGGCGACGGACCCGCGGCACGGACCGTCCGAACCACCCGGCGGAGCCGGTAGGCTCCGGCGCGTGAGCACGTCAGACGCCCCCTCGGGCCGCCGGAGGCGCCGCCGCGCCTTGAGCACGTTCGTCGCGCTGCTGGTGCTGGCGGCGGCCGCGTACGCGGTCCTGCACAAGCGCGCGAAGGGGCCGGAAGCAGCCGGCTGCAAGGTCCTGGTGGACGACAGCACCCTCGTGCTCACGCAGTCCCAGGCGGCGAACGCCGCGACGATCGCGGCGGTCGCGGCGGCCCGCGCGCTGCCGGAGCGGGCGGTCGCCATAGCCCTCGCGACGGCCCTGCAGGAGTCCCGGCTGGACAACCTGGACCACGGCGACCGCGATTCGCTGGGCCTCTTCCAGCAGCGTCCCTCGCAGGGCTGGGGCACCGCGCAGCAGATCCTCGACCCGGTGTACTCCTCGACCGCCTTCTACAAGAGCCTGGTGAAGATCCACGACTACCAGGACCTGCCGCTGACCGTCGCGGCGCAGAAGGTGCAGCGCAGCGGCTACCCGGAGGCGTACGCGCAGCACGAGGAGGACGCGACGCTGCTCGCGGCGGCGCTGGTGGGCCGCAAGGGCGGCGCGCTGAGCTGCACGACGGGCGCGGACCGGGAGGACAGCGCGGGCGGCGCGCCGGGCAGCGCGACGGCGGTGACGGCGGAGCTGAAGCGGGAGTTCGGCGCTCAGGTGCGTCCTGCGGCGGCGGCCGGGCCCGTGGCGGCGGTGACCGTTCCGGCGACCGCGGCGGGCGGCGGCGCCACGACCGTGAGCGCGCCGCGCGGATGGCAGCTGGCGCAGTGGTCGGTCGCGCACGCGCCGGACCTGAAGCTCTCCGAGGTGTGGTTCGGCGGTATGCGGTGGCAGGCCGCGCACTCGGGCAGGGGCTGGCAGAAGGCCTCCGCGGACGACGCGAGGAAGGCCGGGGCCACCGACCCCGGGCTGGTACGGATCGCCGTCGCGCAGTAGTGCGGGCCGTCGCCCGCGCGGGGTCTTCCGCGGGCGGCCGCCGCCCGGGGCGCAAAGGGGCGCCGCGGCGCGCGGGAGGGCGTCCGGGAATCCGTGAAAACGCGGGCTCGGGACGTGTTTCCGGGGCGCTGGCCGGTCATACCAATCGGCCGTCAGGGGCAGTCCACCGCAAGCTTATTATCCGACGCATTACGCATTCTTTACCCACGAAAGCCGCAACTTCGCGGGCCCGTCCGCCGATAGGCACGGCGTCGTTTCCGACCCACCGTCGGACCCCACCCGCAAGGAGCACCATGTCCCTCCCCCTGACGCGCCGGATCGCCCAGGCCGCGCTGCTGCTCGGCGCCGCCGCCGCACCCCTGATCGGTGCGGGCGCCGCGCACGCCGCCACGCCCCAGCAGGACGGCGTGGGCGCCCTGACCGCCATGGACGGCACCGGGCTGGGCTCGACCGTCGACCACGCCTCCCAGTCGGCCACCGGCCTCGCCGCCCGCGGCAGCGGCCAGGCCGTGCAGACCGCCCTCCCGGCGGCCGCCCACCTCGTCGGGACCACGGGCACCACCGCGGCGCCGATGGCGCAGCACGGCGCCACGCAGGCCACCGACGCGGCGGGCCGGGTCGTCGGCGCCACCACCGAGTCACTGCCGGTCGCGGGCGCCCTCCCGGACACCGGCACCCTCCCCACCGACCAGCTCCCGCTCAAGGCCCTCCCGCTGGGCTGACGGACGAGACGAAGGGGCCCGGGAGCGCGACGCTCCCGGGCCCCTCGTGCGTACCGGCCGGTCAGCCGCCGAGGCGGGCCACGGCGGCGGCCACCCGCTCGTCGGTCGCCGTCAGGGCGACCCGGACGAACTCGGCGCCCGCGGGGCCGTAGAACTCGCCGGGGGCGACGAGGATGCCGTGCTTGGCCAGGTCGGCGACGGTGTCCCAGCAGTTCTCGCCGCGGGTCGCCCACAGGTAGAGGCTGGCCTCGCTGTGCTCGATGCGGAAGCCCGCGGACTCCAGGGCGCCGCGCAGCGCGGTGCGGCGACGGGCGTAGCGCTCCTTCTGCTCCACGGCGTGCGCGCGGTCGCCGAGCGCGGCGATCATCGCGGCCTGCACGGGCTGCGGCACGATCATCCCGGCGTGCTTGCGCACCGCGAGCAGTTCGGCGACGACGGCCGGGTCGCCCGCGAGGAAGGCCCCGCGGTAGCCCGCGAAGTTGGAGCGCTTGGACAGCGAGTGGACGGCGACCAGCCCGTCGTGGCTGTCCCCGCACACGTCCGGGTGCAGCACCGAGACCGGCGGTTCACCCTCCCAGCCCAGTTCGATGTAGCACTCGTCGGACACCACGAGCACCCCGTGCCCGCGCGCCCACTCCACGATCCGGCGCAGCTCCGGCGCGCCCAGCACCCGTCCGGTCGGGTTGGAGGGGCTGTTGAGCCACAGCAGCCGCAGGCCCTCCGGGTCGAGGTCGGTCACCGGGTCGTCGTACGTGACGGCCGCGGCCCGCGCCAGCAGCGCGCCGATCTCGTACGTGGGGTAGGCCAGCTGGGGGTAGCCGACGGTGTCGCCCTCGCGCAGGTCGAGCAGCGTGGGCAGCCAGCCGACCAGTTCCTTGGAGCCGATGAGCGGCAGGACGGCGTGCGGGTCGGCGCCCGTGACGCCGTGCCGGTCGCGCAGGTATCCGGCGGCGGCGGCGCGCAGTTCCGCGGTGCCGTAGGTGAGCGGGTAGCCGGGGCTGTCGGCGGCGGCCACCAGCGCCTGCCGGATGACGTCGGGCACCGGGTCGACCGGAGTGCCCACCGAGAGGTCGACGGCGCCGTCGGGGTGCGCGGCCGCGGCCGCCTTGTACGGCTCCAGCCGGTCCCAGGGGAAGACGGGCAGGCGGGCGGAAATACTCACGTGCTGCTCACAACTCTCGCTGGTCCCCACCGGTCTCATCCGGTCTGTACACCGCGGCCCCGTACGCCACGGGGGCGTACGGGGCCGCGGCGGAGGACGCCGTCGGGCGGTGGCGTCCTCGGCGGCGCGTCAGGCGCCGCGTGCACGGCGCTGCGTGCGCCGTGCTCTCGCTACTGGTTCTGCGGCGGGAGCGCCGCGACGAACGGGTGGTCCCGCTCGATGAGGCCGAGCTTCGACGCGCCGCCGGGCGAACCCAGCTCGTCGAAGAACTCCACGTTCGCCTTGTAGTAGTCCTTCCACTCCTCCGGAGTGTCGTCCTCGTAGAAGATCGCCTCCACGGGGCAGACCGGCTCGCACGCGCCGCAGTCGACACACTCGTCCGGGTGGATGTACAAGGACCGGGAGCCCTCGTAGATGCAGTCGACCGGGCACTCTTCGATGCACGCCTTGTCCTTGACGTCGACACAAGGCTGCGCGATGACGTAGGTCACGCTTTCGTTCCTCCTCGGTAGGGCTGTCTCGCGCGGGAGCGCGGCGTCGTCGATGCCCGCACCTAGTATCTCCGTTCCGGAGCACGAACCGAACAGGAGGGGCACGCATGCCAGCGGATTTCTCGGCCGGAGCACGACTCGAAGTCCGGATCACCCCCGCTGACGTGGGAAAACGTGTCTCGGTGCGGCAGTTGACGGAGATCGTCGACGGGCATCCTACGTTCACCGATACGGTCGGTGTTCTCGCATCCTGGAATGAGGGGGTGGTGAACATCACGCGCAGGGACGGCATGGAGGTACTGATCGCCGAATCCGCGCTCGTCGCGGGCAAGGTCGTACCGCCCGCGCCGCCGCGCCGCGCCGCCGGAGTGCCCGCCGTGAGCGACACCGACCTGGAGGCCGTCGCCTCCCGGGCCTGGCCCGCGACCGAGACCGCCGCGCTCGGCGGATGGACCCTGCGCGCCGCCGGAGGCTTCACCCGGCGCGCCAACTCCGCCCTCGCGGGCGGCGATCCGGGCATGCCGCTGGACGACGCGCTCGCCGCGGTCGTGCGCTGGTACGGCGAACGGGGCACCACCCCGTACGTTCAGCTGCCCGACTCCTCCCCCCACGCCGCCGAGCTGGACGCCCGCGGCTGGGTGCGCGAGGCCGACACGCTCGTCAGGACCGCGCCCCTCGCCCCCCTCACCCGGCTGCCGCACGGCGCCGCCGAGATCACCCTCACGCGCGCCCCGGACGCCTCCTGGCTGGCCGCCTACCACCGCACCGGGCACCTCGCCGACGCCGCCCTCCGGGTCGTCAGCGGGGGGCCGTCCGTGTGGTTCGCGAGCACTCCGGGCGCCATCGGGCGCGCCGTCGTCGAAGGCCGCTGGGTGCTCTTCGGGGCGGTCGAGGTGATGCCGGAGATGCGCCGCCGCGGCCTGGCCACCGCCGTCATGGGCGCCCTCGCCCGGCAGGCCGCCGACGAGGGCGCCACCGCCGCGTACCTCCAGGTCGAGGCCGACAACGACGCCGCCCGCCGGCTCTACGACGGCCTCGGCTTCACCGACCACCACGGCTACCACTACCGGCGGCCCGCGGCATGACCCCCGATCAGCCCGAACCCGAACCCCCCGCCGACCGGTTCGCCGCGGCGGCCAGGGACGGGCGGCCCGACCTCGCCGAGCTGTGCCTGCTCGTCGGGGCCCGCGCCGACCCCGCGCTCGACGGCACCGCCGCGGACCTCGCCCAGATCGAACTCGACCGGCTCGCCGGACTCCTGCCCGCAGGCCCGCACACCCCCCTCGGCTGGGCCCAGGCCCTGCACCGCGTCCTCGGCCGCGGCCACGGCTTCCACGGCACCCCCGCGGACTACCGGCGCCTGGAGTCCTCCCTCCTCCAGGAGGTCCTGCGCCGCCGCCGCGGCCTGCCGATCCTCCTGTCGGTCGTCTGGATCGAGGTCGCCCGGCGCGCCGGGGCACCCGTCTACGGCGTCGCCCTCCCCGGCCACTTCGTCGTCGGCATCGGCGAACCGGACGGCGAGCACGTCCTCGTCGACCCCTTCGACTTCGGCCGCCTCATGACCGAGTCCGACGCGGAAACGCTGACGGGCGGCAGCCCCGACGCGTACGGGCCCGCGGACCCGCTCGACGTCGTCCAGCGCGTCCTCGGCAACATCCGCGCGTGGGCCGCCCCCCGCCCCGAACGCCGCGCCGTCCAGCTCTGGGCCCTCGACCTCACCCTCCTCCTCCCCCGCCACCCCGCCAAACTCCGCTACGAACGGGCCAAGCTGCTCGTGACCATGGGCGACTTTCTCGGCGGCGCCGCGGAACTCGACGCGTACGCCGAGGTCATCGGCGCCTTCGACCCCGAAACGGCGGAGTCCCTCCGCCACCAGGCGCGCGCCGCCCGCGCCCACCTCAACTGAGCGCTCCCCGCGCCCCGGGGTGCCCCCCGCGGTAGACGCCGCGATCGTCCCGCCGTGGTGGCTGAGCGCGCAGTTCTCCCCCAGAGCTTCGCCTGGGAGGTGCCCCCACGCGCCCCTGAAAACGCTCACCCCCACCGGCAGGCAGCCGCCCAACCGGCCTGAAGGGGGACGGTGCGGGGTGCCCCCGCAGGAATGCGCTGTCGGTGGCTCACCAACCGGGTAAGAGGGCGAACGCGCATTCCGAGGAGGTGCCCCGTGGCGGTCCCCGCCCCACCCAACGGCGCGCTGCGCAAAGGGGCGCGTGGGGGCACCTCCCAGGCGGAGCCTGGGGGAGAACGGCGCGAGCAACCCCCACCCACCGCAAGGTCGCACAGCGAAACCGCAGAGCGCCTCAGAGCCACCCCTTCTCGCGAGCGATCCGCACCGCCTCCGCGCGGTTCCGCGCACCCGTCTTCTGGATCGCCGTCGAGAGATAGTTCCGCACCGTGCCCTCCGACAACCCCAACCGCCGCGCGACCTCCGCGTTGACCGCGCCGTCCGCCGCCGCGGACAGGACGTCACGCTCCCGCGGTGTCAGCGGATCCGCCCCCTCCGCGAGGGCCGCCGCGGCGAGCGCGGGGTCGATGACCCGCTCCCCCCGCAGCACGCGCCGCACCGCGTCGGCCAGTTCCGAGGCGGGCGCGTCCTTGACGAGGAACGCGTCCGCGCCGGACTCCATGGCGCGCCGCAGATAGCCGGGACGGCCGAAGGTCGTGACGATCACGACCTTCACCCCCGGGCACTCCGCACGGAGCTGCGCGGCCGCCTCGATGCCGGTCATGCCGGGCATCTCGATGTCGAGGAGGGCGACGTCCGGCGCCGCCGCCCGCGCGGCGGCGAGGACCTGGTCGCCGCGCGACGCCTGGGCGACGACCTCGATGTCGTCCTCCAGCCCCAGGAGCGTAGCCAGCGCCTCCCGGACCATGGACTGATCGTCGGCGAGAAGCACCCGTACGGGCTGCGGGTCGGTCATGGCGGCCAGCCTAATAAGCTGCGCCGATGAGAACCCGCACCGCCCTCGGCGCAGCGGCGATACCCACGTTCCTCCTGCTCAGCGCGTGCGGAGGCGGCGACGGCGGCAACGACGACGCGTCACCGTCCGCGCCGGCCCGCACGACCGCGGCCCCGAAGAGCCCGACCTCGGGCGCGACCGCTTCCGCCGATCCCGCCGCCGCCTTCGCCGACAAGGTGACCGCGCAGCTGCAGCTGGCCCTCAAGGCGGCGCATCTGACTCCTGCCGAGAAGGACGACAAGCACCTTCCCTGCGCGATCACCTTTCCCCGGTTCTACGAGGTGGGCAAGGGCAGTCCGAGGACGCGCGAGCACATCGTCGCGTCGCTCACCGCGGCGGGCTGGAAGACCGCCATCAGCGGCGGCGCGGACGAGAGCCACCTCACGAGCGACGACGACTGGGAGGTGTTCGTCACCCGCGAGCAGGCGACCGGCGACGACGGCAAGGCGTACGAGATGCTGGACGTCGCGGCGAACTGCATCGACCACGCCGCCGACAACCTCTTCAGCCAGTGATCTTCATCAGGCTCACCAGGTCGTCCGCGACCGTGAAGGCGAAGTCGGAGGGGCCGTTGTAGCCGTTGCCGCCGACCTCGGCGCTGACCGTGGTCGTGTCGCCCTCCGTGCGGCGGCAGGCGGTGACGTCGAGGCGGACCTGTTTGCCGATGAACTCGGCGTCGCTCCAGGCGCGGATCGCGTCGTGGCCGCGGAAGACACGGCCCCAGTCGTCGACGGCGCCGTCCGCGGCGAAGGCGGCCAGGAAGTCCTCGGTGGCGCCGGCGTTGGCGGCCTCCAGGGCCGCGGCGACGGGGACGGGGAGGGGTGCGTGGCTCATGTCCTGCCAACGAACGGCGGGCCCGGTCCGCTTCCCGCCGATCAGGTGGGGCCGGGGCCGAAGACGGGCGAGCCGCCCGGCGCGGCTCACCCCTCCCCCACCGCCGCCCAGATGCACTTGCCGCCCTCGGTGTACCGCGTCCCCCACCGCCGGGCGGTGACGGCCACGAGTTGCAGCCCGCGGCCGAACTCGTCGTCGAGCAGCGGGTGCCGCACCCGCGGGGTGGCCTGCGAGCCGTCGTAGACCTCGCACGTGACCTCGCCCTCGGCGAGGTGCAGCAGGCGCAGCCGCAGGTGGCCCGCGGTGTCGTCGGCGACGTCCGTGCCGATGCCGACGGCGTGCCGTACCGCGTTGCCGATCAGTTCGCTGACCACGAGCGTGGCGGTGTCGGTGAGGTCGGTGAGTCCCCATGCGGTGATGCGCTCGGCGGCGAGGGCGCGGCCGCGGCCGGCGGTCTCGGGGGCGAAGGGCAGGTCCCACACGGCGATCCGTTCTGCGGGGACGCGGCCGAGGGCGAGGGCCATGAGCGCGGCGTCGTCGTCGCGGTGGGGTGCGGACGGCAGCCGGCCGCCGATGGTGTCGCACAGTGTGTCGAGCCAGGCGTCGCGGCGCTCCTCGTCCTGCGGCAGGGGGGCGGTGGCGCCGTAGCGGGTGACGAGGTCGGTGAGCGGTCCGACGTCGCGGGTGTCGCCGCCCAGCAGACCGTCGCTGTAGAGGACCAGGACGCTGCCCTCGGGCAGCGGGGTGTGGACGACGGGTGCGGGCACCGAGGCCTGGCCGAGCGGCTGGCCGCTGGGCAGTTCGACCTCGTGGGCCTCGCCGCCGGGAGGGAGCAGGACGGGCGGCGGGTGGCCCGCGGAGGCGAAGCGGCAGGCGCCGGTGGTGGCGTCGTAGAGCACCAGCATGCAGGTCGCGGTGAGCGGGCCGAGGCGCCCGGCGGCGTCGTTGAGGTGGGCCATGACCTCGTCGACGGGCAGGTCGAGGGAGGCGACGGCGAGGGCGGCGTGCCGGATGATGCCCATGGCGATGCCCTGTTCGAGGCCGTGCCCGCGGATGTCGCCGATGACGGCGAGGCTGCGGCCGCCGGGCAGCGCGATCGTGTCGTACCAGTCTCCGCCGACCTCCTCGCCCTCCGCGAGCCGGTAGCGGGCCTTGGCGCGGACGCCGACGACGGTCGGCAGGCCGCCGGGCAGCAGTTCCTCCTGGAGGCGCTGGGCGCGGTGCCGGGCGTCCTCGTACTGCCGGGCGTTGGCGAGCGACTGGGCGATGATGACGGCGACGGTGCCGAGCAGGGAGCGCTCGTGCTCGGGGAAGTCGTGCGGGGTGGGCCAGCTGATGACGCACGAGCCCACCCGCCGGTCGCTCACGACGAGGGGCAGCGCCGCCCACGCGCACTTGCCGCCGTGCCGGGCGAGGGAGGCGATGGCGGGCAGTTCGGCCTCCAGCTCCTGCCGGGTGGAGAAGTACCGCGGCCCGCCGCTGCCGACGGCGTCCGCGATGCGCTGCGGCATGCCGGGCGCCTCCAGTTCGGCGCGGTAGTCCGCGGAGTAGCCGGCCACGGCGACCAGCTGGGGCCCGGGGCCGGACAGGTCGTGCACGATGAGGCCCTCGGCGGCGACCATCGGCAGCACGTGGGTGACGATCGCGCCGATCACGTCCCCGGTGTCGAGGGAGCTGATCAGCGCCGCGTTGAGTTCGGTCATGCGGCGGCTGCGGTCGGCGCGGGCGGTCTCGGCGGCCTTGCGCTCGGTGATGTCGGCCATCTGGGTGGCGACGAAGCCGCCGACGTCCACCGCGCGCACCAGCCAGGAGGCGGGGTGGCCGTCCGGGGCGTCGTACGTCAGCTCGGTGGAGACCGCCTTGCCGGGGGCGGCGCGGGCCGCGGCGAGCATGGGCCGGCCCTGTTCGGCGACGCCGGGGACGGTCTCCCACGGGATCTGCCCGAGCGTTTCGGCGCTGTCCTCGCCGTTCCGGCCGAGTTCGCGGGCGGCCCGGTTGGCCCATTCGACACGGTCGTCGGCGTCCAGGACGTGGATGGGGTCGGGGTGCCGTTCGAAGAGGCTGGCGAGCCAGGTGAGCTTGCTGCGCCGGGCCGTGACGTTCCAGGCGGTGCCGACGAGCCGGACGGCCCGGCCGGTCTCGTCGTGCTCGAAGACGGCCCGCAGCTCCACCCAGCTGACCTCGCCGTCCGTACCGAGGACCCGGTATTCGACGGCGTACGGCTGCCCGCCGGCCAGCGCCGTCGCGACGGACTCCTGCACGCCGGGGCGGTCGTCGGGGTGGACGCGGGCCATCCATGTCTCGATCCGGTGGTCCCAGGTGTCCGGGTCCAGACCGGCGACCGGGAGCAGCCCCTCGGCGGTCTCGTCGACGTCCAGCCTGCCGGTGGTCAGGTCCCAGCTCCAGGTGCCGACGCTGATCTGCTGCATGACCTGCTCGCGCACCCCGGCGGGCTCCTGCCACCAGGGGCTGGTGCCGCCGTGCCGCCGCCGGGTGTGCGGCAGCCGCTCGCCGACGGTGCGGGCGAGCCGGGCCAGGAGGTCCCGTGCGGCGGCGTCCGGCTGCTCGCCGGTCAGGACGGCGAGGGCGCCCACGGGGACACCGCCGACCACGATCGGTGCGGCCACCACCCCGCCGGGCAGCTCCCCTTCCTCCTCCGGGGCTTCCCGGGCCGTTCCGGCGGTCTGCCCGGCGGCGCCCGGCCGGTCCTCGGCGCGTTCGGGGCGGTCCAGGCCGGGCGGGCCGCCGCGCGCGGGGGCGGGGGCGGGCGGGGTGTCGTGCGCGGGCGGCCTGCGGGTCGACCAGCACACCGTGCCGCGGGTCACGGCGAGCGCGGGCGCGGTCGAGGTGCGCGAGGACAGCTCCTCCCAGCGGCGGGCGGCCGCGCTGGGCAGCCCGTTGGCGGCCACGAGCCGCAGCAGCCCCTCGGACGCCGCCAGATGGACGAGTCCGCCGTAGCCGCCGAGCGCGCCGACGGCCTGTTGCAGCGCCAGCCGCAGGAGCTCGGCCTCGCCCTGCCCCTCGGTGGCCTCCACCAGCCGGATCCGTACGAGGCCGGGATCGTCGCCCACCGCGTGCGGGTCCGTGCCGGAGGAGGGCGGCGCGGACCGCCCGCCGTCGCCGCAGGACCCGTCCGCGCCGGACCCGTCCCCGGCGGGGCCGCCCCCGTCACCGGGGTCCCGGCCGTCGGGGGTCCCGCGGCCCGTGTCTCCGTCCGGTGCCGCAACCATCAGCGCATCACCAGCCTCGCGTCCGCCGTGCCTGCTGCCCGTCCTGGCTGATCTGCCCCGCTTCACCCGCTTTCGTTCGCTGTGCCGCCATTGTTACGCCGTTCGCCGCACCCGGCCCCCCGGCTCCCTCCGAAGACCGCCGGCCCGGCGCGGGTGCGCCCGTCACCTCCCGGCGGGAGTTCCGGTGCGGCGGCGCGCGAGCAGGTAGGCCTGCGGCACGGGCTCGTCCCCGACGGGGGCGCGGACCACCGTCGCCGTCACGTCGAAGCCCGCGGCGTCCAGCGCGGCGCCGGTGCGCTCGGGGGACATCCGGTGGAAGTCCAGCGCCACGTCGTGGCCGAAGGCCTGCTCGTGCCGTTTGACGCCCTCCCCCGCCTGGAAGCCCAGCAGCAGGTGGCCGCCCGGGGCGAGCACGCGGTGGAACTCGGCGAGCGCGCCGGGGACGTGCCGCGGGGGCACATGGATGAGGGAGTACCAGGCGAGGAGCCCGGCGAGGCCGCCGTCCGGCACGTCGAGCCGGGTCAGCGACCCGACGTCGAAGCGCAGCCCCGGGTGCAGCCGCCGGGCCGTCGCCACCATCACCGGCGACAGATCCACCCCGCGGATGTCCAGGCCGAGACCGCGGACGTACGCCGTCACCCGGCCCGGTCCGGAACCGGCCTCCAGGACGGCTCCGCCGCCGTCCGCCCGCACCTGCTCGGCGAAGACGCCGAGTATCGCGCGCTCCATCGGCAGCGCCGCCGCCCCGTCCCCGAAGCGCGCGTCGTACTCGGCGGCGACGGTGTCGTAGAAGGAGCGCGCGGCGGTCTCGTACGCCTCGCGCACCTCGTCGGAGGTCTCGGGGGTGCCGGGTGTTCCGGCGGTGCTGGTCATGCCCGGAACCGTAGCGGCGGGGTCTGACAGTCCGTCCGGTGCCGCCGGGTCGGGCCGCCCGCGGGGCGGGAGGGCGGGGGGCGGCCATGATCAACGAGGGCGCGCGGACCTATGATGTGTCCGGGCGAGCCGCCGTCATCCGGCGCCGCGCCCGCCGGAACAGCGAGACATGGGAAGGCAAGCCGACGATGAAGACCCCCGACGTCATGGCCCCGGGCAGCGCCCAGGCATCCGCCACGCTCCGCGCCGGCTGGTTCCCCTCCGCCTGACCCGCATCCCGCGAGGGCCCGTCGGGCCCTCCCCACCAGGCCCCGCGGCTCCCCGAGCCCCGGGGCCGACCTGTGCCGTACGCCCGCAGGCAGCCCCCGTACGACCCCCGTATGACATCTGTCATGCGGAAGATACGACCCACGGCACTGCCACGCGGCCCGCCGGGCGCGGGAGGCTGGGGGTATGAGAACGACGGCGACCACGACGGACAAAGCGGCGGCGGAGCCCCGGGAGGCGGGGCGGCCCGCCGTGGAGTTCGTGTCGGTGAACAAGACCTACGGGGCCGTGCGCGCCGTGGCGGAGCTGAGCCTGGAGCTGTACCCCGGTGAGACGGTGGCGCTGCTCGGGCCGAACGGCGCGGGCAAGTCCACCGCGCTCGACCTGCTGCTCGGGCTGAAGAACGCCGACGGCGGCCGGGTGCGGGTCTTCGGAACGACACCGGCGCAGGCCATCGAGGCCGGCCGGGTCGGGGCCATGCTGCAGAGCGGCGGGCTCATGGAGGAGGTGACCGTCCGCGAACTGGTGGGGCTCGCGTGCGACCTGCACCCGAAGGCGTATCCGGTGGACCAGGTGCTGTCCGCCGCGGGGATCACGGACATCGCGTCCCGCATGGTCAACAAGCTGTCGGGCGGTCAGGAGCAGCGGGTGCGCTTCGCGCTGGCCACCGCCGGGGCCAACGACCTGATCGTGCTGGACGAGCCGACGGTGGGCATGGACGTCAGCGCCCGGCAGGCGTTCTGGGCGACCATGCGCGGCCAGGTCGCCGAGGGCCGCACGGTGCTCTTCGCCACGCACTACCTGGAGGAGGCCGACGCGATCGCCGACCGCGTCCTGGTGCTGCACCAGGGGCGGCTCATCGCGGACGGCACCGCGGCGGAGATCAAGGCGCGGGCCGGCGCCCGCCGGGTGACCTTCGACCTCGACGGGCCGATCGACGAGGCGGCGCTGCGCGCCCTGCCGCGCCTGGTGGGCCTGGACGTCACCGGCCCGACCGTCCGCATCCGCTCCGACGACGCGGACGCCACCGTGCACGCGGTCTACGGCCTCGGCCTCTACCCGCGCAACCTGGAGGTCTCCGGGCTCGGCCTGGAGCAGGCCTTCCTGGCCATCACCGACGCGGCGGACGCCGCACGCGACGACGCCGGCGCGCTGCCCGCCGGGGAGGCGGACGCCCGATGAGAACCCTGGTCAAGCTGGAGATCCTGCGCACCCTGCGCAACCGCAAGTTCATGTTCTTCTCGGTGCTCTACCCCGGCTTCCTCTTCCTGATCATCACGGCGGGCGCGGACAGGCACAAGAAGCTGGACGGCTCCGACCTCACCGTGGTCGCGTACTACATGGTCGCGATGGCCGCCTTCGGCGCGATGACCGCGGTGCTGATGGGCAACGCCGAGCGCATCGCCCGCGAGCGCGAGAAGGGCTGGGTGCGGCAGCTGCGGCTCACCGCGCTGCCGGGCCGCGGCTACGTCACGGCGAAGATCGCCTCGGCGGCGACCGTGAGCCTGCCGTCGATCCTGGTCGTGCTGGTGCTCGGCGCGGCGGTCAAGGGCGTGTCGCTGGAGGCGTGGCAGTGGGTGGCGCTGCTGGCGAGCGTCTGGGCGGGCAGCATGGTCTTCGCGGCGCTGGGTGTCGCGATCGGCTACGTCGCCACGACGGACGTCGCCCGGCCGATCTCGATGCTGTGCTACTTCGCGCTCGCGATGCTGGGCGGCCTGTGGGTGCCCTTCACGACCTTCCCGCACTGGCTGCGCACCATCGCCGGTTACCTGCCGGGCCGGGCGTACGCGGCACTGGGCCAGTCCATCGAGTTCGGCGACGCCCCGCACGCCAAGGACGTCACGGTGCTGGTCGTCTACCTGCTGCTCTTCGCGGGCACGGCCGCGTGGCTGTACCGCAAGGACACCCGGAAGGCGTGACGGCGCCATGACGCTCCCCACGGCGCCGCCCGCGGCCGGGATACGGGCCGCGGCGGCCTGCGCGGTGCTGCTCGGCGGCGCGGTCGCGGGTGTGCGGCTGGCCCGGGCGGGGCGCGAACTGCGCGAGGCCCGGCGGGCGGTCGCCCGCGCCCGCGACCTGCACGACGGGCTCGGCCACGCGCTGGCCCTCATCGCGATCAAGAGCGAGCTGGCGGGCCGCATGCTCGCCGCCTCCCCGGCCCGCGCCGCGCAGGAGGTCGGCGACATCCGCCGGGTGAGCCGGCAGGCCCTCGCGGAAGTCCGCGAGGGCCTGCCGGGCAGGACGCGCTGAGTGGCCGGGCCGGGCCCTACCCGGCGACGTTCGGGAAGGTCACCGTGCGCTCGGCCGGGTCCGTCGCGTTGAGCGCCTGGACGAGGGCGGTCGCGACGTCCTGCGGCGTGACCGCGGTCCTGGAGCCGTCACCGCGCTCCAGCTTCACGTTCTGGAAGGCCTTGCCGTACAGGTCCTTGAGCTTGGCCAGGTCGATGTGCGGGGCGAGCTTGCCGTCCGCGTCGGCCGTCATGGTGAGGAACTGCGGCAGCGTGTTGTCGAACGAGATGAAGTGCCCGGCGTCCGCCCGCACCGTCACCCGGCCCGACATCGCCGTCTTGCCGAAGCCGTTGACGGCGCGGTCGAGTTCGGCCTGGGTGACCTTCGGCGCCACGGTGGTGGCGTCGAGTGCGACCACCGGGTCGGCCGCGGTCTCCACCCGGGTGCGGAAGGCCGCCTCGACCTTCTGCGCCGCGGAGTCCACGTCGAAGGTGTGGCGGGCGGTGCCCGGCACGGCGATCGCCTTGTGGTCCTCGAAGCGCACCATGCCCTCGGTGCCGCCGTTGTCCTTGCCGGCCAGCGCCTGGAGCGCCGCCTTGAGCTTGTCCTCGTCGATGACGTAGACGGGGCTCGCGGTGCGGCTGCCGCCGAAGAGCGAGCCGATCACCGAGACCGGGTTGTAGTCGGCGTGCGCGACGGCCCGCACGGTCGCGTCGGTGTCCACGGACAGGCCCGCGACGGACGGCTTCAGCGTCGTCTTCGTGCCGCCGATGCTGAGCTGCAGGGGCGCGCTGGCGCGGTTGCCGAGCGCGTCGTCGAGCACCTTGACCGCGGCCGCGCGGTTCTGGTCGCCGATGTCGACGCCGAAGGCGGTGGTGCCCTTGGGCACGTCGGCGTGGTTCATGAGCAGGCCCGCGCCGTACGCGAGGACCAGCACGGCGACCACACCGGCGCCCAGCAGCATGGGCTTGGAGCGCCCCTTCTTCACCGGCCGGGCCGCGGCGGGCGCGGGTGCGGCGGGCTTGGCGGCGGGCTCCGGCTCACGGTCGGGCTCGGGTCTGCGCGGCGCGGCGGGCCGCGGGGTGCGCGGGCCGCCGGGCGGCACCGTGGGGATGCCGCTCACCAGGGTGTCGCCGGACACCCGCCCGGTGCCGCCGGGCGGCGTGGCCGCGGGGTCGGGCGTGAGCGGGGGCACGTTGAGGGTGCCGGTCGCGGGACCGGCGGTCGGGCCGTCCGGCGGGCTGAGCGTCTCACCGAAGGCGGGCACGGTGTAACTGGCGCTCGCCGGGTCGGTCCCCGTCGGCCGCGGCACCCCGGGCGGGAAGTCGTCGGTCCTGAACGGCTGCGAGCCGGTGTCGTAGGGCGCGCGCGAACCCGTGTCGTACGGCGAGTGCGACCCGGTGTCGTACGGGGAGGGCCCGTCGCCGGGCAGCCGCGTGGACCCGGTGTCGTACGGGGACTGCGACCCGGTGTCGTACGGGGACTGTGGGTCACCCACGACCGGAGTCGCACCCGTGTCGTACGGGGAGGGCCCGTCGCCGGGCAGCCGCGTGGACCCGGTGTCGTACGGGGAGGCACCCTCGCCCGGCAGCCGCGTCGATCCCGTGTCGTACGGGGAGCGGCCCTCGTCCACCGCGGGCATCGCCGCCGTGTCGTAGGGGGAACCGGGCACCGGCGGGCGCGGGGCGGAGCCGGTGTCGAAGGGCGAGCCGAAGGGCGGGGTCGGCTCGGCGAACGGCGCGGGGAAGCCCTCCGCGGGGGTGTCGTGCGGGCCGCGGGCCGCCTCGGTGTCGACGGGCGCGCCGCCCACCGGCGGCGGCAGGTAGGGCACGCCACCGGCGTACGGGGGCGGCGCCGCCGCTTCCTCCGTGGCGGGGGGCGCGGCGGCGTCGGGTGCCGCCACGGGCTTGCGGGGCGAGAACCAGTCGCTGGTGGCCTTCTCGGGCTCCGGCTCGGGCCGTGCCTCCGGCTCCGCCTCGGGCGCCTCCTCGGCGGGCGCGGCAGCGGCGGCCTCGTCGACGGGCGTGCGGACGACGACCGGCGGGATCGGCCGCGAGCCGGGGATGTTGATGCGGATCCGGGTCGTCAGCGTCGTCTCGGTCCTGGGCTCGTCCGGGAGTGGCGGCTCGCCCGCGCCCGCCTCGGACCCGGTGCCGGAAGCGGAGGGTGCGCCGGTGCCGGGGGCGGAGCCGCTGCCGTCGTCAGGCGCGTCCGCGGACCGGGGCCGCTCCTGCGGGTGCAGGGAGGGGAAGGGGCGGCTGCCGTACGGCTGCGTCCCGGACGGGTACGCGGCGCCGCCGCGGCCCTGGGCCCCGGAGGACGAACTGTCTGTTTCACGAGTCAACGCAGGCTCTCCCGGTGTGCTTCGCCGCCCGACATGGTTCCCCGCTCGCGGCTCGCCGGCGGGCCCCACCATACCGACCGGCCGCCAACGGCGGCCCTGGTCGGGCGGAACGCTCGGGGTCAGCCAACCATGGCCTCGCCCCTGCCCGCCAAGTCAGGCCCTATTCGCCCCGGATGGCATCAGTTGTGGCAAGGTGGCGCAGATCACGGCGGCCAGGGCGCCGCCCAGCAGGTAGAGATAGGAGCCGGCGCCCGCCGCGAAGAGGAAGTCGCCCTCGGGCCGGGTGGTGCTCAGCAGGATCACCGAGATCAGCCAGATCCCCGCGGGCACCGCCACCCCGACGCGGCTGCCGGTGGCCTTCAGACCGCCGTAGAAGAGCGCCGCGCAGCCCGCGAGGCCCAGCAGCAGCCCGCCGGGGAAGAGGCCCCCCTGCACGAGCGCGCCGGCGAGCGCGACGAGGGCGCCGAGCACGGCGAGGCCCAGGTAGCCGAGGAGCCGGCCGAGGGAGAGAGGGGTGGTCACGCGGCACCTCCGCCGAGGCCGGCGTCGTCGGAGCCGGAGACAGAAACGGAAACGGAACGGGGACCGGAGGCGGCACCGCCGCCGGACCGACGGGCGAACAGGTCGGTCACCGGGGCGCCGGCCGCGGCGCCGGGGAGCGCCTCGCCGTGCACCTGGCGGTAGTACTCGGTGCTGAAGAAGGGCTGGCCCAGGTCGTTGGAGAGGGCGAAGAAGGGGCCGTCCACGGCGATCTGGGTGGCGTGCGCACGCATCGCCGCGGCCTTGCGGTCGGCGTACGCGCTGCCGTCGACGACGACGCTGACCTGCTCGTCGTCGACCACTCCGGGGAGGTCGCCGGGGGTGGCGACGCCGCCGAAGGGGAAGTCCTCGCCTGCCGCGGCGAGCCGGGCGAAGCCCTCCTCGACGGCCGAGCGCGGGGTGCAGATCTCGAAGACCCGGTCGACCCGGTGGCCCTGCTCGGCGGCGAGTTCGTAGCCGCGCATCGCGACCCGGTGGGCCTGGATGTGGTCGGGGTGGCCGTAGCCGCCGTTGTCGTCGTAGGTGACGAGCGCCTGCGGGCGCACGTCCATGATGACCTCGGCCAGGTGGCCCGCGGCCTCGTCCAGGTCGGCCTGCCAGAAGCAGCCGGGCACCTCGTTCTGGGCGACGCCCATCATGCCGGAGTCGCGGTAGCGGCCGGGGCCGCCGAGGAAGCGGTGGTCGGTGACGCCGAGTTCCGCCATCGCCGCGGCCAGCTCGCCGACGCGGTACTCGCCGAGGGTGTCCTCCCGGTCGGCCGCCAGGTGGGCGAGCTCGGACGGAATGACCTCGCCCTCCTCACCCAGGGTGCATGTGACCAGGGTGACGAGGGCGCCTTCGGCCGCGTACTTCGCCATGGTGGCGCCGTTGTTGATCGTCTCGTCGTCCGGGTGGGCGTGGACGAGCAGCAACCGGCGCGCGGGACGCGCGGACGGGGTGGTTCGGTCGGTCATGGCGGAAGCCTACGACTCCCGCCCGGGGCGCTCAGAACTTGATGTCGGAGATCATTCCCGCGACGTTGTTGGTGAGATCGTTGATCTGCGGAGCCCAGGACGAACTCGCCAGGTAAAAGCCCAGCAGTGTGCACGCCACGGCGTGGCCCCACTTCAACCCGGACCGTCGGATCAGCAGGACCACGATGATCAGCAGCAGCAGCACCGCCGAAATCGAGAGTGCCACAGCGGCTCACCTCCAGGTACGACGCAGGGGTCATGTCAGTTGCCACATGCTTATTACCCACCCATGGCAACGGATCATAACTTTCCGTGCGACCGCATAGGTCGGAGCACGGAAGCACTGGGGGGCGCATGACCAGATCCAGCCACCGCGGCGCCGCGCCCCCGGTCCGCCCCCTTCCGCAGCACCGCAGGTCGGGTGGTGTGCGGCGGTGTCGGACCGAAATCCGGAGGCGGTTGTCGGTGGCACCCCCTACTGTCACGGATATGACGTACCTCTCATTCCCCCGGCAGCACGCGCGGACACAGCGGTTCACCCTCGGGGTGCCGCGGGCGTTCACCGTGGCGCCGGACGGGAGACGGGTGGTCTTCCTGCGCTCGCGCACGGGCACGGACACCGCCCAGCTGCTGTGGGTGCTGGATCTGCCCGCCGGCGCCGAAGGGGCGGTACGGGAGCGGGTCGCGGCCGATCCGGTGGCGCTGCTGGGCGGCTCCGAGGAGCAGCTGCCCGCCGCCGAGCGGGCCCGCAGGGAGCGCAGCCGCCAGTCGTCGGCGGGCGTCGTGGCCTACGCGGTGGACGCCGCGGCGACGACCGCCGCTTTCGCGCTGTCCGGGCGGCTGTTCACGGTGGACCTGACGCAAGAGGGCGGCGCCCCGCGGGAGTTGACGGTGCCGGGCCCCGTGGTGGATCCGCGGCCCTCGCCGGACGGGCGCCGGGTGGCCTTCGCGGCGGGCGGCGCGCTGCGGGTGGTGGCCGCGGACGGTACGGACGGGCGCGCGCTGGCCGAGCCGGACGGGGACGAAGTGACGTGGGGCCTCGCGGAGTTCGTCGCCGCCGAGGAGATGGGGCGGCACCGCGGCTTCTGGTGGGCGCCCGACAGTTCGGCGCTGCTGGCGGCCCGGGTGGACGAGTCCGGGGTGGCCCGGCGCTGGCTGTCCGAGCCCGCGCAGCCGGACCGGGCGCCGGTCCAGGTGGCCTATCCCGCGGCGGGCACGCCCAACGCCGAGGTGACGCTGTGGCTGCTCGGCCTGGACGGCAGCCGCCGCGAGGTGACGTGGGACCGCGAGCGCTTCCCGTACCTCGCGGCCGTGCACTGGACGGCGGCCGGACCGCCCGTCCTGCTGGTCCAGACGCGCGAGCAGCGCACCCAGCACTATCTGACGGTCGATACGGAATCGGGCGCGACGTCCCTTGTGGCCGCCGAGGAAGATCGAGATTGGCTTGATCTTTTCCCCGGCGTGCCGGCCCTGCGCCCGGACGGGACGCTGCTGCGGATCACCGACACCGAGGGCGGCCGGGTCCTGACCGCCGACGGGAAGCCGTGGACGGACGGACGGCTGCACGTCCGTGCCGTGCTGGCCGCGGACGGCGAGGACGTGCTGGTCAGCGCCTCGGCGGGAGCGCAGGCCACGGAGCCGGAGACGGGCGAGATCCATGTCTACCGGGTGACGGCCGACGGCCCGGTCCGTGTCACGGGCGAGCCCGGCGTGCACTCCTCGGTCCGCGCGGGCGCGGTCACCGTGCTCAGCTCCTCACTGCCCGACCGCCCCGGCGTCCGCACCCGGGTGCTGCGCGGGGAGGACGAGCTGGCGGAGATCGCCTCGCATGCGGAAGCCCCGTCGCTCACCACGCGGATCCGCCTGACGGAGGCGGGCGAGCGGCACATCCCCTGCGCGGTGCTGCTGCCGACCGGCTACTCCACGGGTGACGGCCCGCTGCCGGTGCTGATGGATCCCTACGGCGGGCCGCACGGCCAGCGGGTGACCGCGGCGCACAACGCGCATCTGGTCTCGCAGTGGTTCGCCGACCAGGGTTTCGCGGTGGTCGTCGCCGACGGCCGCGGCACGCCGGGCCGCTCCCCCGCGTGGGAGAAGGCGATCGGCGGCGGGCGGCTCGCCGAGGTCGTCCTCGCGGACCAGATCGACGCGCTGCACGCGCTCGCGGAGTCCTTCCCGCTGGATCTGTCCCGGGTCGCGATCCGCGGCTGGTCCTTCGGCGGCACGCTCGCCGCACTGGCGGTGCTGCGCCGTCCCGACGTCTTCCACGCCGGTGTCGCCGGCGCGCCCCTGACGGACCAGCGGCTCTACGACACGCATTACACCGAGCGTTATCTGGGACTCCCGCAGGAGCAGGGCGCGGCCTACGACGCGAATTCCGTCGTGACGTCCGAGGGGATTCCCCAACTCGCCGAACCGGCCCGCCCGCTGATGATCATTCACGGCTTCGCGGACGACAATGTGCTGGTCGCGAATACGCTGCGGCTTTCCACCGCGCTTCTGGCCGCAGGACGGCCGCACGAGGTATTGCCGCTCTCCGGCGGGATCACGCACATGACTCCCCAGGAAGAGGTCGCCGAAAACCTCCTCCGCCTCCAGGTGGACTTCCTGAACCGCGCCCTCCCGAAGTAGGACCACCCGCACGTTACAGAAGGGGCTGGTGTTGTTCAGGCGCGGGGAACCGCGCGTACAACCCCCACCGACCGGCGGTCGGCAACGGCGCCCAGAAGTCGTCCCGGTGGCCGCCCCCGCCCCCGCGGGTTTCGAAGAGCAGGAAACCCGGTCCGTATATCGGTCAAGCCTCGGCCGTGTTGCGCGCGCGTAAACGCGTTTCGTCCGACCAAGTCGGACATGTCTCCCCCGGCGGCAAGGTGTCAAGCACGCCCGGAAGACGATCTGCTCAATCTTCGCTCAAGAAGCAGTCGATCACGCTTTCTTCCCTCCGCGCCCTCTTGACTGCAACTTGCTTTCATTGCGACAGTCCCGGCAACTCACGACGCGTCCACCCGTCGCGGGAGTCTCAAGCCATCTGCTCCATCAGTGACGCCACCAGCGGGGGCCATCGCGATGACGAGTTCCACCGAGACAGCCGTCTCAGGACCGCCCGGCGAACCGGGCGAGATCACCGACGCCGTGCCCGCGGTCGCCCCCGAACTCCAGGGGCGGTCGCCGGGGCAGTTGATGTGGCGCCGTTTCAAACGCGATCGCGCCGGGGTGATTTCGGCATACATCGTCGTCTTCTTCTTCCTGGTCGGTATCTGCGCGCCGCTCATAGCCAAGCTCTACGGCAAGGACCCGTACACGCTGTACGGGCAGAACGACCCGGGCCTGCTGGACGACTTCGGCTATCCGGTCGCCCCGAACGGCGGCATGAGCGGTCACTTCTGGTTCGGTATCGAGCCGGGCCTCGGGCGGGACGTCTTCACCCAGCTCCTCTACGGCATCCGCACCTCGCTGTTCATCGCCGTGGCGGTGACGATCGTGGTGACGATCACCTCGATCGTGCTCGGCGTGACGGCCGGTTACCTCGGGGGCAAGACCGACTACTTCATCGGCCGGGCCACCGACCTGCTGATGGCCTTCCCCGCGCAGCTGTTCTTCGTCGCCGTGATGCCCGTCGTCACCGCGCTCTTCGTGAGCCCGAGCGACGAGACCCCGACGTATCTGCGGGTCGTGGCGCTGATCGCGGTGCAGTGGATCCTCGGCTGGATGGGGCTCGCCCGGCTGCTGCGCGGTCAGGTGCTGAGCCTGCGGGAGCGCGAGTTCATCGAGGCGGCCCGGGTGACGGGGGCCTCCCCCTGGCGCATCGTGCGCCGTGAGCTGCTGCCCAACCTGGTGACACCGATTCTGGTCCAGAGCACGCTGATGCTGCCGACCTTCGTCACCGCGGAAGCCGGACTGTCGTTCCTGGGTGTCGGGCTCGTCGAGCCGACGCCGGACTGGGGACGGATGTTCGCCCGCGGGGCGGAGGTCTACCAGAACGACATCACGTACATGTTCTTCCCCGGCGTCGCGATGGTGATCTTCATCGTCGCCTTCAACCTGCTCGGGGATTCGGTCCGTGACGCCTTCGACCCGAAGGCCGCACGTTAGGGACGCCGCTGCGGGGGCGGCGTCGCCCCGCACTGGACCGCTTTGCAGCTCATCGCAGCTCATCGTTACGAGACAGGGGTGCACAACCGATATGAGAGTCTACATGCGTAGAACGCGGGCCGCGCTGGTGGCAGTCGCCGCCGGCGCACTGGTCCTGACCGCGTGCAGCAGTGGCGGGGGCGGTGGGCACAAGAGCGTCGACAACAAGGACGCCAAGGCCAAGCAGAGCAAGAGCGCCCAGCAGCTCGCGGGCGCCATCACCTTCGGCGACGACGCCGCGTCGAAGGGCCCGGCCGAACCCGTTCCGGGCGCGGTCAGCGGCGGCACGATGAACGTGCTGGAGCGGGACAGCTACACGCACCTCGACCCGGGCCAGATATATGTCCAGAACGAGTACCAGCTCGCGACGCTGATCCACCGCGGCCTGACGACGTACAAGCTCGACAACCAGGGCAAGTACACCGTCGTCGGCGACCTCGCGACCAACAGCGGCGAGCAGTCGGACGGCGGCAAGACCTGGACCTTCCACTTGAAGGACAACATCAAGTGGCAGGACGGCACGCCGATCACGTCGAAGGACATCCGCTGGTCGGTGGAGCGGCTCTTCGCGCCGTTCATCACCAACGGCCCGGCCTACCTCCAGCAGTGGCTGGCCAACACCAGCGGCACCGACTACCGCAAGCTGCTGCCGGCCGGCCCCTACAACGGCCAGCACCTGCCGGACACGCTGCTGTCGACGCCGGACGAGAAGACGATCGTCTTCCACTTCGCCAAGGCCGAGCCCGACACCCCTTACCTGTTCGCGCTGCCCGGCTACGCGGCCGTGGACTCCGCGAAGGACACCAAGCAGGCGTACGACAAGGCGCCGGTCGCCTCCGGTCCCTACATGATCAAGGACTTCAACCAGGGCAAGTCGATGACCCTGGTGAAGAACACCAACTGGGACCCGAACTCCGACTCGGCGCGGCACCAGTACGTGGACTCCTTCGCGATCACGTTCAACCACCAGTACGAGGACTCCACCAAGCGGCTGATGTCCGACGCGGGTGAGAACCAGACGTCGGTGAGCTTCGCCAACGCCGTCGACACCGACAACACCCCGACCGTGGTGGGCACCCCGGCGATCTACAAGCGCACGGTGGCCGGCTACCAGCCCTTCACCGGGCAGATCAACTTCAACATGAAGCGGCTCACGGACCTCAACGTCCGCAAGGCGCTCGCGCTGGCCATCCCGACCAAGCCGACCTACCAGGCGCTCGGCGCCGAGTACGGCGCGGAGTACGCGGGCGGCTTCCTCAGCCCGACGCTCGCCGGCTACCAGAAGTCGGACCCGCTGGGCAAGATCGCCAACCCCAACGGTGACGCCGCGGCCGCGAAGAAGATCCTCACCGACGCGGGCAAGCTCAACACGAAGATCACCTACGCGTACGTCAACACCACCGCGGGCCAGCAGTACTCGGTGGCCATCGCCGCCGCGCTGAAGGCCGCTGGCTTCGACGTGCAGCGCAAGGAACTCCCGTCGGACACGTACTACGACCTGATCGGCAAGGTCGACAACCCGTACGACATCTACGCCTCGGCGTGGGGCGCGGACTGGCCGAGCGCCCTGACCGTGATCCCGCCGGTCTTCGACGGCCGCACGATCGCCGACCAGGCGCCGAACTACTCGCACGTCAACGACCCGCACATCAACAGCGAGATCGACCGGATCTCGGCGCTGACGGACCCGGCGGCGGCGCAGAAGGCCTGGTTCGACCTGAACACCTACATCGTCACCAAGGTGATCCCGGCCGTTCCGACCGTCTACTACAAGCAGCTCCAGCTGTTCGGCTCCAAGATCGGCGGGGCCGTCTACAACAACATGTGGTCGGGCATCGACTGCACGAAGCTCTTCCTCAAGCCGTAAGGCCGTGAGCCCGGACGGCTGCGCGCAGCCGTCCGGCGCACCGCCGCGGTGGGGCCGGGCAGTCGCCCGGCCCCACCGGGGCGCCCCCGCCCCCGGTCTTCCGGTCCACCGCCGCCCGTCCTCAGAGAGCTGCGACCGCCATGCTTCGATTCCTCGTCCGCCGGACGCTCGGCGCTGTGGTCATCCTGCTGTTCATCAGCGCCTTCACCTTCTTCCTGTTCTTCGCGATACCGCACGACCCCGCCCTGCTGTCCTGCGGCAAGAACTGCACGCCGGACAACCTGAAGATCATTCACCACAACCTGGGCCTCGACCATCCGGTGCCGGTGCAGTACTACCTGTTCATGGTGCGGATGTTCACCGGCCACCACTTCCCGGCCGGCAACTGCCCGGCCCCGTGCTTCGGCTACTCCTTCGCCACCAGCGAGCCGGTGTGGCCGACGCTGATGGACCGGCTGCCCACCACGCTCTCGCTCGCCCTGGGCTCCATGGTGGTCTTCCTGATCTTCGGCCTCGGCACCGGCATGCTGGCCGCCTGGAAGCGCGGCACCCTGGTCGACAAGACCTTCAGCTCCGCCTCGCTCGTGCTCAGCTCGATGCAGATCTACTTCGTCGGGCCGCTGGTGCTGGCGCTCGTGGTCTACAACAACCACATCTTCGACCAGCCCAAGTACACGCCGCTCACGCAGAATCCGGTGTCCTGGTTCAACGGGCTGCTGATCCCGTGGTGCGTGCTGTCGATCCTGTTCACCGCGAACTACACGCGCATGGCGCGCTCGACGATGCTGGAGCAGCTCCAGGAGGAGCATGTCCGCACCGCCCGCGCCAAGGGCATGTCCAGCAGATACGTCTTCTTCCGGTACGCCTGGCGCGGCTCGCTCATCCCGATCGTGACGATCCTCGGCATCGACCTGGGCTCGCTGCTGGGCGGCGCGATGATCACCGAGTACACCTTCCAGCTCTCCGGGCTCGGGCAGCTGGCGCTGCGCTCGGTGCAGCAGACGGACCTTCCCATGCTCATGGGCGTGATGCTCTTCAGCGCCTTCATGATCGTGCTCTTCAACATCGTCGTGGACGCCGTCTACGCGTACATCGACCCGCGCATCCGGCTGTCCTAGGAGACCGGCAGTGACCACCTTGACCAAACCGGAGGACGCCGTCCCGGCGAGCGGCACCGACGCGTTCTTGTCGGTGCGCGACCTGCACGTGCGCTTCTCCACCGAGGACGGCGTCGTCAAGGCCGTCGACGGGCTGTCGTTCGACCTGGAGCGCGGCCAGACGCTGGGCATCGTCGGCGAGTCCGGCTCGGGCAAGTCGGTGACCAACCTGACCGTGCTCGGCCTGCACAACCCGTCCACCACCGAGGTGGCCGGCGAGATCGTGCTCGACGGCCAGGAGCTGACCGGGGCGTCCAACCGCACGCTGGAGAAGCTGCGCGGCAACAAGATGGCGATGATCTTCCAGGACTCGCTCACCGCGCTGTCGCCGTACTACACGATCGGCCGGCAGATCGCCGAGCCGTTCATGAAGCACCGCGGGGCGAGCAAGCGGGAGGGCCGGGAGCGGGCCATCGAGATGCTGGAGAAGGTCGGCATCCCGCAGCCCCGGATGCGGGTGGACGACTACCCGCACCAGTTCTCCGGCGGTATGCGGCAGCGCGCCATGATCGCGATGGCGCTGGTGTGCGACCCGGACCTGCTGATCGCCGACGAGCCGACGACGGCCCTGGACGTGACGGTGCAGGCGCAGATCCTGGACCTGCTCAAGGACCTCCAGCAGGAGTTCGGCTCGGCGATCATCCTGATCACCCACGACCTGGGCGTGGTGTCCAAGGTCGCCGACGACCTGCTGGTGATGTACGCGGGCCGGGCCGTGGAGCGCGGCTCGGTGCGGGAGATCCTGACGGCGCCGCAGCACCCGTACACCTGGGGCCTGCTGGGCTCGATGCCCCGGCTGGAGTCGGACGTCTCCGAGCCGCTGACGCCCATCCCGGGCTCGCCGCCCAGTCTGCTGGCGCCGCCGCCGGGCTGCCCCTTCCACCCGCGGTGCGGCTTCACCGACCTGGTCGGCGGCGGGCGGTGCGCCTCGGTGCGGCCGGACCTGCCGGCCGGGCGCGGTTCGGCGTGCCATCTGAAGGACGAGCAGAAGCGGTCCGTGTTCATCGAGACGATTCAGCCGCGGCTCGGCTGACTCACCAGGGCAGGCATCCACATGAGCAACGACATCTCACTGTCCAAGGACGCCGAGGGCACCGAGGACACCAAGGACGCCGAAGGGGCCGCGGAGAGCGCGGCGCGCGAGACGCTGCTGGAGGTCCGCGGGCTGGCCAAGCACTTCCCGGTGATGGGCGGCTTCCCGATCCGGCGGCAGATCGGCGCGGTCAAGGCGGTCGACGGAGTCGATCTGACGGTGCGGGCGGGCGAGAGCTTCGGCCTGGTCGGCGAGTCGGGCTGCGGCAAGTCGACCACGGGGCGGCTGATCACCCGGCTGCTGGAGCCCACCGCGGGCAGCATCAGCTACCGCGGGCAGGACATCACGCACGCCGGGCGCAAGCAGCTCGCGCCGGTCAGGTCCGAGATCCAGATGATCTTCCAGGACCCGTACTCGTCGCTGAACCCGCGGCAGACGGTCGGCACGATCATCCGCGGCCCGATGGAGATCAACGGCATCAACCCGCCCGGCGGCCGGGACCAGCGGGTGCGCGAGCTGCTGGAGACGGTCGGGCTCAACCCGGAGCACTACAACCGCTTCCCGCACGAGTTCTCCGGCGGGCAGCGGCAGCGTATCGGCGTCGCCCGAGCGCTGGCGCTGGAGCCCAAGCTGATCGTGGCCGACGAGCCGGTGTCGGCGCTGGACGTGTCGATCCAGGCGCAGGTGGTCAACCTGCTCCAGAAGGTGCAGCGCGAGCTGGGCATCGCGTTCCTGTTCATCGCGCACGACCTGGCGATCGTGCGGCACTTCTCGCAGCGGATCGCGGTGATGTACCTCGGCAAGATCGTCGAGGTCGGCGACCGTGAGTCCATCTACGTACGCCCCCGGCACCCGTACACGCACGCGCTGCTGTCGGCGGTGCCCGAGGTGGAGCCGCTGTGGGAGACCGCCGAGGAGGGCGCGGCGCGGCCCGAGCGCAAGGCGCGGATCCGGCTGGCGGGGGACGTGCCCTCGCCGCTCAACCCGCCGTCCGGCTGCCACTTCCGCACCCGCTGCTGGAAGGCCACCGAGGTGTGCGGGACGGAGGAGCCGCCGCTGGTCCGCCTGGACGGGGCGGACGAGGGGCATCTGACGGCCTGCCACCACCCGGAGGACCCGACGGTGACCGGCCGCACGGACGTGGTGATGGATCCGTCGCTGGCCGCGCTGGAGGATCAGTCCGAGCGCCCCTGACCGACCCCCGTACCCGTACGGACCGCAGACCGCCGTACGGACCGCGCCGCACGGCCCCGGCGCGGTCCGTACGGCTTTGCGCGCCCCGCCCCGCGCGGGGCGGGTGTCACTCCCGGTGCTCCGGCGGGACGACGATCTTCTCCTCCGCGAAGTGGCAGGCCGACGGGTGCTCGGCCGGGCCCGCGGTGCCGCGGAAGACCTCCGGCACCGCCAGCAGCGGGTCCTCCACGACGCAGCGCTCCTGCGCCTTCCAGCAGCGGGTGCGGAAGCGGCAGCCCGACGGCGGGTCGGCGGGCGAGGGCACGTCCCCGGCGAGGATGATCCGCTCGCGGTGCTCGCGTGCCTCGGGGTTGGGTACCGGCACCGCCGACAGCAGCGCCTGGGTGTACGGGTGGGTGGGGTGCTCGTAGATCTCCGCGTCCCCGCCCAGCTCGACGATCCGGCCGAGGTACATCACCCCGACCCGGTCGGAGATGTGCCGGACGATCGACAGGTCGTGCGCGATGAACATGTACGACAGGTCGAACTCGTCCTGGAGCCGTTCCATCAGGTTGATGACCTGCGCCTGCACCGAGACGTCGAGGGCGGAGACCGGCTCGTCGGCCACGATGATCTCCGGGCGCAGCGCGAGCCCGCGGGCGATGCCGATGCGCTGCCGCTGGCCGCCGGAGAACTGGTGCGGATAGCGGTTGATGTACTCCGGGTTGAGGCCGACGACGTCCAGCAGTTCCTGGACGCGTTTGCGCCGCTCGCCCTTGGGGGCCACGTCGGGGTGGATCTCGAAGGGCTCGCCGATGATGTCGCCGACCGTCATCCGCGGGTTGAGCGAGGTGTAGGGGTCCTGGAAGACCATCTGGATGTTGCGGCGCACCGACTTCAGCGCGCGGCCCGACAGTTTGCTGATGTCCTCGCCGCGGTAGACGATCTCGCCGCTGGTGGGCTCCTCCAGGTTCATCAGCAGCTTGGCCACGGTCGACTTGCCGCAGCCGGACTCCCCCACGATGCCCAGTGTCTCGCCCGGGTAGAGGTCGAAGGTCACCCCGTCGACCGCCTGGACCGCGCCGACCTGCTTCTTGAAGATGATGCCCTGCGTCAGCGGGAAGTGCTTGACCAGGTTGCGGACCTGGAGGATCGGCTCACGGCCCGGCGAACCGGACGCGGAGGGCTCAGGCCTTGTCGGCTGCGGGGCGGTCGTCACCGATGCACTCCTTCCAGAAGTGGCAGGCGCTGGCCCGGTCCTGGCTGACCCGGTAGAGCGGCGGGATCTCGGTGCGGCACACGTCCCGCGCCATCGGGCAGCGCGGGTTGAAGGCGCAGCCGGGCGGGATGTGCAGCAGGTTGGGCGGCAGTCCCTTGATCGCGTACAGCTCCTGGCCCTTCTGGTCGACCCGCGGGATCGAGTCGAGCAGGCCCTTGGTGTACGGGTGCGCGGGGGCCCGGTAGATGTCGTGGACGGGCGAGGTCTCCACGATCCGCCCCGCGTACATCACGGCGATCTTGTCGGCGACGTCGGCGACGACGCCCAGGTCGTGGGTGATGAGGATGAGCCCCATGTTGTACTCGCGCTGGAGTTCCGCGAGCAGGTCCATGACCTGGGCCTGGACGGTGACGTCGAGCGCCGTGGTGGGCTCGTCGGCGATGATCAGCTCGGGCTCCAGCGCCATCGCCATGGCGATCATGACGCGCTGCCGCATACCGCCGGAGAACTGGTGCGGATAGCTGCGGATCCGCTCCTTGGCGGCCGGGATGCGCACCCGCTCCATCAGCTCGACGGCCTTGGCGCGGGCGTCCTTGCGGGACATACCGCGGTGGACGGTGAACATCTCGCCGAGCTGCTCGCCCACGGTGAGCACGGGGTTGAGGGAGGACAGCGCGTCCTGGAAGATCATCGCCATCCGGGCGCCGCGGACCTTGCGGCGCTCCTCGCCGCCCATCGTGAGCAGGTCCTGCCCGCGAAAGACGATCTTGCCCTGGGTGACGAAGCCCGGCGGCGAGTCCAGGATGCCCATGATGGCCTGGGCGGTGACGGACTTGCCCGACCCGGACTCGCCGAGCACCGCGAGGGTCTCCCCGGCGTCGACGGAATACTCCACGCCGTTGACGGCCTTGGCGACGCCCTCCCGGGTACGGAATTCCACGTGCAGGTTCTGCACGTCCAGCAGCGGGCCGCTCTCGGTCCCGCCGGGCTCCTTGGTCATCTCGACACTGGTGGCCATGGTGTTGTCGCTCAGCTCCTCAGCGCAGCTTGGGGTCGAGGGCGTCGCGCACCGCGTCGCCGAGCATGATGAACGCCAGGACCGTCAGGCTCAGCGCTCCGGCGGGCCACAGCAGCATGTGCGGGGCGTTGCGGATCTGGTTGGACGCGTCGGAGATGTCGATCCCCCAGGAGACGGTGGGCGGTTTGAGGCCGACGCCGAGGTAGGACAGCGTCGCCTCCAGGGCGATGTACGTGCCGAGCGCGATGGTGCCGACGACGATGACGGGCGCGACGGCGTTGGGCGCGATGTGCCGCAGCAGCATCCGGGAGTTCCCGGCCCCGAGCGCGCGGGCGGCCTGCACGTAGTCGTTCTGCCGCGCGGTGATGACCGAGCCGCGGGCGATACGGGCGATCTGCGGCCAGCCCAGCAGCACCATGAAGCCGACGACCGGCCACACCGTGCTGTTGGTGACGACGGACAGGAAGACCAGGCCGCCGAGCACCACCGGGATACCGAAGAAGATGTCGCTGATACGCGAGAGGATCGCGTCCCACCAGCCGCCGAAGAAGCCCGCGAGGCCGCCCAGGACACTGCCGAGCAGCACCACGCCGAGCGTCGCGCACACACCGACGGTCACCGAGGCGCGCGCCCCGTAGACGACCCGGGTGTAGACGTCACGGCCCTGCTGGTCGAAGCCGAAGGGGTGGCCGGGGGCCGAACCGGCCTGCGCCCGCTGGAGGTTGGCGGCGAGCGGGTCCTGGGTGGCGATGGTGCCGGGCCACAGCGAGATGAAGACCAGGAAGAGGATGATCAGCACCGAGATGATGAAGATCGGGTTGCGCCGCAGGTCGCGCCACGCGTCCGACCACAGGCTGCGCGGCTTGCCCCCGGGGCCGCCCGGTTCCTGGCCCTCGCCGGGCGCGCGCTCCAGCGTCTCGGCGTCGGAGGCGGCCAGGTCCATGCCGCCGCCGTAGCCGCCGCCGGGGGCGATGGGGCCTTGCTCGGGGTCGATCGGATTGCTGTCAGGCATAACGGATCCTCGGGTCCAGGACCGCGTAGAGCAGGTCGACCAGCAGGTTCGCGAGCAGGAAGACCAGCACCAGGATGGTGACGAAGCCGACCACGGTCGGCGCGTTGTTGCGCAGGATGCCCTGGTAGAGCTGGTAGCCGACACCGTGGATGTTGAAGATGCGCTCGGTCACGATGGCGCCGCCCATGAGGAAGCCGACGTCGGTGCCGATGAAGGTGACCACCGGGATGAGCGAGTTGCGCAGCAGGTGCCGGACGATGATGCGGCGCCGCGGCAGGCCCTTGGCAACGGCGGTGCGCAGGTAGTCCGCCCGGGTGTTCTCGGCGATCGAGGTGCGGGTCAGGCGGGTGACGTACGCCAGCGACACCAGCGCGAGCACCAGCCCGGGCAGGATCAGCTCGTTGAAGGGCGCCTCCGGCGACACCGACGGGCTGGTCCACTTCAGCTGCACGCCGAAGAGGTACTGGAGCACGTAGCCGGTCACGAAGGTCGGCACCGAGATGACGATCAGGGTGAGCAGCAGCACCCCGGTGTCGACGGGCTTGCCGCGCCGCATGCCGGTGATCACGCCCAGTGTGATGCCGATGATGATCTCGAAGATGATCGCGACGATCGTCAGCCGGATGGTGACCGGGAAGGCGCTGCCCATCAGGCTGGTGACGGACTCCCCGTTGAAGGCGGTGCCGAAATTGCCGGAGAAGATGTTCTTCATGTAGAGCAGGTACTGCTTCCACAACGGGTCGTTGAGGTGCAGCGCGTTGCGGATCTGCGCGGCGGTGGCCGGGTCGGGCGCGCGGTCGCCGAAGAGCGCGGCGACGGGGTCGCCGAGCGCGTAGACCATGAAGAAGATCAGGAACGTGCTGCCGATGAAGACCGGGATCATCTGGAGCAGCCGCCGGATCACATAGCGTCCCATACGGAGCCTTCCGGGGAGTTCCGCCGAGCGTGCCGGCCGGGGTTCGGGCCGGGGCGGGGGCCGGGGACCGCCGCCGCCGTACCGGCGGGCGCGGCGGCTCCCGGCCGCGGGGTCACTTGACCTTGATCTCGTTGTAGACCGGGACGCTGAAGGGGTTCAGCGCGACGTTCGAGAGGTTGCTCGAGTAGCCCGCGCTGCCGTTCTGGTACCACAGCGGGATCGCCGGCATGTCCTTGACCAGCTCCTTCTCCGCGTCCTGGAACTTGGACACGGACTCGGAGGTGGACGAGGCCGCGTTCGCCTCGTTGACGAGCTTGTCGAACGTCGGGCTGGAGTAGTGCGAGTCGTTCGACGAGGCGCCGGTGTAGTACTGCGGCTGCAGGAAGTCCTGGATCAGCGGGTAGTCCATCTGCCAGCCGGCCCGGAAGGGGTTGTTCATCTGCTTGCTGGTGATCCGGTTGCGGAAGTCGGCGAAGGTGCCGACCGGGGCGCCGACGCACGCCTTGTTGTTGCCCAGGGCGTTGTTGATGCTGTTGCAGATGGCATCCACCCACTCCTTGTGGGAGCCGGTGTCGGCGTTGTACGAGATGGTGATGCCGCCGCCGGGCAGGCCGCCGCCCTGCTGGATGAGCTGCTTGGCCTTGGAGGCGTTGTACGTGCACTCGTCACCGCACAGGCCCTCCTTGAAGCCGCCCGCCGAGCCGAGCACCGGGGAGGTCCAGTCGGTGGCCGGGGTGCGGGTGTCCTGGAAGATCGTCTTGGTGATCTGCGGCCGGTTGATCGCCATCGACAGACCCTGCCGGACCTTCGCCGAGTTCGCCGACGACCAGCGCGGGTTGTACAGCGGGAAGGAGATGGTCTGGATGATGCCGGCGGGCTGGTTGATGTAGCGGCTGCCGAGGTCGGCCTTGACGTTGCGCAGCTGGGAGACCGGGATGTCGTCGACGAGGTCGATGTTGCCGGCCTGGAGGTCGGTGTAGGCGGTGTTGTTGTCGGTGTAGACCCGCAGCTCCACACCGTTGTTCTGCGCCGGGTCGGGGCCCTTGTAGCCGTCCCACTTCTTCAGCTCCATCTTGGAGCCCTTGGAGTAGGACGAGATCGCGTACGGGCCGTTGCCGATCGGCTTGGCGAGCCACGCCTGCCGGTTGTCGAAGAACGCCTTCGGCAGCGGGTAGAAGGCGGCGTAGCCCAGGGTGTCCGGGAAGAGCGCGAACTTCTGGTTGAGCTTGACCTTGAACTCGGTGTCGGAGACCTTCGTCAGCCCGGACAGCGTGGTCGCGGTGGCCTTGGCGCCCGGGGCGTCCGGGTGGACCTTGTCGTAGCCGTCGATGTAGCTGAAGAAGCTCGCGTTGAGCTGGGCGTTCTTCAGCTGCGTGTCGAAGTTCCAGGCGTTGATGAAGGAGTCGGCGTTGACCGGCTCGCCGTTGCTGAACGTCCAGCCGGACTTGAGCTTGATGTCGAAGTTCTGCGCGTCCGAGCTGGTGATCGAGTCCGCGATCATGTTCTCGGCCTTGGCGGTCTTGGGGTTGTAGATCTTCAGACCGCGGAAGATCATGTCCAGCACCTTGCCGCCCTGCACCTCGTTGGTGTCGGCCGGCTCCAGCGGGTTCTGCGGGTCGCCCCAGGAGGCCCGAACGATGCCGCCGGAGCTGCCCCCCGACGAGCCGCTGCCACCACTGTCACTGCTGCTGCCGCAGGCGGCGGCGGTCAGGGCTACGACCGTCACCCCGACGGCCCACCTCACGCGCGTGGCTCCGCGCATCGTGTGCCTCCTCATGGGTCACAAATGACACTTCGTTACCCATGACACAGCAATCGGGGCAAACCCGCACTTCTGGGATTGCGTGTCGCGCCCCCAATACGCCGTAATATCCGGCAATGCCTTGGCCATACCATGACGGAACGCCAGCAGGGGCGCCCCCCGAACGGGGACGCCCCTGCTGCTTGCGCTACGGGCCCGGCGGCGGCTCAGGCCGCGCCGACCACGTCCTTCTCCTCGGCGAAGTGGCACGCGGACTCGTGCGCCGCCGGGGTGCCGGAATCGGCGAACCGGGTCGGGATCGCGAGCACGGGCTCCTCCTCCGCGCACCGCTCCTCGGCCTTCCAGCAGCGGGTGCGGAAACGGCACCCGGACGGCGGGTTGGCCGGCGAGGGCACGTCGCCCGACAGGATGATGCGCTCGCGGTGCTCGCGCGCCTCCGGGTCCGGCACCGGCACCGCGGACAGCAGCGCCTGCGTGTACGGGTGGGTCGGGTGCTCGTAGATCTCGGCGTCGCTGCCGATCTCGGCGATCTTGCCCAGGTACATCACGCCGACGCGGTCGGAGATGTGCCGGACGATCGACAGGTCGTGCGCGATGAAGATGTAGGACAGGTTGAACTCGTCCTGCAGCTTCTCCATCAGGTTGATCACCTGCGCCTGCACCGACACGTCGAGCGCGGAGACCGGCTCGTCGCAGATGATGATCTCCGGGTTGAGCGCGAGGCCGCGGGCGATGCCGATGCGCTGACGCTGGCCGCCGGAGAACTGGTGCGGGTAGCGGTTGATGTACTCCGGGTTCAGACCCACGACGTCCAGCAGGTCCTGCACCCGCCGGCGGCGGTCGCCCTTGGGTGCCGCCTCCGGGTGGATCTCGAACGGCTCGCCGATGATGTCGCCGACCGTCATGCGCGGGTTCAGCGAGGTGTACGGGTCCTGGAAGACCATCTGGATGTTGCGCCGGACGGCCTTGAGGGCCTTGCCGGACAGCTTGGTGATGTCCTGGCCCTTGTAGAAGACCTCACCGGCGGTGACCTGCTCCAGGTTCATGAGCAGCTTGGCGACCGTGGACTTGCCGCAGCCGGACTCGCCCACGATGCCGAGCGTCTCGCCCGCGTACAGGTCGAAGGACACGCCGTCGACGGCCTTGACCGCGCCGACCTGGGTCTTGAAGAGGACGCCCTGGGTCAGCGGGAAGTGCTTGACCAGATTGCGCACCGACAGGATCGGCTCGCGGTCGGCGGGCTTCACCGCCACGGCCTCGGCGGGCTTGACCAGCTCAGCCGGGGCGTCCTGGGCGGCGGGCTGCTCGGGAGTCAGCTCAGTCACCGAGGGTCTCCTTCCAGAAGTGGCACGCGCTGCCGCGCGCCGTGCCGACCGGGTGCAGCGCCGGCACATCGGTACGGCAGATGTCCTGCGCCATCGGGCAGCGCGGGTTGAACGCGCAGCCGGACGGGATACGCGTCAGGTTGGGCGGCAGGCCCTTGATCGCGTACAGCTCCTGGCCCTTCTGGTCCAGCCGCGGGATCGACTGGAGCAGGCCCTTGGTGTACGGGTGGGCCGGCTTGGCGTAGATGTCGTGGACGGGGGCGTCCTCGACGATCCGGCCGGCGTACATCACCGCGATCTTGTCGGCGACGTCGGCGACGACACCCAGGTCGTGGGTGATGAGGATCAGGCCCATGTTGTACTCGCGCTGGAGTTCCGCGAGCAGCTCCATGACCTGCGCCTGGACCGTCACGTCGAGCGCGGTGGTCGGCTCGTCCGCGATGATCAGGTCGGGCTCCAGGGCGAGCGCCATGGCGATCATGATGCGCTGCCGCATACCGCCGGAGAACTGGTGCGGGTAGTCGCCCACCCGCTCCCGGGCGGCCGGGATGCGCACCTTGTCCATCAGCTCGATGGCCCTGGCCTTGGCCTCCTTGCGGGAGGCGCCCTGGTGCACCCGGAACATCTCGCCGAGCTGGTAGCCCACGCTCAGCACCGGGTTGAGGGAGGACAGCGCGTCCTGGAAGATCATCGCGATCTTCCGGCCGCGGATCTTCCGCCGCTCCTCGCCGGACATCTTGAGCATGTCGCGGCCCTGGAAGAAGATCTCGCCCTTCGGGATCCGGGCCGGCGGCATGTCGAGGATGCCCATGATCGCCTGCGCGGACACCGACTTGCCGGAACCGGACTCGCCGAGCACCGCCAGCGTCTCCCCGGCGTTCACCGAGTAGTTGACGCCGTTCACGGCCTTGGCGACACCGTCACGGGTGTGGAACTCCACGTGCAGGTCGCGTACTTCCAGCAGCGGCGCCGTACTGGCGTCCGGTGCCGGGACGTTCGAAACATCGTCGATGACAGTCAACGTACGCCCTCCTAGCGCAGCTTCGGGTCGAGAGCGTCGCGGACCGCGTCGCCGAGCAGGATGAAGGCCAGCACCGTGATGCTGAGCGCACCGGCCGGGAAGAGCAGCATGTGCGGCGCGTTGCGGATCTGCTCGGAGGCCGAGGAGATGTCGATGCCCCACGAGACGGCCGGCGGCTTCAGACCGACGCCGAGGAACGACAGCGTGGCCTCCAGCGAAATGAAGGTGCCGAGCGCGATCGTGGACCATACGATGATCGGCGCCAGGGCATTCGGGCCGATGTGCCGCAGCAGCATGCGCGTGTGGCCGGCGCCGAGCGCCTTGGCCGCGAGCACGTAGTCCTGCTCCTTCGCGGTGATCACCGCGCCGCGGGCGATACGGGCGAGCTGCGGCCAGCCCAGCAGGATGATGAACAGCGACACGGTGGTCACCGAACCGCCCTTGACCGCGGAGAGGAAGACCACACCGCCGAGCAGGATCGGGATACCGAAGAAGATGTCGCTGATCCGGGAGAGGATCGCGTCCAGCCAGCCGCCGAAGTAGCCGGCCAGGCCGCCGAGGACGGAGCCGAGTACGGCCACGCCCACCGTGGACAGCAGGCCGACCTCGACGGAGTTGCGCGCGCCGTGGATGGTGCGGCTGTAGACGTCGCAGCCCTGCTGGTCGTAGCCGAACCAGTGGCCGCCGCTGGGACCGTTCTGCGAGTTGATCAGGTCGCACTGCAGCGGGTCGGCGTGCGCGATGGCGCCCGGCCAGATCGAGATGAAGACCAGGAACAGGATGACCAGCGACGATATGTAGAAGACCGGGTTGCGACGCAGGTCGTACCAGGCGTCGTTCCACAGGCTGCGCGCCTTGTCCCGGGCCTCGGGCGAGGGAAGGGCGGTGCCGTCCTGGGTGGTCGGGACACCGTCGAGGATCGCGGCGTCGGTGTTCTCAGGCATACCGGATCCTCGGGTCCAGGACCGCGTAAAGCAGGTCGACGAGCAGGTTCGCGAGCAGGAAGACGATCACCAGGACCGTCACGAACCCGACGACGGTCGCCGGGCTGTTGTGCACGATGCCCTGGTAGATCTGGTAGCCCACGCCGTGGATGTTGAAGATGCGCTCGGTGACGAGGGCGCCGGCCATCAGGTTGCCGATGTCCGTACCGAGGAAGGTCACCACGGGTATGAGCGAGTTGCGCAGCATGTGGTTGGTGATGACGCGGCGCCGCGGCAGGCCCTTGGCGACCGCCGTGCGCAGGTAGTCGGCGCGGGTGTTCTCCGCGACCGAGGTACGCGTCAGCCGGGCCACGTACGCGAGGGAGACGCCGGCCAGCACGAGGCCGGGCATGATCAGGTCCTTGAACGGCGCGCCGTCACCCACCGAGGGGTTCAGGATGTTCCACTTCACGCCGACGAGGTACTGGAGGACGAAGCCGGTGACGAAGGTCGGGATGGAGACCACGATCAGCGTCATGGCGAGCACGCCGGTGTCGAAGATCCGGCCCCGGCGCAGACCTGCGAACAGGCCCAGCGCGACACCGATCACCGCTTCGATCACGAACGCGACCAGCGTCAGACGCACCGTGACCGGGTACGCCTGCTTCAGCAGGTCGGTGACCGGCTGCTGGTTCCACGCCTTGCCGAAGTCGCCGGTGAAGACGTTGCTCATGTAGATCCAGTACTGCTGGATCAGCGGGTCGTTCAGGTGCAGATCGTGTCTGATCTGCGCTGCCGTAGCGGGGTCCGGCGTGCGGTCTCCGAACATGGCGGCCACGGGATCACCGAGCCCGTAGACCATGACGAAGATCAACAATGTGGTCCCGATGAACACGGGAACCATCTGGAGCAGTCGCCTGATGACGTAGCGCCCCATCTGCCCTCCAGGGATCGGGCAGACGTCGGCCGGGGCTTGTGGCCCCGGCCGACATCCACACCGCGAGCGGTTGTTTGTCAGTTCCCCCGCAAGCGTGCCCGAACGTCTCCCCTGCCGGACCCGCTCACTGCGAGTGGTTCAGTTTTCGCAGGTCAGTTGACCGTGATGTCGGTGAAGACGGGGTAGCTGAAGGCGTTCACCGTCACGTTCGACACCTTGTCGGACCAGCCGCACTGGGCGTTCTGGTACCACAGCGGGACGATCGGCATGTCCTTGAGGATCTGCGTCTCGGCCTGCTGGTAGAGCTGCGTGGACTTCGTCGTGTCAGCCTCGGCGTTGGCCTGGTTGATCAGGTTGTCGACCGTCTTGTTGCTGTACTTCGAGTCGTTCGAGCTACCACCGGTCGCGTACAGCGGGGTGATGAAGTCGTCGATCAGCGGGTAGTCCATCTGCCAGCCGGAACGGAACGGCTGCTTCATCTGGCCCTTGGTGATCTGGTTGCGGAAGTCCGCGAAGGTGCCCGTGGGGGCGCCGACGCAGGCCTTGTTGTCGCCCAGCACGTTGTTGATGCTGTTGCAGACCGCGTCGACCCATTCCTTGTGCGAGCCGGAGTCGGCGTTGTAGCCGAGGGTCATGTGACCGCCGGGCAGACCGCCGCCCTCCTGGATCAGCTGCTTGGCCTTGACCGGGTCGTACTTGACCGAGTCGCCGGCCAGCGTGTCGCTGTAACCGCCGGCCGCGCCCAGCACCGGGGAGGTGAGGTCGGCTGCCGGGGTACGCGTGCCCTGGAAGATCTTGTCGGTGATCGTCTTGCGGTCGATCGCCATGGAGACGCCCAGACGCACCTTCTCCATGCCCGGCTTGCTCCACTCCTTCTCGTACATCGGGAACGAGAAGGTCTGGATGATGCCCGCCGGCTGGTTCAGGTAGCGGTTGCTCAGGTCGCTCTTCACGTGCGACAGGTCCGCGGCCGGGATGTCGTCGAGGACGTCCAGGTTGCCGGACTGCAGGTCCGCGTAAGCGGTGTCGCTGCTGGTGTAGACCTTGAGCAGGACACCCTTGTTCTTGGGCTTGCTCGGGCCGGTGTAGTTCGGGTTCGGCACCAGCTTCATGCTCGTACCCTTTTTGTAAGAGTCGATCATGTAGGGGCCGTCGCCGATCGGCTTGGCGAGGTAGGCCGCGTGGTTCGAGAAGAACTCGGTGGGCAGCGGAGCGAAGGCCTTGTAGCCCAGGCGGTCCGGCCAGGTCGAGAACTTCTGCTTCAGCGCGACGGTGAAGGTGTGGTCGTCCACGACCTTCAGCCCGGACATGGTCTGGGCGGTCGGCTTGGCGTTCGGGTCGTCCGACGGGTGCACCGCGTCGTAGCCCTGGATGTCCGCGAAGAAGTACGCGTTGAGCTGCTTGTTGGTAACCAGCGCGCCGTAGTTCCAGGCGTCCACGAAGGACTTGGCGGTCACCGGGGTGCCGTCCGAGAACTTCAGGTCCGGCTTGATCTTGATGGTGAAGTTCTGCTGGTCCGTGCTCGTGATCGAGTCGGCCGCCTCCAGCATCGCCTTGCCGGTCTTGGGGTCGTACTCCTTGAGGTTCATGAAGATCATGTCAAGGACCTTGCCGCCCTGCACCTCATTGGTGTTGGCGGGCTCGAGCGGGTTCTGGGGGTCGCCCCACCACGCCCGGATCACACCGGCGGACGAGCTGCTCGCCTTGTCGCCGCTGCCCTTCTTGTCGCCCGAGTCGTCGCTCGAACTGCAGGCGGTCGCTGCGAGGGCGATCACGGCCGCTCCTACGACCCACTTGGCGCTCTTGGCACCGCGCATGGGTTTGCCTCCTCAGGAGTCACTGTCGATACGTGAAAGGAAGGCCGGACGCTCACTGACACCCCTGACAGCGACTACGGCCTTCCTGTGCTCGTGAGTCGGCGCTCCCCATCAGCGCGTGACCCATTGACCCGAGCTCAACTTCGTCCCACTATCGGGCACGTTTGAAGTCGGATCGACACAGGGTTGGTCTCGCTTTGGTCACATCACCAGCGAACTCGTTCCAGAATCCGGACATTATGGAACGTAGACAGACACCGGCGAATTGGGCGGTGTGACATATCTAACGGTGATTGGCGTCCGGAAAGCGGACGCTTCCCGGGCACGAATGAGGGGCCCAGGAAGCCCTGGACCCCTCACCGTTCAGTTGGCGGTCAGCAGTCGTCAGCGCTTGGCGCGGGACGCGGCGCGGCCCCGCTCCTTCTGGTCGAGAACCACCTTACGGATCCGCACGGTCTCCGGGGTGACTTCGATGCATTCATCGTCCCGGCAGAACTCCAGCGACTGCTCCAGCGACAGCAGCCGCGGCGGCACCAGGGACTCGGTCACGTCGGCGGTCGAGGACCGCATGTTCGTGAGCTTCTTCTCCTTGGTGATGTTCACGTCCATGTCGTCCGACCGGGAGTTCTCGCCGACGATCATGCCCTCGTAGACCTCCGTGGTCGGCGACACGAACAGCACGCCGCGCTCCTGGAGGTTGGTCATCGCGAAGGCCGTCACGACGCCCGCGCGGTCCGCGACGAGCGAGCCGTTGTTACGGGTGCGCAGCTCGCCGAACCACGGCTCGTGGCCCTCGAAGATGGAGTGCGCGATGCCGGTGCCGCGGGTCTGCGTCAGGAACTCCGTCCGGAAACCGATCAGGCCGCGGGACGGCACGATCCACTCCATCCGGATCCAGCCGGACCCGTGGTTGGTCATCGTCTCCATCCGGCCCTTGCGGGACGCCATGAGCTGGGTGATCGCGCCCAGGTGCTCCTCGGGCGAGTCGATGGTCATCCGCTCGATCGGCTCGTGCACCTTGCCGTCGACGTCCTTGGTGACCACCTCGGGCTTGCCCACGGTCAGCTCGAAGCCCTCCCGGCGCATCGTCTCGACCAGGATGGCCAGCGCCAGCTCACCGCGGCCCTGCACCTCCCAGGCGTCCGGGCGCTCGGTCGGCAGCACCCGCAGCGACACGTTGCCGACCAGCTCGCGCTCCAGCCGGTCCTTGACCAGCCGCGCGGTCACCTTGTGGCCCTTGCCGCCCTTGCCGACCAGCGGCGAGGTGTTGGTACCGATCGTCATCGAGATCGCCGGCTCGTCGACGGTGATGAGCGGCAGCGCGACCGGGTTGTCCGGGTCGGCGAGGGTCTCGCCGATCATGATGTCCGGGATGCCCGCGACCGCGCAGATGTCACCGGGGCCCGCGCTCTCGGCCGGCCCGCGGGTCAGCGCCTCGGTCATCAGCAGCTCGGTGATGCGGACGTTGGAGATGCTGCCGTCCCGCTTGATCCACGCGACGGTCTGCCCCTTCTTCAGGTGGCCCTGCTCGACGCGCAGCAGCGCGATACGGCCGAGGAAGTTGTCGGCGTCCAGGTTGGTGACGTGCGCCTGGAGCGGGGCCTGCTCGTCGTACGTCGGGGCCGGGACGTGCTCCAGCAGCGTGGAGAAGAACGGCTCCAGGTTGGTGCTGTCCGTCGGGACCGTGCCGTCAGCCGGCTTGGTCAGCGAGGCGACGCCGTCCCGCGCACACGCGTAGACGATCGGGAACTCGATCTGGTCCTCGTCGGCGTCCAGGTCCAGGAAGAGGTCGTAGGTCTCGTTGACGACCTCGTCGATCCGGGCGTCCGGGCGGTCGGTCTTGTTGATGCACAAGATCACCGGGAGCCGCGCGGACAGCGCCTTGCGCAGCACGAAGCGGGTCTGCGGCAGCGGGCCCTCGGAGGCGTCCACCAGCAGCACGACCGCGTCCACCATCGACAGGCCGCGCTCGACCTCGCCGCCGAAGTCGGCGTGGCCGGGGGTGTCGATGATGTTGATCGTGACCGGGTCGGAGCCGTCCTTCGGGTGGTACTTCACCGCGGTGTTCTTCGCGAGAATGGTGATGCCCTTCTCGCGCTCCAGGTCGTTGGAGTCCATCATCCGGTCGTCCAGCTGCTGGTGCGCCGAGAAGGCGCCCGCCTGCTTGAGCATGGCGTCGACGAGAGTCGTCTTGCCGTGGTCGACGTGGGCGACGATGGCGACGTTACGGATATCGTGGCGCGTGGACATGCTGGGGGGCTTCTCCCGGATCGTGGATGGCGTCGCGTTCCGGTATGACGCGCTCGCCTCGCCGGGCAGAACTCACGCCACGGCCACCTCCCATGGTACGTGCCCCACCTGATGCCGCCCGCCGGAGCACCCCCGCTGCGCGGCGCCCGCGGTGAGGGCCGTCCCGCAGGGCCCTTCCGCGTCCCCGCGAGACGGGGGACGCGGGGGCACGAGCGGGCCGACGGCGGGGGGCGGTGCCGGGCCGCGTCCCGGGGGTGCCATGATCCGGGACGTGTACACGCCATCCGCGCCGCCGCACGACGCCACCGTGCCGCCGCCCCCGCCCCCGCCCGGGCCCTCCGCCGCGCCCCCGGACGGACGCCGCAAGGTCACCCTCGCCGTCGCCGCCGTCGTGGGCGCCGCCGTCGGCGTCGCGGGCAGCGCCGACGCGCTGCCCTTCCCCGAGCGCTACTTCGTGGTCTTCGCCGCCGGGGTGCTGCTCACCGTCTCACTGCACAACGTGCTCACCCGGCTGCTGGGCCCCTTCACCGGGCTCGCGCCCGTGTACTCCTCGATCGGCGCCGGTCGGTGGCTGCTGGCCACCACCGTGGGCGGGCGGCAGCTCGTCCTGCGGCCGCTGCCGCTCCTCCTCTACAGCCCGTGCATGGTCGTGACCGACCGGCCCGGACTGCGGCGCAGGCTGTGGTGGGGCGCCCTCGTCCAGCTGCTCGTCCAGGCCGCGGTGGCCGTCGCGCTCGTCGCCGCGGGCGGCGCCGCCGCGGCGATCGGCTGGGGCATCGCCTTCCTCACCGTCCTGATCCACGTCCTCGCCCCGGGCCGGGTCACCAGCCCCGCCTGGCGGCTGCTGCGGCTGCCCTTCGGGACGGAGGACGCCAAGCTCGACGAATGGCGGGTCGACGACGCCACGCTCGCCGCCACGCGGGCGGCGGGCGCCGGGCGGATCGACCTCATGCGGGACGCGCTCGCCGCCGCGCCGCCGTCCGACGCACCGCGGCGGCTCCACCTCACCGCGGTGCTCGCCCTCGCCGAGGGCCGCGCCGCGGAGGCCGCGCGTACGGCGGTGGACCTCCACGCGCGGTCCACCGCGCCCTCGCTGCGGGCCGGGGCGCTCTCCCTCTACGCCGCCGCGGTCAGCGACGGGGTCCGCGCCGGGAGCATCCCCGCCGAGCAGGGGCTGCCGTACTTCGCGGCGGCGATGAACGGGCTGCGGGCGACGGCGCCCGCGGCCGTGCGGCGGACGGACCTCGCGGCCCGCGAGGCGTACTTCCAGGGGCGGCTGCCGCTGGCCGCGAAGCTCGCGGCGCGGGCCGCGGCGAACGCGCCGGAGGCGCTGGCCCGTGCCGGGGCGCTGGACACGCTGGCCGCGGTGCATGCTGCCGCGGGGCGGCAGTCGGAGGCGGCCCGCGCCTACGCCCGGGCGGCGGCGCTCCTCCGCGTCTGACCCGTCCGGGGGCCGCCGGGTACGCCCCGGGGTGCCCCTTGCGGTTCGCCGCGCGACCTTCCGCCCGGTGGGGGCTTGTCGCGCAGTTCTCCCACGCCCCTTGTCTGTCGCCCTGCGCGGCAGAAGCGAGCCCCTACCGCGCAGGGTGAGCGTTTTCAGGGGCGCGTGGGGGCACCCCCCGGGCGGAGCCTGGGGGAGAACGGAGCGCGCAACCACCCACCGGCGGAAGGTCGCGCGGCGAACCGCAAGGCGCACCCCGGGGCGGGCCCGGGGGCGCTCTCACGGGCTACTTGCGGAAGCCCATGTCCTCGTAGCGGGGGGTCTGGAAGCCGAAGGCGCCCGCGTTCGCGACGGTCGTGCGGAGGGCGACGACCGCGGGGCGCTGGTAGAGGGGGATCGAGCCGGCGGCAGCCCAGATGCGGGAGTCGGCCTGGGCCGTCAGGGAGCGGGCGGTGCCGGCGTCGAGTTCGGAGCCGGCGCGGTCCAGGAGCTGGTCGATCTGGTCGGTGCCGACCCGCGTGTAGTTCTGGGCGACGCTCAGCGAGCCGTCCGGCGCCGGGACGGGCTTGGCGTAGATGGGCGTGTCGTCGGTCGCGGGGTAGGCCGTGCCCGGCCAGGAGTAGAGGGCGAGGTCGAAGTCGCCGGCCGCGATGTGGTCCTGGAAGTAGCTCGCCCCGTCGACCTTGGTGATCTCCGTGCGGATGCCGATCGCGGAGAGCATGCGGGCGATCCGGGAGCCGACGTCGTCGAGTGTCGGGGAGTCCGCCGGGAGCACGAACCGCAGGCTGAGCTGCTTGCCGCTCTTGGTGACCGCGCGTGCGGGCTCGACGACGGTGAGCGCGCCGGCCGCGGCGTCGTGGCCGTCGGCGGGCGCCGCCGCCTGGTCGCCGCCCTTGACGGCGGACCGCTTCCAGCCCGCCCCCGTGAGCAGCGCCTGTGCCTGCTGGATGTCGGCCTTGCCGAGGGCGGAGCTGTGGTCGGCGTAGCCGTCCTGCGAGGGCAGGACGAGGTGGTTGCCGAGCGGTTCCGCGGGCAGCCCGAGCGGCTTGAGGACGGCGGTGGCGATGGCCTTGCGGTCGACCGCGCGGGCCACGGCGTGCCGGACGCGCTCGTCGGCGAGCGGGCCCGCGCTGCCGTTGAGGGCGAGCTGCGCGTAGGCCGCGTCGGGTGCCTTGCGTACGGCCAGGCCCCTGGTCTTCGTGACGGCGCCGAGCGCGCCCGGCTCGATGTCGGCGAGGTCGAGCTTGCCCGCGGCCAGGGCGGCGGCCCGCTTGCCCTGCGGCACTGCGGTGAGCACGATGCTGTCGAGCTTGGCGCGCCGCCCCCACCAGGAGGCGTTGCGCTCCAGCGTCACCGTGCCGGCCTTGGTGTCGACGTCCTTGACGGCGAAGGGTCCGGCGGCGGCGGGCAGGGCGGTGCGGGCCTTGTCGTTGAAAGCGTCGGGGTCGCCCGTGACGGACTTGGGGTAGAGCGGGCTGAACAGCGAGCGCCAGTCGGCGTACGGCGTGCTGAAGGTGACCTGGACGTGCTGCGCGTCCTCGCCCTCGGTGACGGACGCGATCCGGTCGTACCCGGCGTTGCGCGAGGTCCAGTACGCGGAGTTCGAGCCGTTGAGGGCCTTCCACTGGGCGCTGAAGTCGGCGGCGCCGACCGCCCGCCCGTCGCTCCACTTCGCCTTGGGGTTGAGCTGGTAGGTGACGACCTGCTTCGGCGCGGTCTTGGTGACGTCGGCCTTGGTGACGAAGTCGGGGTCGGTGTGCGGCCGCCCGTGCGCGTCGAGGCGGAACATCGTCGGCAGGGTGGCGCCGGCGATCGTCGCGGTGTCGGCGTCCGCGTCGGCCTGGAAGGCGTTGAGGGTGCGCGGCACGCTCGCGGTGGCCCAGCGAAGGGTGCCGCCGTCACGTACGCCCGAGCGGGCGACGCTCGCGATGTCGGTGCCCGCGGTGCCGGCCGCGTGGTTGCCGCCGCCCGACGAGCAGGCCGCGCTGAGCGTGAGGGTGGCGCCCGCGGTGAGCGCCACGGCGATTCGCACCGCGCGCGCCCGTGGCACCGGGGGGATGGCGGTCGGGGCCGCACTGCGGTTCATGAGGTCGCTCCTCCGCGACCCTGGCGGCCGGCCGGAGACGGTCGGTTCCGCCGGGGACTTTTTCCGATGATCGAATGGGCCGCTTTACCGGTGGTCCGGTTATTCGCAGTCCCACTCCAGACGACGCCACCGGCGCCGCGCCCCCGACCCGCCGACGGCACCGGCGCACTCCACCCGTCCGGCCCACCCGCCGCGCGCTGATCGAATCCGTGCACGCGTCTTCACAAGGAGTGGTGTGACGCGCGACACTCGCTGGCGCAGCACCGCGATGCCGATGGCGGCAGATGGTGAAGGACGGTGAGGGCACAGCATGTCCCTGCACGACGACCTGACGTCGGTCCAGCGCCGGCTCGACGACCTGATGCGCTGTGTCGCCCGCCTCGACGAGCCCTGCGGCGACTCCCTCGACCTGCGCAGAGTCCGCTCCGCCGCCGACCACCTGCGGGACAGCCTGTCCCTGCTGCGCGAGGCCGCGCCCGCCGCGGCGCAGGGCCGGCCGGTGGACATGATCACCGTGCCGGACGCGCCGTACGACCGCGGGCTGTGGGCGGACGCCGAGGACGAGGGGCTCGGCTCGCCGCACCGGCACGCGCCCTGACGCCCGCGGGCCCCGCCCCGCCCCGCGTCACGCCCGTGCGCGCCGCCCCGCCGCGCGCCCCCTCCCGTACGGAGTCCCCCTTTGGCCACCGGAACCACTCCCGTCACTCCGCCCGGCCGCGGCGTCTTCACACCCGGCCGCGCCGCGATCCCCGCCCGCCACCTGCGCACCGACAAATGGTGGCTCTCCCCCCTGGTCACCGCGACGGTGCTGGGCCTGTTCGTGGTCTACGCGACCTGGCGGGCCTTCGCGAACGGCGACTACTACACCGCGCCCTACGTCTCGCCCTTCTACTCGCCGTGCCTCGCCTCGAACTGCACGGACATGGACGGCGGCGCCGACTGGCACCTGTTCGGCAGCTGGTGGGGCCTGTCCCCCGCGCTGCTGGTGCTGATCTTCCCGCTGGGCTTCCGGCTGACCTGCTACTACTACCGCAAGGCCTACTACCGCGGCTTCTGGATGTCGCCGCCGGCCTGCGCGGTCGCCGAGCCGCACGAGAAGTACAGCGGCGAGACCCGCTTCCCGCTGATCCTGCAGAACCTCCACCGCTACTTCTTCTACCTGGCCCTCGTGGTGGCCGGGATCCTCACCTACGACGTGGTGCTCGCCTTCCGCGGGACGGACGGGAGCTGGGGCCACGCCGGGCTCGGCACCCTGGTCTTCGTCGTCAACATCGCGCTCATCTGGGCGTACACCCTGTCCTGCCACTCCTGCCGGCACATCATCGGCGGCAAGCTGCGGCACTTCTCGGCCCACCCGGTGCGCTACCGGCTGTGGGGCTGGGTGGGGGCGCTGAACGGCCGCCACATGCTGCTGGCGTGGTCCTCGCTGATCAGCGTCGCCGTCGCCGACTTCTACGTGTACCTGGTGGCCAGCGGCGTATTCGACGATCCGAGGTTCTTCTGAGATGACACAAGTCGAACGGCACGCGTACGACGTGGTCGTGGTCGGCGCGGGCGGCGCCGGGCTGCGGGCCGCCATCGAGGCCCGCGAGCAGGGCCTGCGCACCGCCGTGATCTGCAAGTCGCTCTTCGGCAAGGCCCACACGGTGATGGCCGAGGGCGGCATCGCCGCCAGCATGGGCAACGTCAACGCGCACGACAACTGGCAGGTGCACTTCCGCGACACCATGCGCGGCGGAAAGTTCCTCAACCAGTGGCGGATGGCCGAGCTGCACGCCCAGGAGGCCCCCGACCGGGTGTGGGAGCTGGAGACGTGGGGCGCGCTCTTCGACCGCACCGCGGACGGCCGGATCTCGCAGCGCAACTTCGGCGGCCACGAGTACCCGCGCCTCGCGCACGTCGGTGACCGCACCGGCCTGGAGCTGATCCGCACCCTCCAGCAGAAGATCGTCTCGCTCCAGCAGGAGGACTTCGCCGAGACCGGCGACTACGAGGCGCGGCTGAAGGTCTTCCAGGAGTGCACCGTCACCCGCGTCCTCAAGGACGGCGACGCCGTCGCCGGGGTCTTCGGCTACGTCCGCGAGTCCGGGCGGCTGTTCGTGATCGACGCGCCCGCCGTGGTGCTCGCCACCGGCGGAGTCGGCAAGTCCTTCAAGGTGACGTCCAACTCCTGGGAGTACACCGGGGACGGGCACGCGCTCGCGCTGCTGGCCGGGGCGCCGCTGATCAACATGGAGTTCATCCAGTTCCACCCGACCGGCATGGTCTGGCCGCCGTCCGTCAAGGGCATCCTCGTCACCGAGTCGGTGCGCGGCGACGGCGGGGTGCTGCGCAACAGCGAGGGCGAGCGGTTCATGTTCCGCTACGTCCCCGACGTCTTCAAGGAGAAGTACGCGCAGAGCGAGGAGGAGGCCGACGGCTGGTACTCCGACCCCGACACCCACCGCAGGCCCCCCGAGCTGCTGCCCCGCGACGAGGTGGCCCGCGCGATCAACTCCGAGGTCAAGGCCGGTCGCGGCACCCCGCACGGCGGGGTCTACCTCGACGTCTCCACCCGGCTGCCCGCCGAGGAGATCCGCCGCCGGCTGCCGTCCATGCACCACCAGTTCAAGGAGCTGGCCGACGTCGACATCACCGCGGAGGCGATGGAGGTCGGCCCGACGTGCCACTACATGATGGGCGGCGTCGACGTCGATCCCGACACCGCCGCGGCCACCGGGGTGACCGGCCTCTACGCGGCCGGCGAGGTCGCCGGCGGCATGCACGGCTCCAACCGGCTCGGCGGCAACTCGCTGTCCGACCTGCTCGTCTTCGGCCGCCGCGCGGGCCTGCACGCCGCGGAGTACGCCGCGGGCCTCGGCGACGCGCGTCCCGTGGCGGACCAGGCGCAGATCGACGCCGCCGCGGCGGAGGTGCTGCGGCCCTTCGGGGCGGAGTCCTCGGCGGACGGCTCCTCCACGGACGGCTCCTCCACGAACGGCGCGGGCTCCCCGCCGGAGAACCCGTACACCGTGCACCAGGAACTCCAGCAGGTCATGAACGACCTGGTCGGCATCATCCGGCGCGGCCCCGAGATGCAGCAGGCCCTCGAACGGCTCGGCCGCCTGCGCGAGCGCGCCGGACGCGTCGGCGTCGAGGGCCACCGGCAGTTCAACCCCGGCTGGCACCTCGCGATCGACCTGCGCAACATGCTGCTGGTCAGCGAATGCGTGGCCCGCGCCGCCCTGGAACGCACCGAGAGCCGCGGCGGCCACACCCGCGACGACCACCCCGGCATGGACCGCGCCTGGCGCAAGGTCAACCTCGTGTGCGAGCTGGCGGCGCCGGACGGCGCCGCCGACCCCGCGGGCATCACCCTGCGGCCGCGCGCCATGCCGCCCATCCGGGCCGACCTGCTCGCCCTCTTCGAACGCGACGAGCTGGGCAAATACCTGACCGACGAGGAGCTTGACGCGTGACCCACACAGCGCACTTCAAGGTCTGGCGGGGCGACGCGGAAGGCGGCGGCCTCCAGGACTACGAGGTCGAGGTGAACGACGGTGAGGTCGTCCTCGACATCATCCACCGCCTCCAGGCCACCCAGGCCGCGGACCTCGCCGTCCGCTGGAACTGCAAGGCCGGCAAATGCGGGTCGTGCAGCGCGGAGGTCAACGGCCGGCCCCGGCTCATGTGCATGACCCGGATGTCCGTCTTCTCCCCCGAGGAGACGGTCACCGTCACGCCGTTGCGGACGTTCCCGGTCATCCGGGACCTCGTCACGGACGTCTCCTTCAACTACGAGAAGGCCCGGCAGATCCCCGCGTTCGTGCCGCCCAAGGGCGTCGCGGCCGGTGAGTACCGTATGCAGCAGGTGGACGTCGAGCGCTCGCAGGAGTTCCGCAAGTGCATCGAGTGCTTTCTGTGCCAGGACACGTGCCATGTCATCCGCGACCACGAGGAGAACAAGCCGGCCTTCGCCGGGCCGCGCTTCCTGATGCGCGTCGCCGAGCTCGACATGCATCCGCTGGACGCGGCGGGTGAGGACGGCGGACCCTCACGGGCCGCGGCCGCGCAGGACGAGCACGGGCTCGGGTACTGCAACATCACGAAGTGCTGCACGGAAGTGTGCCCGGAGCACATCAAGATCACGGACAACGCGCTCATCCCGCTCAAGGAGCGGGCCGTCGACCGCAAGTACGACCCGCTCGTCTGGCTCGGCTCCAAGATCCGCCGCCGCGCTTAGCTCTGCGGTGCGCTCGGGGGGCGCTCCGTTCTGGGTGGTGCGGTGCGCTGTGCGACCTTCCCTTTGTGGGGGCTGGTCGCGCAGTTCTCCCCCAGAGCTTCGCCTGGGAGGTACCCCCACGCGCCCCTTTGCGCAGCGCGCCGCTGGGTGGGTCGGGGGCCGACACGGGGCACCTCCTCGGAATGCGCCTTCACCCTCTTACCGAGTCGGTGAGCCACCCCCCAGCGCATTCCTGCGGGGGCACCCCGCACCGTCCCCCTCCAGGCGGACTGGCGGCTGCCCGCCGGTGGGGGCGGATGGCTACGGGGGGGGAGGGTCCTCGTTTTCCGCCGGTGGGGCTACTGCTGCGGAGCACCCGTTTTCAGGGGCGCGGGGCACCGGCGCGTGGGAGGGCACCCGTTTTTCAGAGACGCGGGGCACCGGCGCGTGGGAGAGCACCCGTTTTTCAGGGGCGCGTGGGGCACCTCCCAGGCGAAGCTCTGGGGGAGAACGGAGCGACAAGCCCCCACCGGCGGACGGTCGCGTACCGCACAGCAAGACGCACCCCGGGGCGCAAGCCCCGACCGCGCGGGGGAGCGGACTGGACTCGCGGGACCGCGCGGACGCGCATAGCCTCCCAGAACAGCCACCCGCGGTGGTGTGGCGCGGCGAAAGGCGCGATGCGCATGAGGCGGCGAGTCCCCCGGCGGTGCGCGGCCCGCGGCGCGCTCCTCGCCCTCGGCGCCGCGGCAGGGTTCGCGGCGCCCACGCGGGCGTACGCCTCGACCGGGTCGGAGAACGGCGGAGCCGATCTGTGGATCCCGGTGGTCGCGCTGGGCGCGGTCGCGCTGGTGACGCTGGTCGCCGTACGCCGCAGGGGTCCGTCCGCGGCGGCTCGTACGGGGCCGCGGGCGGCGGGTGGGGGGACGGGGGTGCGGCCGCGGCGTCATGGGCCGCGGCCCACTCCGCTGGCGGAGCTGGATTCGGAGGCGAGCCGGCAGCTCGTGGCGACGGACGACGCGGTCCGTACCAGCCACGAGGACGTGGGGTTCGCGGCGGCGCAGGCGGGTGCCCCGGCGGTCAAGCCGTTCGCGGAGGCGGTGGAGTACGCCCGGGAGGAGCTGGCCGCGGCCTTCCGGCTGCGGGCGCGGCTCGACGAGGGCACGTCCGACGAGGCGACCCGGCGGGAGTTGCTGGACGAGATCCTCTCCCGCTGTACGCAGGCCAACCGGCGCCTGGACGCGGAGGCGGACGCCTTCGACCGGCTGCGCGCGCTGGAGCGGGACGTCCCCGAGCTGCTGGAGCAGGCGGAGGCGCGGGCCATGGCGCTGCCGGGCCGGATCGCGGCGGCCGAGCACGAGCTGGCGCCGCTCGCCGGGGTGTACGGCACGGAGCCGCTCGCCCCGGTCGCCGGGCACCCGGCGCAGGCCCGCGCGCTGCTGGACTACGCCCGGGAGCGGCTGGACCTGGCGCGGGCGGCGGTGGGGGCGGACCACGGGCGGGCCGCGGTGTTCGTCCGCACGGCCGAGGGCGCGCTCGGCCAGGCCGCGACCCTCGCGGAGGCGACCGCGCGGCGGGCCGCGGATCTGCGGGAGGCGGACGCCCTGCTCGGCGCGGCGCGGCCCGCGTCCGGCCCGTACGACCCGCTGGCTGAACTGCGGCGGGAGGCCGACGACGGGCCGCCCGCGGCGTTCGCGGCGCGCAGCGAGGTCGCGGCCGCGCGCGACCTGGTCGCCACGCATCGCGGGGCGATCGGCTGCGCGGCCCGTACGCAGCTGGCGGGGGCCGAGCGGTCCGGGCTCCCACCGGGCGAGGCGGACCGTCTGGCCCGCGCGGCCCAGCGCCTGGCTCTCGACGACGTCGCCGCCCGCGCCCCGCTGTCCCCGGCGGCCCTCGGCGGGCTGCTGCGTCCCGCGCACGGTGCCTTCGGCGCGACGAGCGGCGCCTCGGGCGAGCACCCCACCCCCGGCACGTTCGGCGGCCCCGGGTAGGCGTCCTTCTCCACCCGGGGTTCCACCCGTGGGTCCAGGCGTCGCGGGCCGTGCGGGAACAGGCTTGGGGGCATGACAACGACCGAGTGGATCACCGACATCGCCCTTCTCCTCGTCGTCTTCCGGCAGCTGCGGGAGGGCCGGCTGGACCTCAGGACCTTCCTGATCCCGCTGGGGATCGTGGCCTTCGTGGCGCACGCGTATCTGGGCTCCGTCCCCACCGGGGGCAACGACCTGGTGCTGATCGGGGCGCTCGTGGGCGCGGGCGCCGTGCTCGGCGTGGCGGGCGGCGTCTACACGCGGGTGCGGACCTCGGGTGAGCACGTGCTGATCAAGGCGGGCGCGGTCTCCGCGATCCTGTGGGTGCTCGGTATGGGTGCCCGGATGGGCTTCCAGCTGTGGACCGAGCACGGCGGCGGCGCGGACGACGTCGCCCGGTTCAGCGTCGCCCACCACATCACCAGCGACCAGGCGTGGGTGGCGGCCTTCGTCCTGATGGCGCTCACCGAGGTCGTCACCCGGCTGGCCACGATCTTCGTCCGGAGCCGGATGCTGACCGCCGGGCGGCCCGCCGCCTCGCACCGTGTCGCGGTCCGGCCGTGAGCTATCGTCTGGCCGTGCCCACCGCCGAGATCGCCCCGTCCTCCGGATCCGCCCCGCGGCCGGTCCCGGGCCGGGATCCCCGGGTGCAGTGGGCCCTGACCGCGGCGGTCGTCGTGAGCGGGGCCCTGACGATCCGGCCGATGGGCGTCAGCGGGCGGGGGCTGCTGGTCGCGGTCCTGTTCGTGCTGAACTGCGCGGCGCTGCTGGCCCGGGGGCTGCCCCCGGGCCGGGTCCCGCCGCGGGCCGCTCTGGTCTGGCTGTCGCTGGGTGTCCTCGCGGCGGCCGCGCTGATCGGCGCCGAGCGCAGCGGGACGGGGTATCTGTTCGCCTACTTCCTCTGCGGCCACATCGGATACCGGCTGCCGGCCCGGCAGGCCGTCGTCCTGGCGGTGGCCTGCGGCCTGCTGTGCGGCGGGGTGCTGTACTTCGAGCTCGGGCCGGGCCACGACCTGCTGCCGTGGGCGGTGGGGCTCACCACCGGCGCCCCGGTCATGATCGGGATGCTCAACCGCACCCAGCACCAGGCCGTGGACGCCGCGCTGTCGGCGGCCGAGAGCGCGGAGCGCGCGGCGCGGGCCGAGGCGCAGGCCGCCGTGCTCACCGAACGCGGCCGGATCGCGCGGGACGTGCACGACGTCCTGGCGCACACCCTGGCCGGGATCAACATGCAGCTGGAACTGGCCGACGCGCTGCTCGACACCGGCGACCTGGAGAAGGTCAGGGCGGCCAACGACAAGGCCCACAGCCTCGTCAAGGAGAGCCTGAAGCAGGCGCAGTGGACCGTGCACGCGCTGCGCGAGGACGCGCTGCCGCTGGTGGAGAGCCTCACCGCGATGCTGGAGTCGTCCGGTCACCGCGGCGCCCTGACCGTCTCCGGCACGCCCGGGGACGTACCGGCCCGGGTGACGCAGAATCTGCTGCGGATCGCCCAGGAGTCCCTGACCAACGCGGCACGGCACGCCCCGGGCGGTGAGGTGCGGGTGGAGCTGGTCTTCGGGGTGTCCTCGACGGCGCTGACGATCCGCAACCGGCCCGCCACCCGTGCGGTGGACGCGGGGGTCGGCAGCGGCATGGGGCTGATCGGCATGCGCGAACGCGTCGCCCTGCTGGGCGGCACCCTCACCGCAGGACCGGTCACCGAGGGACCGGACCGGGGCGGCTGGCACGTGGAGGCAGTGATCCCGCGATGAGCGAACCCACCGACAGCCCGCGGCCGTTGCGCGTGGTCGTCGCCGACGACCAGGCCGCCGTGCGCGAACCGCTGGCCGCGGTGCTGGATCTGACCGAGGACATCGACGTCGTCGCGGCGGCCGCGGACGGCAACGGCGTCCTTGCCGCGGTCGCCGCCGGTCCGGTGGACGTGGTGCTGATGGATCTGCGGATGCCCGTGCTCGACGGGATCGAGACCACCCGCAGACTGAGCGACGACCACCCCGGGGTGGCCGTCGTCGTGCTCACCACCTTCGCCGACGACGACTCGATCCTGGCCGCGCTCGGCGCGGGCGCCCGCGGCTATCTGACGAAGAACGCCGGGCGCCAGGACATCGTCCGGGCGATCCGCGCGGCTGCCGCGGGCCAGTCCGTGCTGGACCGCGAGGTCCAGGACCGGCTGCTGGCCACCGTCCGCGCCCGGCCGACGGGATCCGGGCAGCAGCTGCCCGCGGATCTCACACCCCGCGAACGCGAGGTGCTCACCCTGATCGGCCAGGGCCTGCCCAACCGGGCGATCGCCGAGAAGCTCTTCGTGAGCGAGGCGACCGTCAAGACGCACATCAACAACCTGTTCGCCAAGGCCGGCATCCGGGACCGTGCCGACGCGGTGCGCCGCGCGATCGCCGCCGGGCTGGCCTGACCGGGGCTCTCAGAACATGCTGAGCAGCTCGTCCACCGACGGTGTCGCCAGCGGCGACCCCCGTCCGGGGAGGGCCAGTTCGAACCACACCGTCTTGCCGCGGTGCGTGCGGCGGGAGCCCCAGCTCTCGCTGAGCATCGTCACGAGCTGGAGGCCGCGGCCTCCTTCGTCCGTGTCGCGGGCCCGGCGCCGCCGGGGCTGGACGAGCGCGCTGTCCCACACCTCGCACACCAGCGTCCGGTCCAGCAGCAGCCGCAGGCGGATGTCGCCGTAGCCGTGCCGGAGCGCGTTGGTGACGAGTTCGCTCACCAGGAGTTCGGTCGTGTCGACGAGGTCGCCGAGGTCCCAGGCGAGGAGCTGGTCGCGGGCGAGTTCGCGGGCGCGGGCCACGGACGTGGGCTGGGGCTTGAGGGACCAGTCGCCGACCTGCTCGGCGGGCAGGCCCTGGATGCGGGCCATGAGAAGGGCGATGTCGTCCTCGCCGTGGGCGGTGTCGAGCGTGGCGAGGACGTGGTCGCAGATGTCCTCCAGGGGGCGCTCGGGCCCGTCGAGGGAGCTGCGGAAGGCGTCGAGGCCCTCGTCCAGCGGGAGGTTGCGGGATTCGACGAGGCCGTCGGTGTAGAGGGCGAGCAGCGCGCCCTCGCCGAGTTCGACCTCGCTCTCCTCGAAGGGCTCGCCGCCGACGCCGAGCGGCACCCCGCGGGGCAGTTCGAGGAGCATGGGCTGTTCGCCGGGTTCGACGACGGCGGGCGGGAGGTGGCCGGCGTTGGCGATGGTGCAGCGCCGGGTGACGGCGTCGTAGACGACGTAGACGCAGGTGGCGAGGTAGACCTCGGTGAGGTCGGAGTCGCCGCGTTCCTTGGCGGCGGCCCGCCGGGTGCGTCCGGGGGTGGGCGCGCCGAGGCCGCGGACGACCTCGTCGAGCGCGCTGAGCACCTCGCCGGGTTCCAGGTCGAGCATCGCCAGGGTGCGTACGGCGGTGCGCAGTTCGCCCATGGCGACGGCGGCGCGCAGGCCGCGGCCCATGACGTCGCCGACGACGAGGGCGGTGCGGTGGCCGGGCAGCTCGATGACGTCGAACCAGTCGCCGCCGACCTCGGTCTCCATGCTGCCCGGCAGGTAGCGGCAGGCGATGTCGAGACCGGCGGCCTCGGGGTCGTCGGGCGGCAGCAGGCTGCGCTGGAGGATGAGCGCGCGCTCGTGCTCGCGCCGGTAGAGGCGGGCGTTGTCGATGAAGATGGCGGCGCGCGCGGCCAGTTCCTCGGCGAGCATGCGGTCGCGTTCGGCGAACGGCTCGCTGCCCTTGGCGCGGGAGAACTGGACGAGACCGAGGACGGTGTCGCGGGCGACCATCGGGACGACGAGGGTGGACTGCACCAGGGCGCCGCCCAGGTCCTGCCCGCCGTCGCCGTCGAGGACCTGCGGCTGGGCGGTGCGCAGCGCGCGGGCGCTCGCGGAGCTGAAGCGGTAGCGGTGGACGGCGCCGACGGAGACGGGGCCCTCCTCGGCGGAGGTGTCGTCGTCGTCCCCGGCCATGGCGACGGGCGCGTCGGACACCGAACTGGCGAAGGCGACCCGGCGCAGCTCGCCGCTGCCGTCGGTGGTGCCGCCCAGATCCTCCGCGCCCACCAGCAGCGCCTGGTAGAGGTCGACGGAGGCGAGGTCGCAGAAGTGCGGCACCGCCACGCCGAGCAGCTCGCGGGCGGTGGTCTCCAGGTCGAGGGAGGTTCCTATACGGGAGCCGGCCTCGTTGAGCAGTGCCAGGTTGCGCCGGGCGTGGGCGGCCTCGCGTTCGGCCCGCTGGCGTCCGGTGACGTCCATGGCCAGGCCCGCGACGCCGATCGCGCGGCCGCTGGCGCTGTGCAGCCGGTAGAGCGACATGGACCAGCGGCGGCGGCCGGGGTCGCCGGGCACGGTGCCGACGAGCGGCATGTCGAGGACGGGCTCGCCGGTCTCCACCACCTGGCGCAGCGCGGCCGTGAGCCGGTCGGCCTCGACGCGGGACAGGAAGTCGTGCGGGCCGCGCCCGCGGTGCTCCTCGGCGGGGCGGCCGAAGACGGTCGCGAAGCGGTCGTTGACGCGGATCAGCCGCAGCCGGGTGTCGAAGAGCACGAAGCCCATCGGGGACTGCCCGAAGACGGCCTGCGAGGCGGCGAGGTCGGTCTCGATCTGCCGCAGCGTGGCCACGTCCACCGCGATGCACAGGGCGCCGCGGTCGGCGGGCATGACGTACACCTCGGCGAGCTTTTCACCGCCGGCGCCGTCGGTGTAGGGCACCAGGCCCGTCCACTCGCGGCCGTCGAGGATCTCGCCGAGCCGTTCGTGGGCGGCCCGCTGGACGTGCGGCGGGGCGAAGGCGGCGACCGGGTCGCGGCCGATCGCGTCGTCGGCGGAGATGCCGAAGAACTCGGCCGCGCGGTCGCTCCACTGGTCGATCCGGCCGTCGGGCCCGAGCGAGAACGACGCGACGCGTATGTAGTCGTAGAGGGAACCGGGCGGACTCGACTGCCAGACCGCGGTCGTCGCCGCGTCCGCGTCGTCCGCCCGGGGCGGAACCGCCCCTGCTGGCATGTCGCTCACTCGCCCGACCCCTCCAGCTCAGCACACATGGACCGGTTGGAGCTGAGTATTCAGCATGCGGACCGTCCAGCACACGGTCTTGTCGATCACAGCATCATCTCGGCTCCCGGGGTACGGGGGCCCTCCCCTGACCACCGCGGCCTCGCCTTTCGCTCTCGTCTCTTCGGAATACCCGGCACGCGCCGGGTGAACCCTTTCGGTGATCGCGGGCGGGTGGGCGCCCAGCGCACGCTGGGAGCGTTCCCACGCCCCCCGTACGCCTGTGACCTGCGGTGGCCGCGGCCACCGTACCGGCGGTCCGCCCCACCCGTCACGGTAGTGCAAGTTCGAACCATACGGTCTTGCCCAGCGGCCCGTGCCGGGTCCCCCAGCGGCGGGACGCCCCGGCCACGAGCTGCAGGCCGCGCCCGCCCTCGTCCTCCGCGGTGGCCACCCGCTCCTGCGGCGGGTCCGGGAGCGGGTCGGACACCTCCACCAGCAGCGAGCCGCCGCGCACCATGCGCACCCCGATCGGCCCGTGCGCGTACCGCAGCGAGTTGGTGACCAGCTCGCTGACCAGCAGCACGGTGACGTCCACCAGCTCGGGCAGATCCCACTCGGCGAGCGTGTCGCGCACCCGGCGGCGGGCCAGCCGCACCGCGCTGGCCTCGGCGGGGAACGACCAGGCGGCGGTCGAGCCGCTCGGGAGGGTGCCGAGGCGGGCCATCAGCAGTGCCACGTCGTCCGGCTCACGGCCGGGTTCCATGGTGGCCAGCAGCCCGTCGCAGGCGTCCTCCAGGGAGTCCAGCGGGCGGCTCAGGGTGGCGCGCAGCCGCTCCAGGCCGGTGCTGATGTCGTGCCGCCGCGACTCGATGAGGCCGTCGGTGTAGAGCACCAGCACGGTGCCGTCCGGGATGTCCAGCTCGGTGGTCTCGAACCCGCCCCCGCCGACGCCGAGCGGCAGCCCCGGCGGCAGGTCCAGCAGCCGCGCCGCGCGCTGCCCGCCGTCCTGCGACGGCTCGACGACGACCGGCGGCGGGTGACCGGCCTGCGCGATGGCGCAGCGCCGCGTGGAGGGGTCGTAGACGGCGTAGACGGCGGTGGCCATCCAGCCCTCGGAGGGGCTCTGCGCCAGGTCCTCGCCCAGCTCGCCGACCCGCCGCAGCAGTTCGTCGGGCTTCATGTCCAGCGCGGCCAGGGTGCGGACGGCCGTGCGCAGCCGGCCCATGGTGGCGGCGGCACCCAGGCCGTGGCCCATGACGTCGCCGACGACGAACGCGACCCGGCCGCCGGCCAGCGGCAGCACGTCGAACCAGTCGCCGCCGACCTCGGCGACGCTGCTGCCGGGCACGTAGCGGTAGGCGACGTCCACGCCGGGCGCGGCGGGCGTCGAGCGCGGCAGCAGCGACCGCTGGAGCATCAGCGCGCCCTCCCGCTCGCGCACGTACAGCCGCGCGTTGTCCAGCGCCGCGCCCGCCCGGTCGGCCAGTTCCATGCCGAGCGCGATGTCCTCCTGGTCGAAGCCCTCGCGGCCCTCCGCCCGGCTGACGATCAGCAGCCCCAGCACCGCCCCGTGCGCGCGCAGCGGCAGCACCAGCAGCGAGCGGATGCCGACGGCGAAGGTCGCGCGCACCTTCGGGTCGTCGGGGAAGGTCATGCCGGCCAGCTCGTCGCTGGACGACAGCAGCTTGGGCCGCCCGGTCGCGAGCACCTGCCCGAAGGGCGACCTGCGGTCGAAGGACATCGCCTGCCCGGGCCGGATCATCCGCACCACGTCGGAGTTCCAGTTGACCGCGCCGACGCCGGTCTGCCGCATCGGGGTGTTGTCGGTGTACGTCGCCGAGGGCAGCTCACCGCCCTCGGCGAGCTGGGAGTGCAGCACCACACCGGAGTAGTCGCAGAAGTCCGGTACGAGCGCGGAGGCCAGCTCCTCGGCGTTGCGCCGCACGTCCAGCTGCCCGGCGATGCGCGAGCCGACGTCGTTGAGCAGCGTGAGCCGCCGCCGCGCCCGCTCCGCCTTCGCGGCGGCCTCGACCCGCTCGGTGACGTCGATGACGGTCGCGCTGATCCCCAGCACCCGCCCGGCCCGGTCCACCAGCCGGTGGTACGACACCGAGCGGTGGCCCGTCCCGACCGGCGCGGGCGACACCAGGTCGATCACCGGGCGCCCCGTCACCAGCACGTCCCGCTGCAGCGCGGTGAGCGACTCGGCCGTCCGCGCGTCCGGCATCACCTCGGCCACCGTACGGCCGATGTGCGCGGCGGCCGGCACACCGTTCATCCCGGCCAGCGCGTCGTTGACACGGACGTACCGCAGCTCCTTGTCGAAGATCGCCACACCCAGCGGCGAGGAGTCGAAGAGCGAGTCCAGCGCCGCGAGATCGTGCTCCAGGGTGCGCAGCCGGCTCGTCTCCACCAGCGAGGCCAGCACGAACGGCCGCCCGTCCCCGTCCACCAGCAGCGAGGCGCGCGCCTCCACCTGCACGGTGTGCCCGTCGCGGTGCCGCAGCGACAGGATGCCCTCCCAGCGCCCTTCCCGCAGCAGCTCCCCGAGCAGCCGCTCGGCCTCGGCCGCGGTCTGCACCGGCGGGGAGACCGGCTCGCCCTCCGGGGTGTGCCCGCCCGGCCCGAACAGCCCGCCGACCCGGCGCCCCACGATGTGCTCGCCCGCCCACCCGAGCACCTCCTCGGCCAGCGGACTCCACAGCAGCACCCGGCCGGTGGTGTCGAGCATGACCACCGCGACCCGCAGCGTGTCCAGCAGCGTGCCCGTCGCGGGCATCCGGCCGCCCCCGCCCGCCCCCTGCGGCGGGGCGTGCGCCCGGTCCGGCGCGGGGCCGTCGGGGGCAGGGGTGTCGCCGCTGGCGCTCATGGCTCACACCCCCGACCGGGTCAGGCCGGATCCGCCGGCCACTCAGAGGGATTCATCCCTTTCCCCCCGATATTCCCCCACACCCCGCACCTCGCGCTCCCTGGCGGGGGCCTTACGGGCGCGGTGCGGCCACGTCCTTCTCGAACCAGTGATGCGCGTACGGCTCGTCGTTGAACGCCGGGACCTCCCGGAAACCGCTCGCGTGGTACAGCCCGATCGCCGCGCCCAGCGCCTTGTTGGTGTCCAGCCGCAACCTGTCGTGCCCCGCCCGCGCGGCCCGCGCCTCCAGCTCCGCGAGAAACCGCCGCCCCAGCCCCAGCCGCCGCGCCCCGGGCGCCACCCACATCCGCTTGACCTCGGCCGGCCGCCCCACCGGCAGCTTCAGCCCGGCGCACCCGACCGCCTCCCCGTACAGCCGCGCCACCAGGAACACCCCGTGCGGCGGCCGCAGCCCGCCCGCGTCGGGCAGCAGACTCCGCGCCGGGTCGAACCCCGTCTCGAACGCCTCCCCCAGCTCCGCGAAGTACGCGAGCAGGCACGCGCGCGCGTCCGGATGCTCCGGATCCACCTCGTCAAGCGTCACCAGCCCCGCGGTCAGCAGCCGCTCGACCTCCCCCATCGCCGCCACCAGCCGCTCCCGCTGCCCCTCGTTGAGCGGCGCCAGCAGACTCCCGGCGAACTCCTCACTGCGCTCCTCCAGCGCCTCCCGCTCCACCCTCCCCGCCTCCGTGAGCCGCACCGTCCGCACCCGCCGGTCCCCCGCCCGCGGCTCCACCACCACCAGCCCGGCCGCCCCCAGCCCGCGCAGCAACCGGCTCATGTACCCCGAATCCAGCCCGAGCCGCTCCCGCAGCTCCCGCACGTCCCGCCCCTCCACCCCGATCTCCCACAACACCCGCGACTCCCCGTACGCCCGCGCCCTCCCCAAATAGCCCTCCCCGAGCACCCCCACCCTGGCCGTGACCACCCGACTGAACCGCCGCACCTGCCGCCGCTGCTCGCTCTCCATTCCCTGACCTTAGTCAGAGAACGAGCTGCGCGTTACCTGCCGGGGACGCCCCGCGCCCCTGAGAACGAGAACCCTCCCCCGCAGCCGCGCCCCTGAAAACGCTCACCCCCACCGGCAGGCAGCCGCCAGTCCGGCCTGGAGGGGGACGGTGCGGGGTGCCCCCGCAGGAATGCGCTGGGAGTAGCTCACCAACTCGGCAGGAGGGCGAACGCGCATTCCGAGGAGGTGCCCCGTGGCGGCCCCCGACCCACCAACGGCGGCGCCGCGACAGGGGCGCGTGGGGGCACCTCCCAGGCGGAGCCTGGGGGAGAACTGCGCGCTCAGCCCCCACGGGCAGAAGGTCGCACAGCACAGCGCACCGCACCGCACCGCACCACGCACAACGGAGCGCCCCCCTTTTCAGACCTGCACCACCCGCGGAGCGATCCGCTCCACCACATACCGCCGACGCGAGTCACCCGTACCGTGTTCGCGCCCGCACCCGTCCAGGAGGTCGCCGACGCGTTCCGCCTCGGCCCGGGTGGCGTAGCGCCCCACGCGGTAGCGGTTCGTCCCGTCGTCCTGGCGTATGAGCGCCCATACGAGGTCGGACGTCATGTCCCTCAAGCTCCTTCGAGTTCGGCGTCGGATTCGTTCTCGATCGCACCGACGTGCGCGATGTTCGCCCGGTCCGCATCGTCCCGCTCCCCCGCGGCGCCGGCCGCGTCCGCGGCGAACCACGCGTCGAGAACCTCGACGAGCATCCCCCCGGACAACGTGCGCAGGCTCAGCGCCAGCGCATTCGCGTCGGCCCAGACGCGCGCGCCGTGCGCCGCGTACGCGTCGGCGCACAGGGCGGCGCGGACGCCGGGGACCTTGTTCGCCGCGATGGACGCGCCCGCGCCCGTCCAGCAGCAGACGACCGCCTGGTCGGCGGTGCCGCGTGCGACGGCGCGCGCCGCCGCCTCCGCGCTCCAGGCCCAGTCGGCGCGGTCGCCGTCGCGCAGCGCGCCGTGGAGTGCGACGTCGTGCCCGCGGCGCCGCAGTTCGTCGACGAGCAGCCGGGCGGCCGGCTCGTCCATGTCCGAGGAAACGGCGATGCGCATATGCCCGACCCTACGCCCGAGGTTCACAGCGCGGGTACGGAATGACACGAAGAGGTACCGATCCGGCCAGGAGTTCGAGGCCCCGCGGGCGACGGCGGCACAACGGACCCCGGCACCCGGCCGCAGGTCGCGGCGGGGTGCCGGGGGCGGGCGCGGGGCCCGGGTCAGCGCACGGGCAGGTGGTAGACCGCCCGGTATTTGTCGGCGGGGATGACGACGTCGGCGGTCTCGACGGGCCGCCCGGACGCGAAGTACGTCCGGCGGATCTCGATCACGACGTGCCCGGGTACCCCGCCGAGCGCGGCGGTCTCGGCGGCGAGGCCCGGCCGGGCGCCGACCTCCTCGGCCATGTGGTCGACGACGAGGTCGATCGCGGCCATCCGGGCCACCACGCCCTGCCCGCCGAGCGGGCCTTCCTCGGGGAGGAGCACCGGCGTGCGCCCGGTGAGGGCGACGGGTTCCCAGGAAGTGGACAGCAGGGTCGGTTCGCCCTCGGTGCGGAAGACGTACTGCGTGCGCATGACGCGTTCGCCGGGCTCGATGCGCAGCCGCTCGGCGACGTCCAGGCTCGCGCCCTCCTGCACGCTGCGTGACTCCCAGCTGCCCTTGCAGCCCTCGTCCGCCTGCTCCTGCCGGTAGGGCGTGGAGGGCCCGGCGGGGCGGTAGCCGCTGCGGACGATGCGCCGCGGCCGGGGCCGGTCGCGCACGTACGTGCCGGAGCCGGAGCGGCCCTCGACGAATCCCTCGGCCATCAGCACCTTGCGCGCTTCGAGCGCGACGGTGTCGGAGACCCCGTACTCGGTGCGGATTCTGGCCTGCGAGGGAAGCCGGGCGTGCGGTGGAAGCGTGCCGTCGAGGATCTTGCGGCGCAGGTCGTCGGCGACGCGCAGGTATGCGGGCTGCTCACCGAATGCCACGGCTGCCCCTCCCAAGGGGTTGACTGTCCGCGACAGCTTGACAACCCTCGGTACCCGTCCGCAACCTCTCCCCTGAACTTCACCCTCCGCTTATTGGTGACGCACCGCAAACGAGCCGGGCGCGCGCCCCCGCGCACACCCGGCTCGTTCCGCGGACTCGCCCGCACACGGACAGGACTGCCCGACTGCCCGGCCGCCCAAGACGTCAGACGCCCACGCCGCTGCGGTCGTCCCCGTTCTCCTGGTCGTCGCTCGTCGTGTCGCCGCCGCCGACCTGGTCCTTGACCGTTCCGGCCTGCTTGCCGTTCGGGAAGCCGAAGAAGCAGATCACCTGGCGCTTGTTCTGCGCCCAGCTGGAGGCGGGCGGGATGTAGTAGAAGATGCCCGTCCCGGCCTTGGGCTCGCGCCCGTCGAGGTAGGTGCCGGCGTACTTCAGGCAGGTGGTCCGCGCCTCCGCGCTCACCTTCTCCACGCCCGGGTACGGGGCGTCGTCGGCGGCCTGGATCTGGTAGACGTTGTACGCCTCCGCGTCGTGCTCCTTCGCGCAGTCGACGACGTCCACACCCGTGGTGACCTTGCTGTCGTCGGGGGTCTTGCCGAAGTCCGACAGCTTCTCGTTCACGGTGTTGAAGCACTGGCCGGACTTGAGGTCCATGACCTGCGTGTTGCCGTCGTCCAGCTTGCCCATCGCGCCCAGCGTGACGAGGACGGCGATCAGCGCCGCCCACACGCCGCCGAGGACGACGCCCGAGATCGCCATGCCCTTGCCGCGCTCGCCGCGCTGCTTGACCTGCTTGATGCCGACCAGGCCGAAGATGATGCCGAGGAAGAACGTGCAGGGGATGATGCCGGTCACCAGCGCGGCGATGGATATCCCGTTGGTGCGCCGCTCCTGCCCGTACCAGCCGGGCTGGCCCGGGTAGGGCGGGGGCATCGCGGGTCCGGGGTAGCCGTAGCCGGTCTGCGGCTGGGCGCCCGGGTAGCCGTACGCGGGCTGGCCGGCGGAGGTGCCGTACGGGTCGGCCGGGGCGGCGTACGGGTTGCCGGCCGGGGCGCCCGGAGCGGCGTAGGGGTTGTCGGCCGGGGCGGCGTACGGATTGTGCGGCGGCTGGCCGGAAACCGGCGGTTGCTGGAACTGCTGGCCGGGCATCGCGGCCTGCGTGGGCTCCTGGGCCTGAGCGGCGTACGGGTTCTGCGGCGGCTGCTGGCCCGGGGCACCCGGGTACGGCGGCACGCCGGACGGCTGCGCGTCGTCGGGCGACGGCGGGGGCGGAGGCGGCGGGGGTATGTCCACGCGGGGAGTTTACGGGCCGCGCCCGCCGCGGGTGCGGGTACCACCAGGAGGCATCCGTTCCGCCTCCGGGGGTGTGCCGCCCGGCCTGTGTCGGGCACCAAGGGGTGGTCCACCTCTTGACGCTAATGGTCCAGACCAATAACTTCACGCCATGCGTCGACGAACTCTCGGCCGGATGGCCGCCGCGGCCGCCACCCTCTCGCTGGTCGCCGTCCTGCCCGCCGTCACCGGTGGCAGCACCGCACAGGCCCACAGTGGCCACCCCTCCTCCAACTCGACCTACAAAAGCGTCGGTTACTTCACCCAGTGGGGCATCTACGGACGCAACTACCAGGTGAAGAACGTCCAGACCTCCGGCGCCGCCGCCCAACTCACGCACCTCAACTACGCGTTCGCCAACATCGGCGCCGACGGCAAGTGCTTCGAGGCCAACGTCGCGGGCGAGGGCGACGCCTGGGCCGACTACCAGCACCCCGTGGACGCCGCGACCTCGGTCGACGGCACCGCCGACACCGCCGACCAGGCACTGGCCGGCAACTTCAACCAGCTGCGCGAACTCAAGGCCAAGAACCCGAAGCTGAAGGTGCTGATCTCGATCGGCGGCTGGGGCTGGTCGACGCACTTCTCGGACGCGGCCCGTACCGCCGCCTCCCGCAGGGCACTTGTCGCCTCGTGCCTGGACATCTTCATCAAGGGCAACCTCCCGCTGCTGGACGGCAAGGGCGGTCCGGGCTCGGCCGCCGGGCTCTTCGACGGCGTCGACATCGACTGGGAGTGGCCCGGCTCCTCCGGTGACACCGACACCGTCTACCGGCCCGAGGACAAGAAGAACTTCACCGCGCTCGCCGCCGAGTTCCGGGAGCAGCTCGACGCGTACGGCCGCAAAACCCACAAGCACTACGACCTGAGCGCCTTCCTGCCCGCCGCGCCCGCGAAGATCGACGCCGGGTTCGAGGCGCGGAAGATCTTCAAGTACCTCGACTTCGGCACCGTGCAGGGCTACGACTTCCACGGCCCCTACGAGGCCACCACCAACCAGCAGTCCGCGCTGCGCGCCCCGCGCACCTCGCCCGTCCCGAACGACTTCAGCGACACCCAGGCGGTCGGCGACTGGCTCAGGCGCGGCGCCCCGGCCCGGCAGCTGGTGCTCGGCGTGCCCTTCTACGGCCAGGGCTGGACCGGCGTGCCCGACGGCGGCACCGCGGGTCTCTTCCAGTCCTCCACGGGCCCGGCGCCCGCCACCTGGCAGGCCGGCAACGAGGACTACCACGCCCTCAAGGTCCTCGCGCAGTCCGGGACCTACACCGTCCACCGGGACACCCGCAACGGCTTCGCCTGGCTCTACGACGGCACCAACTTCTGGACCTACGACGACCCGCAGGTGATCGCCGCCAAGACCGCGTACATCCGCGGCGCGCACCTGGGCGGCGCCATGATGTGGTCGCTCGACGGCGACACGTCCGACGGTGAGCTGGTCTCCGCGGTCCACCACGGGCTCACCCGCCGCTGAGCCCTTCCGGTCCCGTACGGCCGGGGCCCTGCCTCCACGGGGGGAGGCAGGGCTCCTGACCGTACGTCCGCGCGTCCACCGGACTGCCGCTCAGGCGTCGAAGGAGGTCGCGCGGGTCTGCTTCTCCCAGGCCTCGATGTCGCCGCGGACCTGGTCGAGGTGGCCGAGCACGGCCTCCACCCCGTCCTCGCCGAGCGGCAGCCGCAGCGGGGTGACCTCGGCGTCGAGCGCGGCGAGGATGAGCGCGGCGGCCTTCGCCGGGTCGCCGGGCTGGACGCCGTCGCTGGCCGCGCTGTTGGTGCGGGTCGCGCCCACGGTGGGCGCGTAGTCGCCGATCGCCGGGCTCGCGGTGAGGTTCGCCATGAGCGAGGTGCGGAAGGCGCCGGGCTCGACGACGAGCGTCTTGATGCCCAGCGGGTTGACCTCGGCGGCCAGCGCCTCCGTCATACCCTCCAGGGCGAACTTCGTGCCGCTGTAGGCGGAGAAGCCCGCGAAGGACATCTGCCCGCCCATGCTGCTCATCTGGACGATCGCGCCCGAGCGCCGCTCGCGCATCGACGGCAGCACCGCCCGCACCAGCGCGGCCGGGCCGAAGACGTGCACCTCGAACAGCTCGCGCAACTCGGCGTCGCCAGTTTCCTCGAAGGCGCCGACGTGCCCGCGGCCCGCGTTGTTGACCAGCACGTCGATCCTGCCGTGCCGGGCGAGGACGTCCGCGACCGCCGTGTCGACCGCCGCGAGGTCCGTGACGTCCAGCGCGAGCGGCTCCACCTGGTCGGGGTGGGCCGCGACCAGGTCCTCCAGGGTGCCGACCCGCCGCGCGGCCGCCACCACGACGTCGCCCGCCGCCACCGCGGCCTCGGTGATCGCCCGGCCGAAGCCGCTGTTCGCACCCGTGACCAGCCACACCTTGTTCATCGCCGACTCCCTGCCGTGTCCGTTGCGGAGGTCGTGTCCCCCGCTGCGTCCAAGACTGCGGGCGGCGCCCCTTGCCCGTCCAAGACCCCTCGTGATAGCCGATGGTTATGGACGTTCACGGACGGGACCTGCGGTATTTCGCCGCGGTCGCCGACGAGTTGCACTTCACCCGCGCCGCCGAGCGGCTGTTCGTCTCGCAGCCCGCGCTGAGCAAGCAGATACGGGCGCTGGAGCGGCAGTTGGGCGCACAGCTCTTCGTCCGCGACCGGCAGGGCGTCGCCCTCACCCCGGTCGGTGCGGCCCTGCTGCCGTACGCGCGGGGGATGTTGGAGCAGTGGGACGCCGCGCGGGCCGCCGTGGACGAGGCCAAGGCCGCGCAGCGGGCAACGCTCGTGGTCGGCATGAGCACCAGCCCCGGGCGCGGCGGCCTGCTGCCCGCGGTCCGCTCGCGCTTCACCGCCGCCCACCCCGAGGCGGAACTGCGGCTGCGCCAGGTCGGCTGGCAGGACCCCACCGCCGGGCTCGCCGACGGCAGCAGCGACGTGGCGTACGTGTGGCTGCCGCTGCCCGACCAGCACCGCTACGACACCCTGGTGGTCGCCGAGGAACCGCGGCTGGTCGCCTTCCCCGACACCCACCGCCTCGCGGCCGGCACCGGCCCTGTCGCCTTCGCGGACCTGCTGGACGAGCCCTTCCTCGCCATCCCGCAGGCCGCGGGCCCGCTGCGCGACTACTGGCTCGCCGCGGACGAGCGGGACGGCCGGAGCGTGCGGATCGGCGCGGAGGTCGCCAGCACCGAGGAGACCTACGAGGCGCTGGTCGCGGGCCTCGGCTTGGTCCTGGTCGCGGCGGGCAACGCCCCGCTGATCACCCTCGGCGGCGTCACCACCCGCCCCGTCCACGGCCTGTCCCCCAGCCGCTTCGCCCTGGCCTGGCCCCGCACGTCCACGGCTCCCCTGACCCGCGCCTACGCGGCGGCATGCCGGGCGGCGGGCCCGGCGTAGGGCGGCGGGCCGGGTCCGTCACCGTCCGCGCCGCCCTCGCCCGCGTTCCCCGGGCACGGTGAGGGTGCGCGGCGCGGGCGGGGCGGCGGGGTCCCGGGTCAGGGGCGGGCGGTGGCCGCGGAGAGGGTGACGACGCGGTCGAAGCGGGTGTCGAGGTCGTCGTCGCCGTGGTGGACGACGAGCAGGCCGCGGCCGTTCGTGCGGGCCTCGATCGCGGTGAGGACGAGGTCGCGGCCGTCCCGGTCGAGGTTGGCGAAGGGCTCGTCGACGAGGTAGACGTCGGCGTCCTCGCCGAGCAGCGTGGCCACACCGGTGCGCTGCCGCTGGCCGGACGACAGGTCGGTGGGCAGCTGGTCGGCGAGCGCGGTGAGCTGCAGGGCCGCGCGCAGCTCCGGGTCCGGGACCAGCTCGCGCACCGGCAGCGGCGGGAGGTTGACGGGCGCGGTGAGGCTCGCGACGCGCGGGGGCAGGGTGACCACGCCGGAGTCGGGGGCGAGGGTGCCGGAGATGATGTGCAGCAAGGTGGTCTTGCCGCAGCCGTTGGGGCCGCGCAGCAGCACGTGTTCTCCGGGCCGCAGCTCGAAGTCCTCGATCGCGACGGTCGTGCCCTCGCTCTCGCTCCCGCCCCCGTCCTCCTCGCCCTTGCCAGGCCCGTAGCGGACGCGGGCGCCGTGCACGAGGACCATGGGGCCCTCGTCGTGGTAGGGCGCGGGGGCGGACGAGCGCAGGGCGTCGATGCGTTTGAGGACGGCGGTGTTGCGCCGGACCTGCGGGATCATGTTGATGAGGTCGAAGATGCCGGTGACCGCGCGCCACAGGGAGTTGACGAAGGCGAGGAAGCTGCCGAAGGTCATCCGCCCGGCGAAGACGAAGTACGCGCCGACGACCATCGAGGCGGTGTCGGACAGGTTCATCACCAGGTCGCTGAGCGTGTTCTGCTTCTGGGTGAGGCGGTAGTTGACGAAGGTGATGTCCAGGTAGCCGTCCAGCGCGCGGCGGTTGGCGGTGCGGGTGCCGGGGCGCAGGGTGCGCATGCCGCGCAGCGCGTGGAAGGCCTCCAGGGTGCGGGTGAGGGTGTTGATGTAGCGGGCCTCGCCCTCCCGCTCCGGGTCGGTGTTGTCCTCGATGCGCTTGGCGATGCGGTTGCTGACCAGCACCAGCGGCGGCACGATCACCAGCAGGATGAGGCTGGCCTGCCACGACAGGTAGAGCAGCACCCCGATGAACACCAGGGAGGCGAGGGCCTGTTTGGCGATCCGCACGCACACGTCGATCGCGGGCAGCACACCGTCCTTGACGTCGCTGTGCACACGGCTGACGTACGAGGCGTTGCCGGCCTCGGACAGCCGCCGCCCGTCCTGGTCGAGGGTGCGGTCCAGCAGTTCCATCTCCAGCTGGAGCACGAAGGTGTTCTCGCAGCGTTTGCGCCAGCGGGAGATCCAGTAGCCGCCGATGTTCAGCGTCAGGCCCAGCAGCAGGTAGAACAGGCCGAGCGTGATGAACTTCGCGAAGTGCCCGGCGAGGATGGCCTGGTCGAAGAGCGCCTTGAGCAGCAGCGGGTGCACGAGCGCCTCGACGCCGCTGACCAGGGCCTCCAGGGCGAGGATCGTCGCGAAGCGGGCACGGTGACCGACCAGCGTGCGCCACAGCTCGGTCACGGTGCCACCTCGCCCGCCGTCTGCCGCGGGGCCTGCGCCGTGTCCTGCCGGGGCTCCAGTTCGTCGAGCAGGAAGTCGACGCCGCCGCCGTGGGTGAAGCGGTGCAGGACGCGCAGCACCCCGGCGGCGCCCGTCAGGTAGTCGCACGAGCTGCGCAGCAGCCCCTCGCCGGCGACCGCGAGCAGCGGCGCCCCCTCCTCGCGGGGCAGCCCGAACTTCTCGGCGGGTTCGAAGACGAAGATTTGCCGGACGAAGTCGATCTGCCGCAAGGCGAGTTGGCGGTAGGCAGGGTCGCCGGTGCGTTCGGCGGCGTCCAGCATCGCGTCGGCGACACCGGTCAGGCCGAACGCGTAGCCGGGCAGCACGGACTGGCAGGCGTCGATGGCGCGGGCGATCTCGCGGGCGTCGTCGGTCCAGCCGTAGCGCAGCAGCACCTGGAGCACACCCGCCGAGCCGACCTCGACGTACGGCTCCATCGTGCCCTCGTGGCGGAACATCACGAGCCCGTCCTCCAGGGGCTCGGTGTGCGCCATCTCCCAGGCCAGCGCACGCCGCCCGAGGTCGGCGTACTGCGGATCGCCGGTGGCCTGGGTCATGCGCAGCAGGAAGAGGGCGACGCCGGCCTGTCCGAAGCCGAGGCCGGTGAAGGGCTTGTCCGGGGAGAAGTCGTTGAGCCAGTAGGCGTGTTCGCCCTCGTGGTGGGCGAGGTCGGTGAGCCGCCGGGCGCACGCGAGGGCGGCCTCCAGGTCGCGGGCGTCCCCGTGGGCGAGGTGGAAGGCCAGGTTGGTCATGCCGAGCCCGGCGAGGCCGTAGTAGAAGGTGTGGTCGTCGACCGCGAGGCCGCGCTCGTTGGCGGTCGCGAGCAGCCGTCGGGCGGGGGCGTGCAGGCCGAGTTCGTCGGCGGCCCAGGCGATACCGGCCAGGCCGTTCATGAGGCCGTCGGCGTATTCGGTGATGTCGATCGCGGCGATCTGCCGCTCCAGCCACTGCGTCCACTCCGGGCGGACGGGGATCCCGGAGGCCTTCAGCGCGCGCAGCACGCCGCTCGCGCCGACGCCGAGGCTGAGCGGGTTGGTGATGTGGGCGAACGGGTCGACGGGGAAGAGCGTGTCGCGCTCCTGGTCGGCGACGGCGGTGACGAAGGCCGCGACGCCCGCCTCGGTCGCGGCGAGGCCGAGCGTGCTCTCGTCCAGCACCGGCGGCGGCGCGTCCACCACGGAGGCGATCAACTCGTCCTCGCCGTCCAGGAATTCCAGCACCTCGTCGAGCGTGACCCGCCCGTCGGCGATGCCCATGAGCAGCTCGTGGATGCTCGCGGGCCAGCCCAGCCGCTCGGTGAAGAGCCGGTAGAGGCCGAGCACGTCCTCGCGCAGGAAGGACATCGCGGCGATCGGGAAGATGAAGTACGCCATGGTCGTCGCGAGCCCGTAGAGGTCGTCGGCGTACTGCGAGGCGTTGAAGCGCCGCCGCGAGTGGCTGAATCCGGGCGTGAACAGCTCGACGGGTTCGGCGAGATGGGCCTCCGCCTCGGCGGCCTCGGCCAGTCGGCAGGACTCCATGTCGATCACGGTGACGGTGAAGGTGTCGGTGTCGACGAGCAGGTTCGCGGCGCTGAGGTCGCCCAGGATCACCTGCCGGCTGTGCGCGTCGCGCACCGCCCGGGTGAGCCCGCGGAAGACCGACAGGTAGATGCCGAGGAACTCCCTGGACCGCTCGGTCGAACGGCCGGGCCGGGCCAGCGGGTTGCGCTCCAGCAGCACCGAGCGGATGTCCTTGCCCTCGATGAACTCCTCGGCGATGAAGTGGTGTTCCCAGTGCCGGAAGGTGGTGATCGGGGTCGGGAAGGAGTCCAGGTCGCCGAGCCGGGTGAGGAAGGTCCACTCGCGGGCGCTGATGTCGAGGGCGTCGTGCCCGCGCCGCGGGTTGATGTTGGTGTGCGGGCGGGCCTCCTTGACGACCACGATCCGGTCGTCGCGCGCGGTGTCCTGGGCCTTGTAGACGCCGCCGGTGTTGGAGAACTGGATGGCCTCGGTGACCCGGAAGCGCCCGCCGAGCAGGCCGTCGTCCTCCTCGTCGGCGCCGTAGTCGCCCGCCTTCCAGTCGGTGAACGGCCAGGGCTGCCAGGGCGGTTGGGCGTAGCCGATCTGCCGCTCGTCGGGCACGGGACCGTCCGGGCCGATGATGTGCGGGACCGGCCGCCCCATCACGTCCACGGAGTGCGTGGACAGGAACTGGCCGTAGCGGAAGTAGAGCGCCCTGCTGTCCTTGTAGCGCATGTCGGAGAGGATGTACGCGCCCTCCACGCCCTCCAGCAGCTCCGCGAGATCGGCCAGGCAGCCGCGGAAGACGTCCTCGTCGGCCGGGTAGACGGTGATGAGCTTGCCCGCGCTGCCGCGCGACATCGCCTTGGAGTTGAGCATCTCGAAGATGTTCATGTCCAGGGCGACCTTGAAGTCGATCCCGCGCCCGGCGAGATAGCCGATCACGTCCGCCGCCACCCGGCGCACCGACCGCAGGCTCGCCGACACGTGGATCTTCCAGCCCTGCGCCGGCAGCTGCTCGTCGTGGCGGTACATCCACCAGATGCCGCTGCGCCGGAATCCGGCCCGCACCTCGGGGTCGACCGACGCGATGAAGTTGTCCTCGCGGGGCTCGTAGTAGACGTCGAGCGGGTCGAAGAACAGCGTGTCGTTCCAGGCGAAGAGGAAGCGGTTGACCCATCGTTCGTCGCGCATGTCTGCCTCTTGGTGTGGTCGTCCGGGCGGCCGCGGCGCGGCGGGGTCCGGGTGCGGGCGCGGGTCGGGTGCGGCGGGTACGCGCGGGGTGCGTGTACGGGCGCGGGCGCGCGGATGCCGTGCGGGGGCGGCGCGCCCCCGCACGGCGCGACCGTCAGGCGGTCGGCGGCTTCTGCTGCTTCTTGCAGCAGTCGCTGCTGGAGCTGGTGCTGCTGATGACCGCGACCGCGCTCTCGGTGGCGATCGGCGTCATCGTCTGCAGGTTGAGGATGCTCATCTGGTCAACTCCTTCCGCGGATCGTGTGCGGGGCTGTCCGGTGCCTGAAGCGGCAGGTCAGCTGACGACGGGCTTGGTCGACTTGCAGCAGTCGCTGCTGGAGCTGGTCGTGCTGAGGATCGCGACCGCGCTCTCGGTGGCGATGGGCGCCATCGTCTGGAGCTTGAGGATGCTCATGGAGTCGTCCTTTCCGTACGAGGGATGGGTGGCGGGGTGGCCGGGCGGGTGGGGTCACCCGCCCGGCGGTGACACGCGCCGTGCGTACGACCGGGGTTCAGGAGTCGTCGTCCGGCGGGTCGGTGCAGCAGTTCAGCCAGCTGCTCGTGTGGCTGACGACCGGCAGCAGGCTCTCCTGCCCGACCGGCCGCAGCTCCTGGAGCTTGAGAATGCTCATGGGGCCGCCTTCCGGTACCGACCGGAGAACCGTCAGAGGGACGGCTTCTTCGGGGCGGTGGTGCAGCAGCCGCTGCCGGAGCTGGTGGTGCTGAGGATCGCGACCGCGCTCTCGACGGCGACGGGCTCGAGCTTCTGCAGGTTGAGGATGCTCATGGCGTTGTCTCCTTCTGGTTTCCCGTGATTCCCGGTGTCTCCCGAGCGGCCCCACCACCGCGGACACACACCCCGGCCGGCGGCCGGGCGGGACTGCTCAGCGGTTCTGGTTCTTGCAGCAGTTGCTGCCGCTGCTGGTGGTGCTGAGGATGGCGACCGCGTTGTTGGCCACGGTCGGCTCCAGGCTCTGCAGCCGGAGGACGCTCATCCGTGTCACCTCCCCGGTGTGGGGTCGGGAGCGCGGGGCGCGCTCGGGATGGTGGGACGCGCATGTGCCGAACGGCGGATCCAGCCAACCGCGCCCGTGAACACCCGCACATCCGTAGCCGGCCCCCATAATTCGCTTGCACGATCCCCCAGTTCGGGGGTCGGGCGGGGCGGCCGAAAGGGCGCGCGGAGCACCCGGCGTGGTTGACGCTCCCGGCACGATGCGTCATGGTGGTGCGCGAGCTGAGGCGGATGACGACCCCCGCGTCATTCACCTCAGCTCATGAACTGCGCGGGCCGGCAGCCGCCACGGCCCCGCCCGGATACGCCACGTACGACCGGCCCGGCTGCGTGTGACCGGTCCGGCCGCACCACCCGCCCCCGGGCGGCGCGCACCGCCCCGCGCCGCCGTACGGCCGCGCCGGCGGGGGACGCGCCTGCTCCGCCCGTACTGCCCGTACCGCCTGTCCTGCCAGCCTGCCGGCCGTGCAGTCCTGCCCGCCGCCCCGAGCGCACGCCCGCCGCGCGGACGCACTGCCCGCCGCGCCAGCCGCGTCCCGGGAGAGCCGATGAACACGCCGTACGCCAGCAGCAGCCACCGCGTCATGGGTCGCCCGTGAGGCCGTTACCGCCGCACACCGCGGCGCTGCGGTCCGCCGAACTCGTCGGCCGGCAAGCGGAGATGGAGCGCGTCGCCGCCGTCCTCGCGGCCGCGCGGGCCGGACAGGGCGGCGCCCTCGCCGTGACGGGCGAACCGGGCGCCGGGAAGACCCGGCTCGCCGCCGAGGCCCTCGCCGCCGCGACCGCCGCGGGCCTGGCCACCGCCCGCGGCGGCGTCAGCACGGTCTCCCCCGCGGTCCCCTACCGCCCGCTGATCGAGGCGCTGCTCTCCCTGACCCGCACCACCCCCCTCCCCGGCCCGGCCGCCCTGGGCCCGTACGCCGGGGTGCTGGCCGCGCTGCTGCCGTCCCTCGGGGTGCCCGTCCGCCCACCGGGGGAACCCGGCCCGCAGTGGGACCCGGTCCCGGGCGCGGGACCGCGCGGGGTCCCCGGCGCGGTCCCGGGCGCGGTGCCGAGGGTCCGCCCGGACGGGGGGAACGGGCCGGACGCGGCCGACCCGCCGGGGACGGCCTCCGACGCCGCCGGACCGGTCGAACTCGACGGTCCCGGCGGGCCGTTGCTCGTCGGGGAAGCCCTCTTACGGGTGCTCGCCGAGGCCGGGCGGCGGCGCGGATGCCTGGTCGTCCTGGACGACCTGCACGACGCCGACCTGCGCACCCTCGCCGTCGTCGAATACCTCCTCGACAACCTCGCGGACCAGCCCGTCGCCGTCCTCCTCACCACCGGACTGCTCGCCGGGCCCGCCGCCGACCTGGCCGCGCGCGCCTGCCAGCGCGGCACCGCCGTCGGCATCGACCTCGCGCCGCTGCGCACCCCGGACGTACGGCAACTGGTCGCCGCGGAGTCGGGCGTCGCGCCCGCGGAGGTGGAGGCCGCGCTGCTCGACCGGGTACTGGCTGCGGGCTCCGGCAACCCCTTCCTCATCCGGGAGCTGACCCGCGAGGCCGTCGCCCCCGCCGCCCGTGGCCGATGCACCGGCGCGGTACCGCCCGCCGTCGCCCGCAGCGTGGCCCGCCGGATCGACCGGCTGCCCGCCGGAGGCCGCGAAGTCCTGGGCCTGGCCGCGCTGTTCGGCCGCCGCTTCCCACTGCCGGTCCTGCGCCGCACCGCCGACCGGCGCGGCCACGACGTCGCCGCCGTGCTACGCGCGGCGACCTCCTCCTACCTGCTGGAACCCGATCCGGAGCAACCGGACTGGTACACCTTCCGGCACCCCCTCGCCGCCCGCGCCGTACGCGACGCGCTCGCCCCCGCCGAACGCACCGGCTGCGCCCGGCAGGCCGCCGCCGTCCTCGCCGAACTGCATCCGGGTCTGCCCGGCGAATGGTGCGCCCGCGCGGCCGAGTTGTGCGCCTACGCCGGGGACACCACCGAGGCCGTACGGCTGTCCTGCGAGGCCGGCCGCCGGGCCCTCGCCGAGGGCACGGTGGAACGGGCCGTCACCCTGCTCGCCGCCGCACACCGCCCCACGAGCGCCGGCACACCCACCTCCTTACGGGCCACCGTCCTCGAACTGCTCCTCTACGCCGCCGGATGCGCCGCCCGCTTCGACCTGCTGCCCGAACTCACCGCCGGAATCACCGCGCTGGACGGCCAGGTCCCACCCGGACGGCGGGCCGCCCTCTACGCCGCCCTCGCCGAACTGGCCGCCCTCGCCGGGCACCCCGCCGAAGCCCTGCACCAACTCGATCTCGCCCGGCGGCTGCTGGGCGAAAACCCCGCCGCCCGCGACGCCGCCGCCGTCGAAGCCGCCGCCGCCCGCGTCGAACCCCACCGCCTGGCACCCGACCGGCTGCGCACCGCCGAACACGCCGCCCGCCGCGCCCTGGAAGCCGCCCGCACCGCCGGGGTGCCCGAGGCCGAATGCCGCGCCCTCGTCCAGCTCGGCCGGCTCACCGCCCACGCGGGCGACCCCGCCGCCACCGGACACCTGCTCACCGCGTGCGCGCTGGCCCGCCAGCACCGGCTCCCCGCCGAACGCGTCACCGCCGAACTCGCCCTCGCCCTCGACGCCGCCCGCCACCACGGCGACTGGGCCGCCGTCGAGACCGCACGCCGCGAAGCCCTGCACGTCGGCGTCCTGCCCCCCGCGTACGAGGCCGGATTCGCCCTCGCCCTCGACGAGATCCGGCGCGGCGACCTCACCGCCGCGGACGACCGCATCACCGCCGCGCTCCCCGCCGCCACCCGCGACCGCCTCGGCCGCGCCCTCCCCCTGCTGCACCTCGCCGACGCCGTCCGGCACGCCCACCAGGGCCACCGCGCCGCCATGACCGAAGCGCTCGACCGCCTCGCCCCCCTCATGGCCGAGGCCCCCGGCGTCCGCGCCATGTCCTACGGCCTCGCCCGCGCGCACTGCTCCCTGCTCGAAGAAGAACGCGACACCGCCGAACGCGAACTGGCCCAGGCCATCGCGTACGACGCCGAGAACCCCGCCGCCGTCGACATCGGCCGCCACGGCCTCGTCCTCCTCCTCGGCGCCCTCGCCGGACGCGTCGGCCTCCAGCACTGCACCCAGCCCGACACCACCGGCGACCGCTGGCACCGCCCCTTCGCCGGCCTCGCCCACGCCGTCCTCCTCGGCCGCGAAGGCCGCACCACCGAAGCCGACGCCGCCGCCCGCGCCGCCCTCGACGCCGCCACCCCCTACCCGCCCGCCCGCCACCTCGCCCTCCGCCTCGTCGCCCCCGCCGCCCACCACGACGGCTGGGGCGACCCCGTCACCTGGCTCCGCGACGCCGAGGAACACTTCCACGCCACCGGCATCCCCGCCGTCGCCGCCGCCTGCCGCGGACTGCTGCGCGGCATGGGCGCGCAGGTGCGGCAGCGGCGCACCGGCATCGAAGGCGTCCCCGCGGCCCTGCGCCGCCACGGGGTGACGGTGCGCGAATTCGAGGTCGCCCGCCTGCTCGCCGCGCGCATCGGCAACAAGGACATCGCGGGGCGGCTGCACATCTCGCCGCGCACCGTCGAAAAACACGTCGCGAGCATCCTCCGCAAAACCGGCCACCCCGACCGCGCGGCCTTCGCCTCCGCGGCGGAATTCCCCCTCTGACCCGCCCCTCTCCCGGCCGGGGCCCACGCCCCGGGTTGCCTGTTGCGGTGGTGTTCGCGATCGTCCCACCGTCGTGGCTTGTCGCTCCGTTCTCCCCCAGAGCTTCGCCTGGGAGGTACCCCCACGCGCCCCTGAAAAACGGGTGCTCTCGCCCCGTACTGATCACCCCCCACCGGCAGGCAGCGCTGAACCGGCCTGGAGGGGGACGGTGCGGGGTGCCCCCGCAGGAATGCGCTTCCCAGTCCCTCACCAACTCGGGAAGAGGGCGAAGGCGCATTCCGAGGAGGTGCCCCGTGGCGGCACCCGACCCACCCACCGGAGGGAAAGCGCGATGCCCCGCCGGGCAACAGCCAGGGGCGCGTGGGGGTACCCCCAGGCGAAGCCCTGGGGGAGAACGGCGCGAGCAACCCCCACCCACCGCAAGGTCCCGCGGACAGGGCCACCCCCACCCCGGAGGGACCACCTCACCCCGGGGAAGCCACGAACGCGTGAGTGACCTCCAGGAGCCATGCCGTCTCCGCGTCCAGCGTGCCCGCCACCGGCCAGGTGGGGAGGGACGCGTCCGCACCGGGCCGCCGCCCCGCCCGGCGGTTCGCCAGCGCCGCGGCGATCGCGGCCGCCTCCCGCGCGGCGGCCCGCGCGGGCCCCCCGTCCTCGGCCCCGTACGCCACCGCGTTCTCGTCCCTCTCGAAGTACGGCCGCAACGCAAGGTGCCCGTCCCGGATCTCGATCACCCGGCGGTAGAGCGCGAACGTCGCCCGCCGCACAGGCGGCCTGCGCCGCCGCCCGGCAACGCCGGAAGAGGAGGCGGCAGCGGCGGACGGGCCCGAGCCCGCCAGAGCGATCTCCGGAAGCTCCGCACACAGCGCGGCCCAGAGCGGTTCCAGCGCACGGTAGGAGCGCTGCGCCCGCCACCACCGCAGCGGCCCCCCGAGCAGGACGGGCCAGCGGGTGGCGGAGGCACCCCCCGCGGCGAGGACGGCGACGGCGACCGAGAGCGACGTGGAGGGCAGGTCCTCCCCGACGCCCTGGTGCCCGGTGCGCAGCACCTGCGTGATGTCGTGCGCGGACCAGCCGGTCCAGACGATGCCCATCGCGGCGGAGAGGGCCATGAGGAGCAGCCCGGTGCGCAGCACCCCGTTGGCCTCGCGCCGGATGTGCCCGGTGAGCGCGCCGACGAGCATCGCGAGGCACCCGATGCCGTACACGGCGAACAGCAGCTCGTATCCAGCGAAGAGCAGCCTGCGGCCGTCCCCGACGGTCACCGCGTCCGGGCTGACGGTCACGAACGACGCGGCGAACATCCACGCGGAGGCGGTCTGGACGACGACGCCCGCGGCGATGTGCCGGTAGACGGGCCCGCGGTCCTCCGTGGAGTTGCGCAGCGTGAGCGCGATGAGGGCGATGCAGGTGAACGCGCCCATCTTGAGCCCGTGCACGAGCGCGACAACGGGTGCGCGCGCCGCGAGCAGCCGTCCCAGCACGTCGATGCTGCTGGGGGCGTTGAGGACGAGGGAGCTGCCGACGCACAGCGAGAAGGCGTAGATGTAGCGCTGGGTCGCGTCCCCGCCGGCCGCGGAGAAGCGGTAGACGGCGAAGACCAGGAAGACGGCGGCGGCGGCGTACGCGGTGATGTCGGTGACGGCGGTCATCTGCCGCCGTCCCGCGGCGGGTTGCCGGTGCCCGGCGACGCGTCACCGGCGCCCCGGGGCGCGCCACCGACGCCGGGTGCGGGCGGATCCCCGGGCCGTTCGCGGCGGTCGAAGAGCGCCTCCAGGCTGCGGGCCCGCGCGGCGAAGGGCGGCGGGGACCAGTGCGAGACCCGGGAGAGGATGAGCGAGGCGACGATCTCGGCCTCGCGTTCCTGCGGTTCGGTGTAGATCGTGCGGCCGAGGACGCGTTCGACGAGTGCGGGTGACAGGCCCGGCATGAGGGTGCGGGCGGCGGCGTCCAGGGTGGCGCCCGCGCTGTCGTCCTGGTGGCCGCACAGCAGGTGGGCGGCCTCGTGCAGCAGGATGTGCTGCTGGTGCAGCGGCGAGGTGTCGGCGGCGTAGAGGATGTAGTCGGCGTCCGCGGTGGTGAGCAGCAGCCCGCAGGGGAGGTTGGGGCGGCCGGTGACGGGGACGAGGGCGATGGGGCGTCCCCGGCAGTCGGCGAGGGTGTCGACGAAGTCCGCGATGTCGAACGGATCGGGCAGGCTCAGGGCCGCCACGAGGCGCCGGCACCGCTGCCATAAGCTCCGCTGGCTCCGGTCACGCGCCACCTGGAGGCACCCCACTTCCCGATTCTCCCCGTTGTCCCCGGGCCGTCCCGGGCGGGTCAGCCCGGAGTGCTCGGCGGATCGCTCCCCTGCTCCCGACGGGCGAGTACGTCGATAATGTCACTGATCGTACCCACCGCTTCGGGCGAGAGGTTGACCGCCCGCAGCGCGATGTTGCGCACACCGGCGTCCCGCAGGGCTGTCAGCAGCTCCAACTCCTTGGTGATGGCTGCACCTTGGGCGTCGTCGAAAAAATAGGCAACCGGAACCTGGAAGAACTGCGCCAGGACCTCCAGATGACGCTTGGTCGGGTTGTCCCGGCGTCCGGTGCGCAGCTGCCACAGGTAGGTGGCCGAGAAGCTCTCGCCGGTGGCCTCGCGGCAGGCCTTGGCGACCTCCTCGTGGCTGTACTGCTCGCGGTTGGGGCGGCGGACGGCGCGGAAGAGGGCGTCGATCTTCGCGGCGAGGGTCCGCGGAGGTGTCCGCGGAGGTGTCTGCGGAGGTGTCTGCGACTGCGGCTCGGGTACCGCCGGGTCCGATTCGGCCATGTCGCACCTTTCGTCGACACCAGGTTGCGCCTTGCGCCCCGCGACAGCCAGATGTGCGCACGCCACATGTGCCCCGCCCCGCGGCGCGGGTCATACTAGCCGCCGCCCCCCGCCGGACCTGGTGGCGGAATGGTGAAGACGCCGCTCCCGGCGCCTCCGGCCGCACCCGTCACGGGCCTGCCGGCGTGCCCCGGGCGCCGCTCCGGCCTCAGGCCCACACCCCGGCGCGGGCGGCGGTCGCGGCGGCGCGGGCGGCGTGCGCGGCGTCGCTGTCCGTGGGCGCGCGACCGGAGTTGAGCAGGGCGTAGTAGAGCGGCGCGGACACCGCGGCGACGACGGCGTGCGGGTCGGTGCCGTCCGGCACCTCGCCGCGCCCGGCGGCGTCGCGCACGCACCCGGCCCATTCCTCGATGCGCACGGCGTAGAAGCGGTGCAGCGCGTCGGCGGCCTGCTCGTTGCAGAGCGAGGCGGCGATGAGGGCGCGGAAGAGGGGGCCCTGGCGCGGGTCGGCGAGCGTGCTGACGACGAGCCGGGCGTTGGCGAGCAGGTCGCCGTCCAGGGTGCCGGTGTCGCTGCGCGGCGAGGACTGCTCGGCCATGTCGCCGAGCAGGTCGGCGGCGAGGGCGCCGGGGGTACCCCAGCGCCGGTAGACGGTCGTCTTGCCGACCTCGGCGCGGCGGGCGACCTCGCCGAGGTCGAGCGCCTCGAAGCCGCCCGCGGCGAGGACGTCCCCCGCGGCGCGCAGCACAGCGGTACGGACCCGGGCGGTACGGCCGCCGGGCCGCAGCGTGCCGGGCGCGGCGGGGTCAGCGGGATCGACGGGGTCGGGGCCCTGCGCCGTCCCGGGTGACGCGCCCGGGTCCGCGGCGGGGGTGCCGGTGTCGGTGGTGCCGGACATGGAGCCCTCCTTCGTACGGTGTGCGGCCGCCCACCTGCCGGTCAGGGCGACTACCTCCAGCGTATCGGAACTGGAGTTCCCTTACGGGCCGCCCGGTGCTACCGTCTGAGACGTAACGGAACGACAGACCCGTTAAGCGCCTCCGGGCGGTACACCGGCGTACCCCCGCACGCCCCGGCCCGCGTTCACCCCGCCCCGCGAAGGGACTCCCCGCGATGTCCGCTCCCTCCACCCCCGCCACCCCGGCCACCCCCTCCCCACGGGCCGTGGAGCCCTCCGGCCCGCCGCCCGACCGCCTCACCCGGCGGCTCAAGCTCGTCCTCGCGGTGCTGCTGACCGCGCAGTTCACGCTCGCCGTCGACTTCTCGATCCTCAACGTCGCGCTGCCCGACATCGGCGAGGGCCTCGGCTTCGCGCTGCCGGACCTCCAGTGGATCGCGACCGCGTTCGCGCTCGCCGCCGCCGGTTTCACCCTCTTCTTCGGGCGCATCGGCGACCTCGTGGGCCGCAAGCGGATCTTCGTCGGCTCCGTCGCGCTGCTGGGCCTCGCCTCGCTGGCCGGCGGGCTCGCGACCTCGCCCGCGGTGCTGCTGGCGGCGCGCGTCGCGCAGGGCCTGGCGACGGCCGCCGCGACCCCGGCGGGCCTGGCGCTGCTGACCACGTCCTTCCCCGAGGGCCCGCTGCGGCGCAAGGCGCTGGGCGTCAACGGGGCGCTGATGTCGGCCGGTTTCACCGCGGGCGCGATCCTCGGCGGGGTCCTGACCGACCTGCTCTCGTGGCGCTGGGCCTTCTTCGTCAACGTGCCCGTCGCGCTCGCGGTCGTCGCGGTCGCCCCGGCCGTGATCAGCGAGTCCCGCCCGGCCGTACGCCCCCGGCTCGACCTTCCCGGCGCCCTGACGGTCACGGGCGCGCTGCTCTCCCTCGTCTACGCCCTGACCCACGCGGGCGCGCACGGCTGGACGTCGGCCCCCGCGCTCGTCGCCTTCGCCCTGGGCGCGCTGCTGCTGGTGGCGTTCGTGCTGGTGGAGCGGCGGGTCGCGGAGCCGCTGGTGCCGCTGGCGGTGCTGCGGCTGCGGTCGGTGGCGTGGGGCAACGTGATCGGCCTGCTGGCCTTCGTCACCGAGACGTCGCTGGTCTACCTGCTGACCCTCTACCTGCAGAAGACCCTGGGCTTCTCCCCGCTCGCCGCGGGCGCGTCCTTCGGCGTGCTGGGCCTCGGCACCGTCGTCGGCGGGCTGCTCGCCCCGCGGGTCGTCGCGGCGACCTCGACGGTGACCGCCGTGACCGTGGGCGCCCTCGTCCAGGCCGTCTTCACCGCGTCCCTGCTGCTGCTCGGCGGTACGACGGGCCCGGCGCTGGCCCTGCTCCTCCCGGCGACCTTCTTCGGCGGCGTCGGCAACATGCTGGTCATCGTCGCCTTCATGCTCACCGCCACCTCCGGCCTCCCCGACTCCGCCCAGGGCCTGGCGACGGGCCTGGCGTCGATGAGCCAGCAGGTCGGCATCACCCTCGGCACCCCGCTGATGTCCACCGTCGTCACCGCCACCACCCCCGCCGTGGCCGGCCCCGCCGCCCTCCACCACGGGGTGACGGTGGCCGTCGCGGCCAACACCGCCCTCGTCCTGCTGACGGCGGCGATCCCCGTCCTCTTCCTCCGCTCCCGGCGCGGCGGGACGCGCTGACCGCCCGGTGCCCGGTGCGGGCCCGCCCCCCGTGGCGGGCCCGCACCGGCGTGTCAGGTCGCGGCGAGCAGGTCGCCCGCCGCGGCGCGCAGCGCGGTGTACGCCTGCGCCAGGACGTCCGGGGAGGTCGTCACCCACGGGACGTCGTCGGGCGTGTGGAACTGCCGGAAGTTCCCCGCGACGGACAGCAGCGGTACGGCAGGGCCCAGGGCCGCGTTCCACACCGCGCCCTCGCCGGGGAACTTGGCGGCCTGGTTGAAGCGGGCAGCGGCCAGGTCGGCGGCGAGGCCGGGCACCGCGTCGAAGGCCGGGTTGCTCGCGGCGCCGCGGGGCGCCAGCGCGAAGCGCCCGTCGGGGCCCTTCGCCGCCGCCGCGAGCGCCGAACCCAGGTGGAAGACGGCGCGCGGCGCGAGGTCGAACTCCTGGGCCAGGTAGGCGCGGGCACCGTAGTTGTTCAGCTCGTGGCCGGTGTTGCCGAGGAAGAACACCGGGTGCTCGCGGGAGAGTTCGGCGGCCAGGGCCAGTGCGAGCGCGACTCCCGTCCCGCGTTCGGCGGCGCAGGTGAACCAGCCCGTCAGCGGGGTGGTGACGACTATCGGGTCCTTGACCGGGCGGCGGGTGCCGAACCAGCCCGTCAGGCAGTACGTCCGGGCGCGCACGGTCCGCGCCGAGAAGTCGACGTCGGCGCCGTACCGCGCGACGCGGTCGGCCGTGTCGCCGGGGACGAGCAGCGTGGGGATGCCGGTCTTCGGCGCCTCGGGGTCGCTGTTGTAGCCGACCAGCCCGTCGTAGGGCGCGTAGGTGGCGGTGGTGCTCGTGGTCGGCAGCACCGCGACCGTGGCCCCGCCCCGCGCGGCCTCGGCGAGCGCGGCGAGCACCGCCGGGTCGCTGCCGTCCTTGCTCGTCGTCACCGGCCGTACGAAGTCGGCGCGGCCGCGCACCCGGCCGGTGCCCTCGTAGTACAGCGGCAGCGCCGGCACCCGCTCGCGCCCGACGCGGACCTCGGCCTTCCACGTGTAGTGCGGGTAGCTGTACTCCCACCGCCCGGTGACGGCCCCGAGGGCCCGCAGCCGCCGCTCCAGCCACACCAGTGCGGCCGACTGGTCCGGTGTCCCGGTCCGGTGCACCCAGCGGCTGTACCCCTCGACCACCGAGTACAGCGAGCCCCCGAGCCCGCCGCCCTGCGCCCGCGCCGGTGCGGTCCCGAGCACGGTCGCCCCGGCGACGGCGGCGCCGCCGACGAGCACCGCCCTCCGTGTCGTACGCCCGCCGTGCTCCGCCTTGTCCGAGGTCATGTCCACCGCTCCGTGAGGGGTCGTCCGAACGCCCCGGCCCGCCGACGGACCATCGGAGGCCGCCGGAAATCGCAGGCCAGGGCCCTGCGATCGTCTCTCCCGGCACCGACGCGGACAACGTTGCAGCGGCAGATTTCATGTACGGGCAACAATCGCGCCGGGGGAGGCCGGGCCGGAACCGCGCCCGGCGCCCGTCACGTCCCCTCGGGGGACGGCGGAGGGAGGCCCCCGCATGGGCGGGTCGTACGGACGACGGTGGCCGGCGCGCTGCTCGCCCTCGTACTCCTCGCCCTCGCCCGGCCCGTGGCGCAGGCGGCCCCGAGCGCGCCCCCGGCCGAGCAGGTGCGCGCCAACCGCGTGGTGCTGACCGTCCGGCGCGACGGCCCGCTCCACGTCCACGAGGCCATCACGTACGACTTCGGCACGGCCCGCGACCGGCACGGCCTCGTCCGCGACATCCCGTACCGCACCGGGCGCCGCACATACGGTCTGGAGCACCTCACGGCGAGCAGCCCGGACGCCCCGGCCCGCACCGAACTCACCCGGGACGGCGGCACCTGGACGGTCCGCGTCGGCACGGCGGGCAGCACCGTCACCGGCGTCCACACCTACCTGCTCGACTACGACGTCCGGTACGCGCTCACCCGGCGCGTCCGGCGCTTCGTCCCGCCGCCACTGGAGCGGACCCGGGGCGGATCCGTCGTCCCGCGCCGTGCCGCCGACCCCTGCCGTACCTCCCCTTCGTCCTGCTGCACCTGACACCGGGCAGTCTCGAACAGGCCGTCACCGGCCGGACGGGCGAGCTGGACTGGTACGACGACCGGGGCGACGCCGAGGGCGCGGCCGCCCGGTTCGCGCTGCAGCCCTGGCTGTTCACCCCGCCGGGGCAGCGCCCGTGGCGCGCGGCCGACGGCCGCTGGACCGTCCCGGGCGCCCGGCGCGGCTCCTCCTCCCGCGGCTCCCGCGGCTCGCGCGGGAGCCGCGGGAGCCGGGGCGGCACGTCGGGCGACCGCTTCGGCTCGTACGCGGACACCGGCTCGTCCGGCTCCTCAGGTTCCGCCGATTCCCCGGACGCGTCGGGCGGCGGCTTCGGCGGAGGGGGCGGCGACAGCTGGTAGACCGGCGTGGGGCGGGCCTCCGGCCCCCGCCCGCGGCTACGGCCGGCCGCCCGACGCGGCGTCGCAGTCGGCCAGGTGGGCGCGGATGGAGGCGGGGGTGGTCTCGCCGTCGGTCCGGTCGACGCCGATGCGGGTCAGGATGTCCAGCGCGCGCCGCCAGTGGGTGCGGGCCTGGTCGTGCTCGTGCAGGGCCCGGTGGGCGTGGGCGAGGCCGTCGTGGGCGCGGGCCTGGTCCTCGGGGTGGTCCAGTTCGGTGGCGAGCGCGAGCGCCCGCTCGTGGTGGGCGCGGGCGACGTCCGGGTGGCCGGTGGCGTGCTGGAGCCGCCCCAGGCCCTGCCACGCCTCGAACTGCCAGTTGCGGGCGCCGCTTTCGTGGGCGATGTCGTACACCCTCTGGTAGAGGTCGGCGGCCTGCCCGTACCAGCCCTGCTTGCAGCGGATGTGCCCGAGACCGGCCAGCGAGATGAGTTCGTGGCTGATGTGCCCGGTGGTGCGGGCGAGTTCGAGGGCGTGCTCGTAGCGGTCGGCGGCCTCGTCGTACCGGCCCCGCGCGAGATCGACGTGGCCGAGGCCGACCAGTGCGTTCAGCTCGCCGCCGATGTGTGCGGTGGAGCGGGCCAGCCGCAGGGCCTGCTCGTAGCAGTCGGTGGACCGGTCGTACCGGCCCAGCAGCCGTCGGATGTGGCCGAGCCCGGCCAGCGCGTCCAGTTCGGCGGTGCGGTTGCCGGTGTCGCGGGCGAGTCCCAGGGCCTGCTCGTAGTGGTCCGTGGCCCGGTCGTAACGGCCCTTCGCAAGGTGGACGAGACCGAGGCCGACCAGCGCGTTCGGCTCGCTGCTCCGGTCGCCGGTGGCGCGGGCCAGCCGCAGGGCCTGCTGGTGGCGTTCGGTGGAACGGTCGTAGCGGCCCAGCTTCCAGTGGATCTGGCCGAGGCCCGCGAGGGCGCCCAGTTCGGCCGCGCGGTGGCCGGTGGCGCGGGCGGTGGCCAACGCCTGCTCGTGGAGCGTCTCGGCGTCGTGGAACCGGTCGCGGGTGTAAAGGTGCTGGGACACGATGGTGGCCAGGTGCAGCAGGTATTCCGGCCGGTCGTGCTCGACCGCGTACCGCGCGGCGGCCAGCAGGATGTGCCATTCGTCGTCCAGCCAGCGCAGCGCCGCCGCCTGGTCGGGCAGGACGGGGCAGGGGGTGCGCGCCGCGGGGACCTGCGGACGCCGTCCGCGCTCGTACGGATGGGCGGCGTCCATCGCCACCGCCGCGGTGTGCCGGTAGTAGTCGAGCAGCCTGTCCAGCGCCGCGCGCGCGTCGGCCGCGGTCTCGTCCTCGGTCGCGGTGCGGACCGCGTGCGCGCGGGTCAGGTCGTGGAAGCGGTAGCGGCCCGGGACGGGCTCCTGGAGCAGATGCGCCTCCAGCAGTTGCTCCAGCATCCGGCCGGTCTCCCGCACACCGGCGTCCAGCAGCGCGGCCGCCGCGTACCGGTCGACGTCCGGGCCGAGGTGCAGGCCCAGCCGCCGGTAGGTGCGCCGCAGGTCCGTGCTGAGGTCCTGGTAGGACAGGTCGAGGGTGGCGGTGACGCTCCGCTGCCCGGCCGTCAGCTCGCCGAGCCGGTGCCGCCGGTCGCGCAGCCGCGCCACCAGGTGCTCGAGGTCCCACGTGGGGTGCGACCGCAGGCGGGCGGCGGCGATCCAGATCGCCAGCGGCAGGCGGCCGCACAGCTCGGCCAACTCGTCCACCAGATCGGGTCGTTGGCCGGTCAGCCGGTGCTCACCGGCGGCCTGGCGCAGCAGCGCGACGGCGTCGGAGGGCGGCAGCACGTCCAGCGACAGGGTCTGCGCGTGGTCGAGACCGGACAGCCGGCGACGGCTGGTGATCAGCACCAGGCAGCCGGACGCCCCGGGCAGCAGCGGTGTCACCTGGGCCTCGGTGGCTGCGTTGTCCAGCACCACCAGCACGCGCTGGTCGGCCAGCAGGCTGCGGTAGAGCCCGGCCCGCTGGTCGGCACCGGCCGGGATCCGCTCGCCCGCAACCCCGAGCGAGCGCAGCATCCGGCCCAGCGCCTCCCCCGGCTCGACCGGCGCCACCCCGTCGGTGTAGCCGTGCAGGTCGATGAACAACTGCCCGTCCGGATACCGGTGGGCCATCCGGTGCGCCGCCTGCACGGCCAGTGCGGTCTTGCCCACGCCCGCCATTCCGTCGATCGCGGTGATGACCACCGCGGACGCGTCGTGCAGATTCCCCAGGTCGGCCAGCTCCCCCATCCGGCCCGTCAACAGCCCGGGCGGCGCGGGAAGTTGCCGGGGAGCGGGATACGGTGACGGGCCCGGCGGCTCCGGCTCCGGCGCCGCGCGGCCGTCGGCCGGGGGGGCGCCGACGGCGGTGATCTCCTGCCGCAGCACCTTCCCGTGCGCCGCCGCCAGTTCCGCGCCGGGATCGATGCCGAGGTCGTCGGCCAGCCGCCGCCGGATGCTGTCGTACGCCGCCAGCGCGTCGGCCTGCAGGCCCGCACCGGCCAGCGCCGTGATCAGCCGGGCGTGCAGCGGCTCGTGCAGCGGATGGGCCGCGGCCAGCGCCCGCAGCCGGGGCAGCGCCCGCCCGTACCCGCCCGACCGCGCCGCGAGATCGGCGTACCGCAGCGCGGCCGCCACCTGCTCGTCCGCCAGCGCGACGGCCAGCGGGTGCGCGCACATCTCCGGCACATCGGCCAGCGGAACGCCCCGCCACAGCCCCAGCGCCCGTTCCAGCAGCACCAGCGCGTCCCCCGCGTCGGCCCGCCGCGCCGCACCGATCAGCCCGCGGAACTCGGCCACGTCCAGTTGCTGCTCGGACAGCGCCACCTGGTAGCCCCCGGGCGCCAGCCGCACCACGACGCCGGTCGACCGTTCCGACCCGGGCGGGTCGAGGGCCGCGCGCAACCGCGACACATAGGTCTGGAGGAGCTGGTGGCTGTCGGCGGGCGGGTCGTCACCCCACAGCAGATCGACGAGTTCGTGCACCGGCACCGTGGCGTTGGCGCTCAACGCCAGCCGGGCCAGGACCAGACGACGCCCGCCCCGTCCCAGCGCGACCTCCGCCGGTCCGCGCCACAGCGCCAGCGGCCCGAGCAGGCCGACCCGCACCCCGCCCCGCTGCCCGGCGGCCGCCGCGTCCTCCCGCGCCGGCTCCTCCGGCACGGCCGCACGGCGCAGAGCGGCCGCCTCCGGCCCGTCGAGCCCGAGCGCCGCGGCCAACGCCCGCACCGAGGGCGGCTGGGGCTGCCGGGTACGGCCCTGCTCCAGGTCCCGCACCGTGGTCACGCCGAGCCCGGCCCGCTCGGCCAGCTCCCGCTGACTGAGCCCGGCCCGCCGCCGGTACCCGCGCACCTGCACACCGAACGACACCACCGGCTCGTCCGCCATCTCCCCTCCCCCCTCCCCCGCGCCTTCCTCGCCGTCGGGCGACGGACCAGGGTACCGGCCCCCTACCGGCAGCGACCCGTCAGCCGAGGGACAGCGGCACGCCGCAGACTTGCGGTGATCACCACGGGAACCATCCCCGGCGGGCCCCCGACGACAACGGGCCCCACACACCCCCGCGCACGGGCCGAAGCCCCAAATGCCCACGGCTGCCACCTCGAACCCCCGCCCTCACCGGCGACCCGAGCGCCCAGCCGTCGACAACGCGCTGGAAGGCGCGGAGGGGGCGCCTTCCAGCGCGTCCTGACGTTCGACGGGAACGACCGGCGGGGGCCGCCGCCACCGGACACCTCGCGCACCGCAGTCCACCGGCCACCGGCCGCGACGTCCCCGGAGCGGGCTTCCCGGCGGGCGTATTCGCCCGGCGTTCCGCCGGTTGCGCCGACAGGTCCCGTGGCAGCCAGGACCCGTTGTCACAGGCGGCGCCTAGAGTCTCTCCCACTCGTCACGGTGCGTTGCCGTCGGCGGGTTTCATCGGCGTGCCGCCGGTTCGGCGGCCGTCCGGAACAACGGGAGAGCAGCGCATGGGGTGGGTTCCGGCGGGCGGCTACGAAGTCGCCTTGGAGGCGGGCAGGGTGGTCTGCCGCAACGGGAAGGGCCGGCGGCTGAAGTCGGTTCCGGCCGGTTTGAAGGACGACCCGGCGGTCGTCGGGCTCCGGCAGTTGACCGAGTGGCTGGAGCGGCACGAACGCCGGTGCCTGGCCGACGTCGAGCAGTGGATGGTGCGTTCGCTGCCCGTCCCCACGGCCGTGCTCGCCCGGGTCTGGCCCGACCCGGCGTGGCAGGCGGCCCTGCGGGACGTGGTCGTCACCGGCGCGGACGGCGGGGTCGCCGGGTTCCTGCGCGACGTCGATCCCGACCGCGGTCTCGGCCTCGTCGATCTGGACGGGGACACGGTCCGCATCACCCCGGACGTCGTCAGCGTGCCCCACCCCGTCCTGCTCGAAGACCTCGACGAACTGCGGGAGTTCGCGGTCGAGCTGGAGGTGCGGCAGAACGTGGAGCAGTTGTTCCGCGAGGTGTGGCGCCGCCCGCCGGGCCTCGCCCCGGACACCACCTCCGTGACCACCTACGCCGGCGGCGTCTTCAAGGAGCTGCGCTTCCTGCACGGCCGGGTGACCCAGCTCGGGTACCGGTCGCGCGGCGGATACGCGGTCTGCCCGGTCGTCGAGGACTGCGCCACCGCCGAGGCGCGCATCTGGATCGGCGAGCACGACGGGTACGACGCGTACGGCACCGAGACGGGCCCCCTGGGCTGGACCGACCCCGCGGGGCGCGCGCTGACGGCCGCCGAGGTCGGCCCCGTCGCGTGGTCCGAGGGCATGCGCATGGCGGCGGCGCTCTACGCCGGCCGCGACGTGGCGGACGAGGAGCGGGCGGCATGAGCACCACGACGACGGACACCACGACGACGAACACCCCTGCGACCACGGCGGCGGCGCGCGCGGCGGCCCTGCTGGACGTGGGCGCGATCCTCCCGGTCGGCGCCACCGACCGGGACGACGCCGACGCGCTGACCGCCCGCACGTACGCGCACACCGCCCTGGGCGACCGCCCCGTGGTCCGGCTCGTACCCGGCACTCTCGGCGAGGCCGAGGACCTGGCCCTGGAGTTCCTCGGGCTGGCCCGGACGGCCGAGGCCCCCGTCGTGGGCCAGGTGCGCCGCGAGACGCTGGGCTTCCCGGCCTGGGCGCTGGTCAACGACCCGGCCAACGGGCACCACGCCCTGGCCCTGGTCAAGGACATCGAGCGGCTGGGACGGCAGGCCAGGACCCGTGCCGGAGCGGCCAAGGAGGGCTTCGACGCGCTCGGCACCCGGCTGGGCCGGGCCGTGCCCCACTTCCTCCCCACCTACTACGAGCAGGTGGCGCGTCTGTTCCTCCAGGCCGAGAACACCGCCTACGCCGCCTCCTTCTTCGGCAAGGCCCGCGAGGCCGAGCGGGTGCACGGGCTGGTCGTGGACGAGGACCGGCAGCGGGCCGTCTTCCTGGAGTTCGCCTTCGCCGGCGCGCTGACGGTCAAGGCGCTGCGGCAGTACGTGCGGGACCTGGCGGCCCGGCTGGCACCGGCGGACGCCTGGGTGCAGTTCCGCCGTCTGCTGGTGGAGCGCTGCGCGGCGGGCATGCCGCCGTACGCGGCGCTGCCGCAGGACGTGCGCGCGCTGGTCAAGGCCGCGGGGCTGGACCGCGAGGCCGCCGAACACGAGCTGGTGGCCGATCTGATCGGTTCCCCGGGGGTCGTCCGGGCCCCCGCCTCGTTCTGGGCGGCCTACCGCTCCGCGCTCCTCGCCCTCGCCCGGCGGGACGCGGCCGTACGGGTCCGGCTCCTCGGGTTCTTCCCGGAGACGTTCAGCGAGAGCGGCCGGGACGCGGACGGCGAACCGGCATGGCTGGCGTTCCTGGCCGAGTCCGGCGCCGAGGACCTGCTGACCGCTCTCCCGGACACCACCGACGGCGTTCCCCGCGCCCCGTCCGTCTCCCCGGCGGACTGGATCGCCCGCTGGGAGGCACACCGCCGGCGCCACCGGGTCACCCCGGGCCGCAGCCCGCAGACCCTCGACCTGGCCGCACGGATGGCCGACCGGCTGCGCGCCGACGGACACCCCGTCGAGCTGTTCCAGGGCCGCTGGCAGCGCAACGCCGACCTGGACCTTCTCGACCTCGTCCTGGCCTGCGGCGTCCCCGTCGCCGAGCCGGACGACGAGGCCATGAGCCGCGCGTGGTCCGCCGTCCAGGTCGGCCCGTGGCTCACCGACACCGCGCCGGGCGCGCGGGATCTCGCCGCCGTCGCCGAACAGCCCCTCTTCCGCGCCCTTCTGCGGCAGAACGTCGGCAGCCTCGGCGAGCGTCACCAGCAGCCGGGCGACGGTGTGCCGGCGAAGCTCGCGGCGCACCCGGTGCTCTCCGGCATCCTGCGGGAGTGGCTGACCGCCGGCGCCGAGGAGTACGCGGCCGCGCGCGGGCTCCCCGAGCTGTACACCGCTCTCCACAAGATCGCGGGGTTCCGCGCCGTGGCCGCGGACGTCGCCCCCGAGGCCGTACGGCTCCTCAAGAGCCACGATGTCGTGCCGCTGCTCGCCGCCACCCTGCGTACCGGGGTCCTCGACGAACTGGGCTGGCCCGCACTCGACGAGACCTACGCCGAACTGGCCGCCGAAGCCGCTGCCGCGCGTCAGCGGCACAACAGGTCGGAGGGTGTCGGTGTCACCGGTGCCTGGCCCGCCCTGATCCTGAACACTTCCGAACGGGCCGTCGTCGTCGGCCCGGAAGGCGTTCTGCTGCAGCACACCCTGCGGGTGCCCCCCGCCGTCGACCCCTGGCGGCCGCTCGCCTTCCGTTACGTCGACGGCGAGTTGCTGGTGATCTGGTGGGAGGAAGGGACGCAGCGCGGCTACTGGTCGCACCGCCCCGCCGAGGTGTTCACCGTCGGCGGCGAGCAGATCTCCCGGTGGGGCGGCTCCGGCGCCTCGGACGAGGTCTGCCTGCCGCTGCCCGCCGGCGGCCGCGCCACCGGCGGCAAGGCCCTGCACGCGGGCGACACCTCCCTGCCGCCCCAGCGCGCCGTCATCTCCGACGGCACCGGTCACTGGCGGGAGGGCCACCAGGGCACGCAAGCGGTGTGGCTGGAGTACGACCCGGTCAGCGGCACGCACGGCCGCGCGTCCCTCCCCGCCTTCCTGCGCTCCGCGGTGCAGGACGGCACCCGCCTGCTCACCGAGGACTGCCAGGTACTGCCCCTGCAACCCGGCCTGGAGACCACCCCGTTCGGCACGGACGGCGCGGTCCTCGGCCGCTGGGTCCGCCGCACGGTCGCCGAGCCGGGCACGGCAGCCCCTGCCGACGGGCACCGGATCTCGGTCGGCACCCCCGACGGCCACACGGTCACCCTGCCGGACCCGCTGCCCGGCGGCGGCTCCGCGGTGCCGCTCGGCGCCCTCACCCTGCCCGGCGGATCACGGCCGGTCATCACCTTGCGCCACGGCCGCATCGAAGCGCGCCCGGCGGACACCGACGGCACCGGTGGCGGCCTGTGGTCCGTCCTCCCCGGCCCCTCCGGCGGGAAGGACGCGGCGGGCACGCCCTACGTGCCTCCAGTCGCCTACTGGCACGCCCTGCGCCCGCGGGACGAGCGGGGATCCTCCGCCCTGCGGGCGCTGACGGACTCCCGGGCGGGGGAACTGTTCAAGGAGGTCGCCGCGGCGGTCGCCCAGCACCTGAAGGCGTTCCGGGCCGTCAAGGAGTACACCGGGCCCTCGTCACAGGAGCTGAGCCAGGAGGCCGTCGCCCGGGTGCTGCCCGAGGTGTCCGACGCACGGCTCCTCGCGGGCGTCACCGCGCTCGTCCGCAACGCGGTGGACCGGGCTGCCGAGGCGGCGCGGTATCTGGAACCGCCCGAGCCCGCACAACCGGCCACTCCCCGGAACACCGCGCGCACCAAGGGCATGTTCTTCGACCACGAGCCCGAGCACGGCGACGACACGACCCTGCGGAACGCCTCCGCCTGGGGCTCCGAGCGCATGCACGGCAACTGGTGGGGATCCGAGGGCCGGTGGACCGTGGTCCGGCAGATCCTCGCCGTCAACCATGTCCTCGGCGGCGAACCGGCGTTCGGCCCGCCCACGCCGTCCGGGGCCCCGTTCACCCCCGCCGACGGCTGGCAGCGGGACGAGCACACCGTGCCCGGCGACGCCCTGTCCTGGACCTCCCTCCTCGACACGCTGCCCGAACTGGCCTACCGGGCGGCGTCCGCGACCACCTCCCCCGAGCACCGCGCCGGGCTCCTCGTACTGCTGGAAGCCCTCGCCGCGGGCCCGCTCGCCGACCCCGCGGGCACGGTCCGGCAGGTGGAGCTCGTCGAGCCGTTCAGCGCGGGGGCTTCCGGGCCGGGACGCCACAAGGCCGTACCCCGCCTCGGCCAGGTGCTGCGCAGGGGCGCCCGTACCGTCGTGGTCATCGCCGACCGCGGCTGGAACTCCCGGTACGACGCCGCACATTGGCTCGCCCTGGACCACGACCCGACCGGCGCCTTCGGCCCCGTTCCGGGCTTCGCCCTGGAGCACGAGCACCTCCACCGGAAGGGCATCGCCCCCGACCGGCTCACCCGGCTCACCGCCCTGGTACGGGAGCAGGGCCCGGCACCCTGGCGTCCGGAGGCCGCCGAGGCGTTCCACACGGCCACCTCGATCGGCCCCCTCCAGTCCGCCGCCCTGCTGTCGGCGGCCGTCGAGGAGCCCGGCGCCGAGGCGCTCGCGCTGCTCGGGCTGAAGCCGCGTGCCTTCGTGGCGGCCCAGGCCCGGCTGAACGCCCTGCCCCGCAACGACCGGCACGCCCTGCTCCGGGCACTGCTGCCCGCCGACCCGGCCGAGCTGTGGTCCACGGGCCCCGACGTCCGGGCCGCCGCCGAGGTCTGGCAGCAGCGCCTGGCCCGCCTCGTCCGCGTCCCCGAGGAACTGGACCTCGACCTGTCGGGCTCCGCCCCGGGCGCCGTCGACCTGATCCTCAACGCGCGCTCCCGGGCCTGGCTCGCCCACGGCACCGCCGTCCAGGACGGCACCGGCCGTACGGGCCTGCGCCTGGTGGACGCCCACGGTGCGGTGTCCTCGGCCCTGACCGCCCTGCGCACCCTCGCCTACACGCTGCCGTACCGGCACCCCCTGCGAGCGGAGCTGCCCGTCGGCCTCGCGGCCCTGCGTGGCCGCCTCGCCGACCCGGACCTGCTGCTGGATCTGGGCCTGGAGTGGACCGGGTCGGGGGAGTCGGTCGGCCGTGCCGTCCGCGCCGCCCACGGCCTCCCCGAGACCGGCGGCGCCGAGGCCGACGGCCTGGTCCGGGCCGGTGCGGCGCTGCTCCTCGCGCCCGGCCACGGCAGCAACGAGAAGCTGCTGATACGCCCGGCCGGACTGGCAGGCCCCGACGACCCGGCGTTCGGCCTCGTCGAGGGCACGGTCGGCCCGCACTACACCGGCGACCTGCTCGCCCTGCGCACCCTGCTGGGCGACGGCATCGACGCGCTGGCCACGGCCGGTGCCCCGGACGGCTCCCCGCACCACCCCGCCCAGGACCCGGCCCGTACGGTGCCGGACCTGCTGGCCGAGGCCGTCGACGCCCTCGGCCTGAGCGCGGACGCCGCCGCCCTCTACCTGATGCTGCTCGCCCTGCCCGACCCGACGGACCGCAACTGCGTGCGCTGGACCGAGTGGAAGCCGGTCCGGGTCAAGAAGGCCCGGGCGGAACTCGCCGCGTCCGGCCTCGTCGTGGAGGCGAAGCGCTCCCGCGCCGGCCGCACCCTGTTCCTCCCTTGCGGCTGGCTCGAACGCGGCGCCCCCGGGCTGCCGCTGGAGACCTGGAAGGAACGCCTCCACCCCGTGGCCGGGTCCGCCCGGATCCTGCCCGACCTGCCCGTCCCCGCGCTGTTCGCAGCCGCCTGGGCACGGGTGCGCGGCGGCGACGCCCCCGCCTTCGAAGAGCTGGACACCCGCGCACCCCGGAAGGGCCGCCGCCGATGACGACCGACACCACGCCCCTCACCGACAGTGCCGTCCCGGGCGGCGCCCCGGACCGGGCGGCGGCCTCCGGCCCGCAGCACCGCCAGGTCACCCCGCCCGAGGACCGGTACGCCACCGAGCTGGCCTTCCTCGCCGCCCACGACCCCGGGCCCCGCCCGCCCGGCTGGCTGCTCACCCCGCGCGCCGTGGTCACCTTCGTCATGGGCAGCGCGGGCGAGGCCCTGGGCCTGCCGAAGGACGCCCGGCCCGGGGCCGGGGTGCCGCGCCGCCTGGTGATCGAGCAGAAGTTCGTCGGCGAGCGCGCCCTGGTCGAACGGTGTGTGGTCACCCTCGCCGGAGAGCGCGGGCTGCTCCTCGTGGGCGAACCCGGCACCGCCAAGTCCATGCTCTCCGAACTGCTGTCGGCCGCCGTCTGCGGGACCAGCGCGCTCACCGTGCAGGGCACCGCGGGCACGACCGAGGACCAGCTCAAGTACGGCTGGAACTACGCGCTGCTGCTCGCCCAGGGCCCCACCGAGCAGGCCCTGGTGCCCTCCCCCGTGCTGGCCGCCATGACCCGGGGGGCCGTAGCCCGCGTCGAGGAGGTCACCCGCTGCCTGCCGGAGGTCCAGGACGCCCTGGTGTCGCTGCTCTCCGAGCGGCGGATCGCGGTCCCCGAACTCGCCGGCAGCGAGGGCGCCCAGGTGCACGCGGCCCCCGGGTTCACCCTCATCGCCACCGCCAACCTGCGGGACAAGGGCGTCTCGGAGATGTCCGCGGCGCTGAAGCGGCGCTTCAACTTCGAGACCGTGGGCCCCATCGGGGACGTGGACGCCGAGACCGCGCTCGTCCGGCGCCAGTCGCGGGCCGCCGTCGAACGCGCGGGCGCCGCCTACCAGGTGGACGACGCGGTGCTCGACGTCCTCGTCACCGTCTTCCGGGATCTGCGCCAGGGCCGCTCCGCGGAGGGCTGGGAGGTCGAACGCTCCTCCACGGTGATGAGCACCGCGGAGGCCGTCTCCGTCGCGGGCGCGCTCGGCCTGGCCGCCGCGTACTTCCCCGGCGACCGGGACGTGCTCTCCCTGCTGCCCGGCCATCTGCTCGGCGTCGTCCGGAAGGACGACCCCGCCGACGCGGCACGGCTGCTGGGGTACTGGGACGGGCCGGTGCGCAGGCGCGCGGAGCAGGGGTCGGCCACCTGGCGTGCCCTGTGGGACCTGCGCGCGGTGCTGGAGAACTGACGGATGAGCCAGTCCACCACCCCCGGGCCGCAGGACGCCGCCGAGGTGTCATCCGCCGCCGGTGCACCCGCCGTTCCCCCGGCGCGGGGCCCGGCGGCCGGGCCCGCCGCCCCGGAAACCGCGGTGGCGGCCCTCGCGGCGGCCGGACCCGGGATGCCGTTCCTGATCGGGGTACGCCACCACGCGCCCTCGCTGGCAGCCGCCCTCCCTGCGCTGCTGGACGCGGCGGCCCCCGACGTCCTCCTCGTCGAACTCCCCGCCGAGTTCCAGCCCTGGCTGGGCTGGCTCGCCCACGAGGAGACGCAGGCCCCGGTGGCGCTGGCCGCCGTACCCGCCCACGGGTCGGGTTTTGGCCCGGCGGACGAACGGGGTCCGGCCTTCTACCCGTTCGCGGACTTCTCGCCCGAACTGGTCGCCCTGCGCTGGGCGGCGAGGAACGGGGTTCCGGCGGTGGCCTGCGATCTGCCGCTGGCCGACCGGGCGTGGGCGGGCGTCGGCCCGGACGCCCCCGCCCCGGGCACCGACCCCGCACCCCTGCCGGAGGAAGGGCACGGGCTGTCCGCCGCGCTGCGGTCCCGGCTCACCGGCCGGGACGGCGACGACCTGTGGGACCGGCTGGTCGAGGCACTCGCGCCCGGCTCGGCACCCGAGGCGCTGCGCCGCGCCGCCCTGCTCACCGGCTGGGCGCTGCGCCGCGAGGCCGAGGCGCGGGGCGGGGTGCAGGGGACGGACCTGGTGCGCGAGGCCTGGATGCGCGGACATGTCGCCGAGGCCCTCGCGGGCGGGCGGCGGCCCGCCGTGGTGGTGGGGGCCTTCCACGCTCCGGCGCTGCTGCCGTCGGCCGCCGGGGACGCCGGGGGCGCTTCTGGCGCCGACGGGCCGGGCGTGGACGACACCGCCGGCCCGGCGGCGTGCACGGTCTCCCTGATTCCGTACGCGTACCCGTTGCTCGACTCACGCTCCGGCTACCCGGCCGGCATCCGGGATCCGGAGTGGCAGCACACGGTCCTGGACGCGGCCGGGGACCCGGCCGCGCTGCACGAGGCGCTGGTCCGCACCGCGGTCCGCATCTGTGCCGACCTGCGCGAACAGGGCCACCCCTACGGCCCGGCGGACAGCCGGGAGGTCGTCCGGGTGGCCGGTGACCTGGCCCGCCTGCGCGGCCTGCCCGCCCCTGGCCGCGGCGAACTCCAGGAAGCCGTGCAGACGGTGCTGGGGCGCGGCGAGACCTACGGCACGGGCCGCGCGGTCGCGCGGGCCCTCGAACGCGTCCTCGTCGGAGCCCGCACCGGACGGCCCGCGCGCGACGCTCCTCGCAGCGGCCTGGGCCCCGCCGTCGAGGCCGAGGCCGCGGAGCTCTCCCTCCCGGGCCCGCAGGACACGCACGAGAGGACACCGCGCGACCTCCGGCTCGACCCGGCGCGCTCCGCCCTGGACCGGCGCCGCGACCTGCTGCTGCGCAGGCTGACGGTGTGCGGCATCCGGTACGCGCAGGAGCAGGGGGTGACCGGCGCGGCGGGCACGGAAGGACTGACGACGCGCTGGCAGGTGCGGTGGACCCCGGCGACGGCCGCGACGCTCACCGCGGCCGGGGCCCGCGGCGTCACCCCCGCCCAGGCGGCCGAGGGCGTGCTGCGGCAGCGGCACGCGGCCGAGCGCGCGGACGGCGGCCCGACGGCCGCCCAGGTCATCGGCGGCCTCACGGAGGCCGCCGCGTGCGGGCTTCCCGCCCTTGCCGACGAGCGGCTGACCGAACTGGCGGCCGTGCTTCCCGCGAGCGGCACGCTCCCCGAACTCCTGGCCGGGCTCGACCTGCTGGACCGTATCGACGCCGGCCACCTGCCGGGCCTGGCCGGTCCCGACGGCCCCTCGGCCCCGGACACCACCGCCACCGCCCCGGACCCGGAAGCCACCGCCTCGGCCACTGCCCCGGAAGCCACCACCTCCGCCCGTGCCGTCCGCACCGCCCGCGCGGCCGAACTCCTGACCTCGGCGGCTGTCCGCCAGGTCGACGGCCTGACCGGATCCGAGGAGCCCGAGGACGCCCGAGCGCTGCTCGAACTGGCCCAGCGTGCCGACCGGGTGGGCGGCATCCGGCTCACCGACGCCCTCGCCCGGCTGGCTGCCGACGGCACCCCGCTGATCGCCGCGGCCGCCGGAGCGGTCAGGGTGCTCACGGGCCACGAGGAGGCCGACACCTTCGGGGTGCGCGTCGCCTCCTGGGTGGACGGAGCCGTGGACAGCGGCTCCCGGGCCGCGCTCACCGCCCGCCTCACGGGTGTCCTGACGGTCGCGGGCCCGCTGCTGACCGTCGGCGTCGGCGCCCTGGACCCCTTGCTGGACCGGGTCGTCGAGCTGGACGACACCGCGTTCCTGGCCCGGCTGCCGGCCCTCCGCGGTGGCTTCGACACCCTGAGCCCGGCGGCCCGGGACCGGCTGCTGGACACCGTCGAGGAACGGCTCGGCGAACAGGTCGGCACCCTCGGCGGGGACGACCCGGCGGAGCTGGCCCGCCGGACGGCCGCCGACCTCGCGGCCCGTGAGCTGCTGACCGGACTCGGCCTGCCCGTCCCGCCGCCCGCGCACGACGACCGGCTCCCGCCGCCGTCCGGCCACGCCGCCGACACGCGTCCCCTCGCCGCACCCGCTGCCGCGCGGACCCTCGGGCCCGCCGACCGGTGGCGGCTCGTGCTCGGCCGCCGTCACGACCGGCTGCCGTCCGGTGCGGCCCGTCTGGCGACCGCGCTGGACGAGCTGTACGGCACGGGCCACGGCGAGGGGTCGCACAGCGGCCCGCCCGGCTTCGGCGGCGGCTCCGGACCGCGCGGCGGCCGGGAACCGTCGTTCCCCGGCGTCCGCGAGTGGTCCGAGGAACTGGCCGCGCTGTTCGGCCCCGGTATCCGCGAGGAGGTGCTCGCCGCCGCGGCCGCGACAGGCCGGCAGGACGTCCTCGCCGAGGTCGACCCGGCGGCCGCCACCCCCTCCGTGGAACTGCTCCGGACGATCCTGCAGTACGCAGGCGGCCTCCCCGAAGCCCGCCTCGCGGCGCTGCGGCCCCTGGTCCGCCGCCTGGTCGACGAGCTGACCCGGCAGCTGGCCACCCGGCTGCGCCCCGCCCTCACCGGCACGGTGTCGGGCCGGCCCACCCGACGCCCCGGCGGCCGGCTGGACCTGCCGCGCACGCTGCGCGCCAACCTGGCCACCGCCCGCCGGACGGCCGACGGGACGGTCCAGGTGGTCCCCGACAAGCCGGTCTTCCGCAGCCGCGTCCGCCGGTCGGCCGACTGGCGCCTGATCCTGGTCACCGATGTCTCCGGATCCATGGAGGCGTCCACGATCTGGTCGGCGCTGACCGCCTCCGTGCTCGCCGGTGTGCCGACCCTGAGCACGCATTTCCTGGCCTTCTCCACGGAGGTCGTCGACCTCACCGGCCATGTGCACGATCCCCTCTCCCTCCTGCTGGAGGTGAGCGTCGGCGGGGGCACGCACATCGCCGCCGGGCTGCGGCACGCCCGCGACCTGATCGCGGTGCCCGCCCGCACCCTCGTGGTCGTCGTCAGCGACTTCGAGGAAGGCGCACCGCTCGGCGGACTGCTGGCCGAAGTGCGGGCCCTGGTGAACACCGGCTGCCACGTCCTCGGGTGCGCGAGCCTCGACGACGCCGGCCGCCCCCGCTACTCGACGGGCGTCGCCGGGCAGCTCGTGGCCGCCGGCATGCCCGTGGCGGCGCTCAGCCCACTCGAACTGGCCCGCTGGATAGGGGAGAAGACCGCGTGACCGCCGCCCAGTTGCCGCCTGTCGCACCGGAGGTCACAGCCACATTGGTGGAGGACCTCTCGCCCCGGCTGCGCAAGCGGCTGGACGCGACCGTCACCAAGCTCGGCGCCCTCCCGACGCACCGCGCCGGGGACACGGTGACGATCGCGCTCGACGAGGAGACGGAGCTGCGCCTGCACGCCCCGGGCGGCGTGGTGGCGACGGCGGACGCCATCACCTGCGGTTGCCTCCTCGCCCCGGCGTGCGTGCACCGCGCGGCCGCCGCCTGCGCCGCGCCGATGGCCGAACCGGCACCGGAAGCCGTGCCCGAACCCGCCCCGGCCACGGCCCCCGCTTCTGCCTCCCCACCCGAAGTGGCCGACCCGGCCCAGCGTGCCGCGGCCGACGCCCTGTGGTCGGCGGGCACCGCCGTGCTGGAGGCAGGTGTCGGCGGGGCCGGCGCCGTCACCCAGTCGGCCCTCCTCCGGGCCGCGCACACCGCCCGGCTCCGGCACCTGCCGCGCGCCGCGGGCGCCGCGCTGTCCGTCGTCACACTGCTGCGCGCGGCCCGCGCCGGGACCCCGTCCTACCGCACCGCCGACCTGGTCACCGCCCTGACCGAACTGCTGGGCACCGCACGCCGGGTGGGCACGGCGTCCGGGGCGGAGCTGGCCGCCGTCAAGGGCCGCGCGCGCCGCCCGTACCGCCCGGACGGCTCACTGCGCCTGTACGGCCTGTTCACCGAACCCGTGGTCACCGACTCGGGGCACGGCGGCGTCCGCACCTGGGTCGCCGCAACCGACGGCCGCCTCTGCACGGTGGACGACGTGGCGCCCGGCGGCGTCGGGCGCGCCCTCGGCGTGGCCGACCGGGCCGTACGCCTCGGGGACAGCGCGCTCACCCACCGGGAGCTGGGCCGGGCCGGACTGGCGGTCTCGGGGGCGACGGTCTCCCCGGACGGCAGACTCGGCGCGGGCAAGGGCGTCAAGGCCGTCACCGCCCGGGGCGCGGCGTGGACGGAGCCGCCGCTCGCCGCCCTGTGGCAGACGCCACCGTCCGAACAGGCCGCCCGCGCCCTGCGGTCCGCCTCCCGCCACGCGGACCACACAGACCACGCGGGCCCGGACGGCAGCGGCAGCGACCTGCTCTTCCTGGACGTCGAACTCCTCGGCGCCGTACGGGAGCCGGGCAGCACCTGCCTGCTCGCACTGGGCGCGGGAGGCATCCCCGTCCGGCTCACCGCCGCCGACGACGACCCCGCGCTGGCCCACCGCGACAACCTGACACTGCTGGCCACGGCGCCGGGCACACGGCTGAGGATCATCGGCCGCCTGCTGCCCGCCCCCCACCCCCGGCTCGCCCTCCTCGCCTGCTCCCACCCCACCGGCGAGGGCACGATCGACCTCGGCCTCGACCGCCTGAGCCGCGCCGACCTCCCGGACCCGGCCGCCCCCGTGCACCCCGCCCCGCCCCGGCACGAGGAGCCCGGCGCGCACTCACCCCTGTACCTCCTGGAGCGCCGGGTCGAACAGACGGTCCTGGCAGGCCGCGCCGCCCTCGGCATGCTCGCCGACGTCACCCCCGAGACCACCCGCCTCCGCCGCGCGGGCCTCCCCACGGCAGCAGCACTCCTCACCACCTTGTGCACCTCGGCGTCCCAACGCGACCGCGACCCCTTCGGCCGCCTCCTCCCCGCCGACACCGACACCTTCGCCACCTACTGGCTCACCGCCGCCCGCTACACGACGGCGGTGACCGAGTCCCTGTGCGCGGCAGCCTGGAAGCCACCCCACGAGGAGCCGCCCACCTCGGACGCCCCGAAGCCCTCGTGGTCACCGGCTGAGCGGCCGCCGTCCGCGGGCTAGAGCAGCGGGTTGTAGGCGTCCCAGCCGGCGGTCTGCTTCATCTCGACACGGGGAGCGAAAGGCTGGGAGGCGATGCCTGTGCCGGAGTAGAACCACAGATGGCCGGCGGGGTCGCGGGCGATGAGGTCGGGATGGTCACCGTCCCAGTTGCCGGCCCGCAGCAGCAGGTCGTAGGCGTTCCAACCGGCACCGATCCGCGTCCTGGCCGCGAAGGGAGCCGTCGAGCTGCCCGTGCCCCGGTACAGCCACAGCACACCCGAGGCATCCCGCGCCACCAGATCCGACCGACCGTCCCCGGTCAGGTCCCCCGTACCGACGAGCTGACCGTAGGCGTCCCAGCCGGCACCGATCCGCGTCCTGGCCGCGAAGGGAGCCGTCGAGCTGCCCGTGCCCCGGTACAGCCACAGCGCACCCGAGGCATCCCGCGCCACCAGATCCGGCCGACCGTCCCCGGTCAGGTCCCCCGCCCCGACGAGCTGACCGTAGGCGTTCCAACCGGTGCCGACCTTGGTGCGGGCCTTGAAGGGGGCGGTGACGTTTCCGGTGCCCTCGTAGTACCAGAGCACGCCGGAGGCGTCCCGTGCCACGAGGTCGCCGGTGTCGGCCGTCGTCTGGCCGGCCAGGGACGCCATAGCGGTGTACTGCCCCCACCCGTATCCCACGACGCGCGGGGCCTGGAAGGGGTATCCGTCGACACTCCCGGTGCCCGTGAACGCCCGCAGACAGCCGGTGCTGTCGCGGCCGTAGAACACCGTGTAAGGGCCGTCGGGCCCGCCGGAGACGGCGACGCTCCCGCCCAGTGTCACCGCCGGTCCCTGCCCGTCCGCCGGCTGGGCGGTCAGCTTCCAGGTGTACGCGCCGGGGGGCACGCTCACGCCGGTGAGATCCGTCGTGCCGTTCCACGTCACGGCGATCTTCGCGCCGTCGGTCGGCCCGCCGGAAAAGGTGCGCACGGCGCGCCCGAACGAGTCCGAGACGGTGAGCTGCCAGGAAGCGGCGGGCTTGGACAGCCACCAGACGGGACGCCAGTAGGACGCGCCGTTGCGGTCGTAGCTGCCGCTCACGGAACTGTCGGGGGCGGACAGCGGCGATGTCGGCACGCCCAGCGGGGTGACGTGCAGGGTGTCGTCATCGGCGCGGTAGACCAGGCCGCCACCGTACTGGTCGACGGTCCACGGGCTGCGCTGCTCGCTCACCCCGTCCTGGCGGGGGTGGATGCCGAGGTCCGTGCCGACGGCGGTACCCGAGTGGAAGTCGGTCAGGTGCAGCGAGCCCGCCGCGTCCTGGTTGACGACGAAGCCGTCGCCCAGCATCGTCTGCCCGCCCGCTGATCCTGCGGGCAGTGCGATCAGACGCCCGTCCGACAGGTCGACGACCCCGACCGGCACCGTCGCCGACGTCCCCGCACACCTGCGCCACAACCAGTGCCCCACCGCTTGGAGGCGATCGGGTGTGCAACCGGCGCCTACGTCCACCGTCCCTGCGGGCGCCTTGGCCCGCACGTCCGTCACCGTGACCACGCCGGGCTCCGTCCCGGTCGCGTACAGCAGATGGCCCCACAGCGCGGCGGGCGCGGCCGCCTGCGTCAACTGCACGGTGTTGCCCGGCGGTTCGTCCGTCCCCGGCAGGGAGTCGACCTCCGACTGCGGCGACTGCCCCGGCGAGGACGTCCGAAGCACCCACTGGCCGAAGGCGCCCTTGACGCCGCCCACGTCCACCGCGGGAGCGATCCTCGCGGTACCACCCGGCCACTGGGCCACCGTCATGCCGCCGTTGGTGTAGGCCACGCCGGCGGTGTCGGTGGCCCAGACCTGCTGGGTGAGGCAGTCGCGGTAGTTGCCGCACGGATACGTGCCCAACCCGTTGCTCATCAGGCCGAGCGAGGAGGTGGAGGCGTAGGAGCGGTAGAAGCCGCCGGCCTTGGAGAGAAAGTTGGTGTTGTCGTAGGCCGCCACCACGACACCGCCGGCCACGCTGACCGACTCCAGAGTCGCGGGGGTCGCCGGGACCTGCACGACGTGCTCGCCCGCGTACCCGCCCGCCCCGTCCGGAACGACGCGCTGCACCCACCAGTTGGCCGCCGAGCCGCCGCCGACGACGAGCGTGCCGCCACCGGGGACCGGCGCGAAGGTCGGTGCCACACGCATGTCCTGCCCGCCGCCGTCCCGCGCGACGCCCTGCGGCTCCCCGCCGTCGAGGGGGTATGCCTCCAGCACAGGACCGACAGGGTCAGGCGCCGCGTCGTCCTGCCGATATCCGGCCGCGAGCACGGCGTCACCGTCCAGCGCGACGGCGTAGCCGTTCGAGGACACCGCTTCCAGGGTGAGCTGCCGCTCGGGCACGGACAGGTCCGGCGTCGACAGCACGTGGACGATGGTCCGGTCGGTCAGCCAGATGACGTGTTGCCCGTCGATCTGTACCTGCCCCCCGAGCTGTACGGGGGCGTCCGTGCCGCGCAGCACACCCGTGCTCAGATCGACGACGCCGAGGCGGGCGGTGCCGTCCGGCATCCGGAAGAACACCGCGCCCCGCTGTCCGTCCGACGCCTCGACGGCTGCTGCGTAGGACGTCGGCAGCACGGCCCCCGCAGGCCATCCGGTCACCGGCACGTCGGCGGCGATGCCCGCGGTCCCGTCCGGTGTCAGCAGGTGGAGCCGGGTATAGATGAGGCCGTCCGCGGAGAGCTCCCCTGCGACGACGCGGTCCCCGGCCAGGCCGAGGTCCTGGTATCCGGCAGGCATGCGGTACGTCACCGACGTCCCGGAACTCATCTCGGTGCGGCGGTACGCCCCGTCCGCGAGCTGCTGCTGGACGTACACACTGTCGCCGACCGCGCTCGTCCCGCAGAACGATCCGCCGGACACCTTCAGCGCCGCGCCCGGCCCCCCGTCGTACCGGGTCCACGTGACGTCGTTCGCCACGTTGCAGCCGTACGGCTGCCATCCCGGCGTGGAACTGAGAAATCCGGTGGTCCCGGCCGCCACCAGCTGTTCCTCGGTCGGCGCATAGCGCGGAACGGGCTGCAGGACCCTGTCCTGCGGCGAGTCCGTGCCCGCGGCTGTCCCCGCCGCCTCCGGCGCTCCCGCCGTCAACACGGCGGCCGACACCGTAAGCGCCAAAGCCGCCAGCCAACTGCGCCCCAAGCGCCCCGACTGCCCGTGTTCCCTCATGTCCCCCACCCCGGTAACCGCTCCGCGCACAAGCCGACGAACGCTACCACCGTGGACCGAACTCCAGTCCTACAAACGCGCAAACCCACGCACCGACGTTCCGCCGGGGCCCAGCCGCGTACGACCAGGAAAACGCCCCCGGAAAGCGTTCCGTGCAATCACCTCTGACCCGGGTCGCACCACCACCGGCGGCGTGCCGTACGCGCGCCGCCCCTGTCAGTACGCGCTGACGTACGACGGTAAGCTGCGGAAGGCGTCTGGTGAGGCGCTGTCCTGCGATCCTCCGTCCAGCAGGCGCGGGCACGGACAGACTCTTTCGGGCAGCCGACACTCCGGGTTGATCGCTTCTCCCGGAGATCGACCCGATCACCTGCGGCATACAGGTCTGACACCCCTGGGGATCGGGCCCCTCGATCCGTCTGCTCCCCATAAGGATTCACGCGTGAAGAAGATCTCGTCAAAGCTGTCCGCTCACCGGGTCGCGACGGCGGCAGCCGTCGTGCTGGCCGCGGGAGCTGCCGCTACCGTGCCGTCCGCGGCCCAGGCGGCCGCCCCGCCCTCGTACGGGGTGACCGTGAGCAACGTGACCGTCCCCCTCTACGGGACGGGGGACCTGGACGTCACCCTGGCCGAGCCCACCGCGGGCGACGCCTACCTCCAGGTGTATTTCATTGCCCCGGCGGGGAACCGGATGACCGTCACCGACGACGCGGGCAATCCGCTGCCGATGACGACCACGAGCAACCTCCTGCCGCTGTTCACCTTCGGTGAGGACGACAGCGACCACAACGGCATACCCGGCGCGCCCCTGCCCGCCGGCACCGTGCACCTGCACGTGTCCGCCCAGGCCCCGATCCCTGCCGCAGGCTTCCAGATGAGCGCGCAGGTCATCGACGGCGCGACCGGGAACGTCGTCGCCCACAGCGGCCTCGGCACCACCGGCCACCTCTTCGTCCAAGAGCCGACCATCGGACCGATCGACTGGAAGTCGCCGGACGCCGGCATCGCATCCCCGATGTCGACCGTCACGATCAAGACCGGGGACCCCCGGCTCACGACCGGCTACGTGTACACCAACGACGGGCGCGTCCCCGTACCCGGGGGAACCTCGACCCGGCTGACGCTGACCGCCGCTTCGATCGCCGCGTCCGGCTACACCTCCCAGCAACTGGCCCAGGCCCTGCACATCGGCTCCTCCGCCGACGACGACACCTTCAGCCCCGTAACCTGGAAGACCGCCCCAGACGGGTCGCTGAGCGCCCAGCTGCCCACACACCCGTGGAGCGTGAACGGAGCGGCATACGAGTACATCGGGATCACCACCGACTGGGGCCTGCCGGCGGGAACGCTGCCCGCCCTCATCCAGACGTACGGCAACGACGACAGGCCCTACACCGAGGACCACGTCACCTTCACGTTCACCGCCGACTCCGTACCCGGCGCCCTGCTGCCGGCCCTCTACGGCCGCGACACCGCCGGAGTGCTGTGGCAGTACGAGGCCGCCTCCGACCCCACCGCCGCCCCCGGCCGCCTCAGCACGCGATACCGGGTCGGCAGCGGCTGGAACGCCTACACCGCGATCAGCCCGCTCGGAACCCTGAAAGCCGACGGCACCGGCGACCTCGTCGCCCGCGACACCACCGGGGACCTCTGGTACTACCAGGGCACCGGCCAAAGCGCCTCCCCCTTCGCGCCGCGCAACTGGATCGGCAGCGGCTGGAACACCTACACCACCATCACCGCAGCAGGCGACATCACCGGCGACGGCCACCCCGACCTCCTCGCCCGCGACACCACCGGCGTCCTGTGGTACTACCGCGGAACCGGCAACCCCTACGCACCCTTCGCGGCACGCACCCGCGTCGGCAGCGGCTGGAACACCTACACCACCATCACCGCAGCAGGCGACATCACCGGCGACGGCCACCCCGACCTCCTCGCCGTCGACCACGACGGAAAACTCTGGCTCTACCGCGGAACAGGCAACCCCACAGCGCCCTACGCCGCCCGCGTCCAGGTCGGAAACGGCTGGAACATCTACACCCGCATCGTCGGAATCGGCGACATGTCCCGCAACGGCCACCCCGACCTCCTCGCCACCGACACCACCGGCAACCTCTGGTACTACCAGGGCACCGGCCAAGCCACCTCCCCCTACCGCGCCCGCACCCAGGCCGGACACGGCTGGAACATCTACAACACCCTCTTCTGATTGCGGGTGGGGCCGTCCATGATGCGCAGAGCTGCGGGAAGGGTGTGCTCCGAGCGGACGGGGGCTGACGCCTGTCAGCCAAGGCAGGTCTTCCGAGCCGTCTGCTACAACCCTCCGCACCGCCCCCGTGCGATCCGCGGCCACGGTGCGCCCCGCGCGTTCCGTGCCGCCCTCCAGGCGCGGCGGCGTCACATCACCCACCTTCCGACCGACGAGGGCTGGCTCTGCCTGGCCACCGTCATCTGGACACCGGACCCGTGGTGTCGGCCTCCGTGCGACCGCCGGCCGCACCCGAGCCGCCTGCCGAGCTGCGGGGGCTGCCCGCCGCAGCGTCATATGGCACCCGCACAAGGTGCCGGGACGGGCATCATGGGCCGGCAACCACCCGTACGCACACCGCAGGAGGGGCCGGATGAACCCGGGGCTGACCGTGGGGGAGCATCAGGAACTGGCCTCGGCGCTCTCCGGCGTTCGGGCAGAGCTGCGGAAGCGGAGCGACCAGCTCGCCGCCGCCTACCCGGACGCGGGACCGGAGGCCGTACCGGAGCATCTGCTGACAGAGGCCCTGAGGATCCTCGATTCCGTGCGATACGAACTCGCCGCCATCGTGGGCCGCGAACATCCGGATGACGACACGCGTGAGGTCTACTACCCGGAAGACGGGCAGGGGGCGACCTGACACCCGGTCAGGCGCTCGCGGTCCGCTCGGCCGATCACCCGCAGGCGGCCGTGGGCCCTGCGAGGTTCACCGGCCGCCGTGCTGCCGGAGTGTGCGACCGATGCCGCAGGCAGTGCGCAGGAGCGCGGATCGGCCGTGGCCGATCTCGCGGCGGGAGGTGGTGACGAACCGTTCGACGACGACCGAGTCGCCGCCGAAGTCGTACTGCCAGGCCGCTTCGAGGATCTGCGGGCGGGACAGCACCTGCCCCTGGCGGGACATGGTCAGGTCGCCCGCCGCGTCCACGGTGAACCCGGCGAAGCCGAGCGCCGGGATCAGCAACTGCCGGGCACCGGGGTCGTCGTCGACGACCAGGACCCCTGTCAGCCGTCCGCTCGCCATCGGCCGCCGCCGTCGTCGTGCGCCGAGGGCGTCGGGCTGTCCCGGCACCGACCGCCCCACCGAGGCCACGGTCAAGGTGAGGCCGTGAGGGACTGCTCCGTTGCGCGGACGAGTGCGGCTGCGATCTCCTTCACGGACCGCGCCGTGTGCAGGGCGAGCAGGTCGGCGAGCAGGTCGTCCAGCGATGGCCAGGGAAGGTCGCCGTGGTCGTTGTAGAGGCCGATCAGGCCATGCATGGCGATCCACAGGAGCAGCCCGGCCTGCCATCGCCGCTCGGGCGCGTCGGACGTGCCGGGCGCGTCGGACGTGCCGGGCGTGCCGGGCGTGCCGGTGACCTCTGCCAGTGCGGCGATCAGCGCCTCCAGCAGGCCGGCCCCGGCTTCGTGGACGGAGCCGCCGTCCGCTTCGGCCTCCGCGCCGGTACCGGGCGTTGCGTCCGGGTGGGGCGCCGGATCGCGAGGCATCCGTCCGCCGAAGAGCGTCCGGTAGTGGCCCGGCTGCTCCACGCCCCAGCGGACGTAGGCGGCGCAGCGGGCGACGAGCGCATCCAGCGGGTCCGCGGCCGAAGCCTCGGCCGAGTCCATCAGACGCGCCAGCTCCTCGTACCGCTGGCGCAGAACGTGGTCGACGAGGGCACCCAGGTCCGGGAAGTGGCTGTAGATGCTCGCCGGAGCCACCCCGACTTCACGTGCGACCCGTCGCAGTGTCAAGGTCTCGGGCCGATCCAGGGTCGCCAGCAGGTGGGCGGCCGCCTCGATCAGCTGCGCCCTGAGCACCTGCCCCTGCCCGCGCGGGTTGCGGCGGCGTACCGGCGCCGGGTCACCAGCAGCCATGCGCGTCCCTCCCGGGTCCGCCCGAATTCCAGAGCAACACCTGTTCACCTTACCCGCCGCACCGGCTTGACATCCTTAACCAACACTTGTTCACTCATGTCACCAACAGTTGTTCGGTCAGAGGGGAAGTCATGCGCATCGCCGTATTGGGGGCCACCGGCAGGACCGGCCGCACCGTCGTGGAACAAGCCCTCGCCCGTGGCCACCAGGTGGTCGCTCTGGTTCGCCGGCCCGAAGCGTTCACCGTCTCCGATCCCGGCGCCGCCCATCGGGTCGGGATCAGGCGGGCCGACGTCGCCGCACCGGCTGCGTTCCCCGACCTCTCCGACGTGGACGTCGTCATCTCCGCCCTCGGCGTCAGCAAGGGCGAGGGCCCCGGCGTCCTGGAGGCGGGGGCGGAACGTCTTGTCGCCGCGAAGGTCCGCACGATCTGGCTCGGCGCCCTCGGCTCCGGGGTCTCCACCGGCGCAGGCGGAGCGATCTACCAAGCGGTGATGCGGATGTTCGTGGGCAAGGAGCTGGCCGAGAAGGCCGCTGCCGACGGCATCGCACTGGCCGGGGGGGCCACCGTCCTCCACGCGCCGGACGTCACCAAGGGACCCGTCAGCCCGACTCGACGCATCCTGCGCCTGGCCGATTACCCGCGGCCCTTCCTCCCTCCCCGGATCACCCGCGACACGCTCGCGGCCCTCCTGATCGACGAGGCGGAGGCGCCTGCGCACCGCGCTGAGATCCTCATCCCGCTCGGCTGACCCGGCACGTCCGACCACACCGCTCGCGGTCCCCTCGCAGCAGGCGGCCCAGCAGCACGGCCGATGGCGAGCAGCGCGGATCGCACCCGCCCGGCCGGCACCCGGCGGGCCCGCCAGGCGGATCAACTGGCGCGCCCGGCGCCGGCGGTGGGCACCCCTGCCGCGTCGGCGGCGACGCCGCCGTGCGCGGCCGACAGCCGGGCGACTGCGTCCGGCCGCCGAGCAGCCGGCTGCGGACGCATATGTGTCGATCCCCGCCGAGCGGGCACTCGCACCGGAGTACCGATCCGACGACAGGGAGGAGTTCGGCCATGTCCACGGTCGAGGAATCGGTGGAAGTCGATGTGCCCGTCCACACCGCGTACAACCAGTGGACGCAGTTCGAGGAGTTCCCGCACTTCATGGACGGCGTCGAGCGCATCGAGCAGCGCACGGCCACCCTCACCCACTGGGTGACCGAGGTCGCCGGGGCCAAGCGGGAGTTCGACGCGGAGATCACCGAGCAGATACCGGACGAGCGGGTCGCCTGGACGACCGTCGCGGGCGAGGCACGCCAGGCCGGCGTGGTCACCTTCCACCGGCTCGACGCCACCCGCACCAAGGTGATGCTGCAGCTCGAGCACGACCCGCGCGGCATCACCGACACGGTCGGCGACAAGCTCGGCTTCGTCCGGCGGCAGGCCAAGGGCGATCTCAACCGGTTCAAGCAGTACATCGAGTCCAGAGGCCTGGAGACCGGGGCGTGGCGCGGGCAGGTCTGACCCCGTCCCGGAGAAGAACCCGGCCGGTGCTCCGCGGCCTACCGCGGCACACCGGCCGCGGTCCGTGCGGCCCGGCGGCCAGGCGGCCCTGGCGGCGGCGCCGTACGCGTCACGGCCCGCCACCCACTCCTCCCCCAGGGACCCGTACCGGACGGCCCTCCGCCGGCGTGGACGGCCGGGCGCGCCGGACGTCGGCCCGATCGGCACCGTCGCCCGCTGCGCGCTCCGCTCCGCGAACCGCTCAGTCCGCGATGGGGTCGACCTTGGCGGCGATGCGCTCCAGGGCGGCGAGATCCTCGGGGGCGAGCCGGTCGACGAAGTGGCGCCGCACGGAAGCCAGATGGGCGGGGGCGGCACTCTTGAGCACCTCCAGGCCCTGGCCGGTGAGCACCAGGATGCACCCGCGCCCGTCCGCCGGATCCGGCGTCCGCCCAAGGAGACCGCGTGACTCCATGCGCGTGGCGTGGCGGGACAGCCGGCTGCGCGACCACCCCATCTTCGCCGCCTGCTCATGCAGGGGACTGGCGTTCCCGGGCCGCTCCGAGAGCGTGCTTAGTACTTCGTAGTCCGCTTCCGACAGTCCGTGGTCGGCGAGGTCCTGCGACGTGCCCACCTGCACCGCGGTCGCCATGCGACGGTACGCCCGCCAGGCGCGCTCTTCCTCGGGGGCCAGCCACCGGGCGTCGCCCCGCCCCGACGATCTCGTTGACATGTAACCAATCTAGCAGCTAGTCTCGTTTACATGTCAACGAAAAGGCCGCTCATCCTCGTCGTCGTCTGCAGCACCCGTCCCGGCGCCCTCGGCCCGGCGATCGGCAACTGGCTGACCCGGACGATCGCCCCCCGTGCCCGCGACCTCGGCGTGGACCTGATGTCCTTGGCCCTCGGCGACCTCGGCCTGCCTTTCCTGGACGAGGAGGCGCACCCGTCCACCGGCATCTACCGGCATGCGCACACACGGCGCTGGAGCGCGACCGTCGAGGCCGCCGACGGCTTCGTCATCGTGACGCCGGAGTACAACTACGGGATGCCCGCGACGCTGAAGAACGCGCTCGACTACCTGGGCCCCGAATGGGCCTGGAAACCGGTCGGCTTCGTCAGCTACGGCAACACCTCGGCGGGCACCCGGGCAGTCCAGCACGCCAAACAGGTGGTGACCACGCTCCGCCTGGTGCCCGTCGGCGCCACCGTCGCGATCCGCCTCGCCGACACCGTGCACGACGGGCAGGTCCAGGGGGACGACGCCCTCGCAGGAGCGGCCGTCGGCGTCCTCGACGAGGTGGTGCGGACAGCCCAGGCCCTGCGGCCGATGCGCGAACGCGCCGCAGCGGGCACGTCGCCCGGGCCGCTGCCGGGGTCCTACGTACGTCCCCTGACCACCGCCGACGCTCCCGACGTCACGGTGCTGCAGCGGTGCTGCTGGGTCGACGAGGCCCTGGCCAACGACACCCTGGCCGTACCCGCCCTCCGCGAATCGCTCGACGAGGTACGCGCAGGGCTGGCTGAATGGCAGGCCACCGGCCTCTTCCTCGACGGCCGGCTGCTGGCGATGGTGCGTGCCCGGCGCGACGGCGACGAGTGGCACATCGGGCGGCTCGCCGTCGCCCCCGACCTGCGCGGACGCGGCCTCGGCCGGTGGATGCTGCGTACCGCCGAGTCCGCAGCGGGCGAGTGCGACCGCGTGGTCCTCGCCACCGGCGCCGCCAGCCGCCACAACATCGCCCTCTACGAAAGCGAGGGCTACCGCCCGGTACCCGGTGGCGATCCGGGAACGACCCACCTCGTCAAGAGCCTCCCGGCCCCGGCTCGCACCACCGCACTCCACGCCGCCGACAGGGCCTGCTGAGGTTCGTGACCGGTGGCGACGAAGGGGGACGGTCGTCGCGGGCGCGGTAACGCCTGCAGGCGGGCTCGGCCCACCAGCCGCACCTCGCACACCGCTCCAGCGGGATCCACCTCCCCCGGCCTGCTCGACGTGCATCCACCCGGCATCCCGACCGGCACGGCCTGCCCCGCGGGAACCGGCACGGCGTCCGAGCCGTCACCCACTGCCGTTGGGGTTCAGCCTGTCCAGGAAAGGGGAAGCCGGGGGCCGCCGCCCGACGCGGCTGCGCGCTGAAGGCCGACTGCGCAGCGCGGGCCGAAAACACGCAAGGCCCACTCCCGCACCGTCCACCCCAACTAGCCTCGGTCCATGCACTGGTTAGCGGCCGCCGTCATCGGAGCAGCCGGCGGGGCCTCCATGGAGGCCATCGATGTGATCAAGGCCGTCAAATGGCACAAGAAGATGCCTTGGGACGTACGGCCCGACAGCGTCGACCCGCCCCGGCACCGCCCCGAACTGCGCCCAGGCGAGGAAGAACTGCCTGCTCCCGGATGGAAGGCATACTGCGTCGCCGGAGTCCTGCGTCTCCTTGTCAGCGGAACCCTGACCGGCGTCGTCACCGCTGCGTACCCGCATCGTATGAACGCCCTCGTGGCCTACCTCGTCGGCCTCGGATCCCTCGCCATCATCCAGCAGGCGGTCAGCTTCGTCCCGTTGGCGGTCAAGAGCATAGGTCGCGCCGCCTTGAGCGGCATAGTGGAGGAAGCACCGCCACAGCAGGCCGAACCACCCGCGAACACTGCTCCAGCGCCCCAGGAAGGCACGACGAACCCAGGAGGTGCGGGATGACGCTCACCGCGGAGTCCTTCACGGGCCGCGTCCTGGCCGCCTTCTCCCGCCGCTCCCCTGGGTTCCGCCCGCCGTACCGGCACCCCGCACCGCGGGCCGTCTCCACACGGACCCGCCCCGCCACCGCACTCGGGGCGGTGCCCCACCTGCTGGACGAAGACCGTCCTGACTTCGAGAACGTGCTCGATGAGGCTCTGCGCATCGTCCTCGGCCGGGGTCACACCGGGAGGGCCACGGGCACGGGCCTGAGATACGACGACGGCTCGGCGTCCGGAGCAACGCCCTTCGACGCCGAGCAGTTGCGTGCGCTCGCGCTGTCGGCCGCCGATCCGATCAGCGTGCGGGCCGCCGCCGAGTACGACACGTACCGCACGCTTCGGGAGACCGCGCATACCCGGGACGACAGCGCACGCGGTTACGCCGCGGCGGGCATCGCCGCAAGCGCCGACCTCGGCGCCGGACTCGTCGCCGTCGTAGCGGTCCTGGTGCCGCTTCTCGCCGGAACGGTGGCACTGATCTTCCTGATCACCGGCTACGCCATGTCCGCCGTACACCCCCAGCCGGGCGTCGCCGCACCCCTGCGCACCACAGGGTGGTTCTTCGCCGCCGTCACCGGGGCCTCGATCCTGCTCGGCGCCGTGGGACTACTGGTGACCGCGCTACGCGACCGCCCCACCACGATCCACGTGGCGCCGGACGACATGCCCCCCGACGTACACGCAGCCCGCGAGGCATGGCACCAGGCGCTGCTCGACCGCGGGCTGCTGCCCTTCCTCGACGACGCCCTGCACGACCCCGCCGCCCCCGCGACACCGTCCTCCGCACCGCGCAGCCCTCGTCTGGGCTACTCACGACCCGACTTCTCCGCGCCGCAGGACCCGCATCGACGTCCCACCGAACCACGGTTCACCAGCCCGGACTTCGCCACCCCCGACCTGGGCGGCCCGGACCACGAACCGGAATGAGGCGTGGTGGCGCCGCCGGAACACCCTGAAGCGGTCAGCGTCCACGCACCGAGCAGCGACCTGCGAAGCGCAACCTGCGAACTGCAACATCACCGCCGAAGAAGGTCGCGAGGATCTCGCGCACGTCTCCCAGAGGCGAATTGCCTCGAAGACCCAGCCGTCGAGGCGGACCTCGCAGAAGGCGTTGTCCGGGCGTCCGTGCCGGGCGAATACAGGTGCTCACCTCTGCGGACGGTCACGCGGAACTCCGGCCGTCGTGGCCGTGCACTCCGCGCCGGCGCTCCACGGCGGGTGCGTCGTCGACAGGGGAACGGCGGGGCCGCGGACAGCGGGCCGGGTGCCGGCCGCGGTGTCGAGGGCGGCGCCGTCGGTGTGCCGCAAATGGCTCGAACCAGACCGCGGGTGTTCCGCCCCCCTCCATATACTTCAAGCGTCAATCACTAGCCGTTGGCCTGACGCCCGTCCCGTCCGCCCGAGGGGTCTGCGCCCGCGCGCCGCACCGGGACCGACCCTGCGGAGCCGGCCCCGGCGAAGTACCCGCCACCGCACCTGCGGCCTCCCCTTGCGCCGCGCTGCCGCCCCGACGGGTCTCGCCGACGCCGGTGCGGGGATGTGCGGCCACGCTGGAGGCGACAGGCCGACGGACCCCCACACAGAAAGGCAGCCGACATGAAACTCAGCACCTTCGGCACCAGCGTGGCAGGCGCGGCAGCGGCCCTGGCCATGGGCGCGCTGCTCGTGGCGCCGTCGGCCTCCGCGGTCGTGCCCACCACCGCCACCGTCCAGGTGAACTGCGGGGACTGGGGCTCCGGCCAGGCCGGGCTCGATGTCCGGCAGAACGGCACGGCGGCGGCCATCACCTTCTCCACACCCGTGGTGTGGGCGACCCACTCCTTCCCGGCCAACTCGATGCGGACGACGCTGACGCTGTCCGACGCGCACGGCGCCGAGGTCACCTTCACCGGACAGTCCAACCCGGCCTGGACGTTACTCGGGCAGAGCTACAACTCCGGCCCGCTGACGGGCACCGTCACCCCGGGCGAGGCGTTGGAGGTCGAATCCCTCACGAGCACGTACGGGACATTCACCATGCACTGCACGGCCACCTCGCTGCAGAACCCCGGCCCGTTCGTCTTCTGACGGCGGTATCGCGGCCGGCCGGTGTCAGAGGGAGACCCGCACTTCAGGCCTTCGCCATCGCCTTCACCGGCGGACTCACCACCGGCTGCCGCCGGGGCCTGTCGTGTGGATCTCCGCGGCGTCGCGTGCCCCGGCACGGCATCTTCCGCCTGCCATCGGCGGGAGGTGCCCCCGGCGTTGTCGTCGGTCGACAACTCCCCAGAGCTTCGCCATGGGGCCCCGCCGCGTTGTCTTCCTCCTCCGCCTTGCGTCCGGGGGTACCTCCCGGGCGAAGCTCTGGGGGAGCGCCGGACCCCGCTCCTTCCGCCACGGAGATCCACACGACAGGCCCTGACCCACACCAGACGATGTACACCGCCGGCTGGTCAGACCCCCACGCGGGCGCCCGCGCGGCGTCCGGCGCGGATCCAGCACCCGTACCGATGACCACAACTGACGACAGGTGAGGGTACGTCAGTTGGCCCGCCGCGGATCCGCGGATCCAGCGCGCGGCACGCCGACGGGGCCGACCCCCACTCGGGCCGACCCCATCTGACCTGCGGCCCTGCGCAACGACGCTGCCCGCGCCACGCGCACCCGCTACACGTTGAAGCGGAACGCATCCGGGCCGGATCTGAACTGCGGCGGTGCGCCGATCACGGCTCCGGCCAGGCGCTTCCTGGCCCACTCCCGCGTGCGGAGCGAACTTGCGTCTCGCTCGTCGAGGCGCAGCGCAGCCACCAGGACTTCGGTGCCCGCGACCAGCGCCGACGGAAGTGCGTCCGGCGACGGCATGGGGCACTCCGGCATGGCATGCCGGAGTGCCCCAGCTTCCCTCGTTCTACCTCTTGCGTTTCCCTCGTGCGATTGCTCTCCGCTCCCACTCGGAACTGGGCACCGGCCCTCGGTCTCTGCCGGAATTGGTATGGGAGACGTCCGGTCCAGAAGCGGTCAGCGTCCAGGCACCGAGCAGCGACTTGTGGAGTGCGACGTCACCGCCGAAGAAGGTGGCGAGCAACTCGCGCACGTCTTCCAGGCGAACTGCCTCGAAGATCCAGCCATCCAGACGGACCTCGCAGAAGGCGTTTTCAGGACTCCCGTAGAAAACCTGGACGAAGAACTCCTCGCCTTCGAATCCTCCATCCCATTCAGCCATCATTCCGCCCAGATTAATTTCGCGGTGGGTGACAGCAGACGGGTTGGAATCGACTTCACGCAGCCCTGCGGCGATCTCCACCGGCCAGGAGAGGAGCGATTCTTGATCTGTCACACGATCCCTCCGTGGAGGAGGTCGAAGAGCCACCTCCCGACCTTCAACCGGAACACGGTCCGCGGCATCTTCAGGCCCCAAACCTTTTGAAGTTGCGAGCGCTCCAGCCGAAACCGGCCTTACCCCCAGCGGGTTGAAGATACCGGAACGCCCTCCTGGTCGGTACAAGTCACCGAAGAGCCTGCTCCCGGTTCCGATCCACCTCGACCTTTGAGCCCAGGCCCCGAACCTGCTCGTAACAGCCAGGGTCCGGTATGCCCTGGATCCACGGTGGGCCCATGGGGTCCGGCGCAGGGTTGGGTGACAGGTTTGACCACGCGGCCTGGGAGGCCCGGTGTGGTCATGACGGTCTCGTACTCGACGGGTGTGAGTCGGCCGAGTGAGGTTGGGCCTTGACCCCGAGATCTCGGGAGTCACTCCATGCGACTCTGTCCCCAGTATTCCCAACAGCACCGACCCCGTCCCGGCATCTCCGGCAACTGACAGCCGGGCGCACGCTCGCCCCTTCCGGGAGCAGCAAGCTTGACCAGCAGCTCAGATCGTCGCAGTTCCTCCTCCCGCGCACACCGATACGCCGCCGGGGCACGCAAGGTCAGGGCAGGTGATCACAAGGCGCAGCTCTCATCACACCCGGGCACCTGTGCGAATCAACTGGCCTCAAGCGGGGAATGAACGATCGAAAGGCAGCGTGGGGGGCTTATGAACGCTGAGACGCTGACGGCCGGATCCGCCACCGTCATCGCACTAGGTTCGCTGTGGGTGTCCGTGGTGCAGTCGCGGAGCGCCATCCGGCACAACCGGGAATCGGTGCGACCACTGATTCAGTTGCGCCAAGTGCGCCTTACCCCTCAGCGCCGAGCCGGCCTCCTGGCCGTGAACGCGGGACTTGGACCCGCTCTGGTCGTCCGCACCGAGGTCTACTTCGACGGCGCGCACCTGGGGCAGTGGAACCTCACGGCCTTTCGCCACATCTTCACGGGCGCACCGAAGGAGCCAGTGATCTCGGCTCTCTTCACCGGCTCCACACTTCTTGCCGGTCAGAAGGACTATCTCCTGCTCCTCGACTCGTACGATGACGCCGCCGACGCATGGTTCTGGGACGTGGTCGCCCACCGCCTGCGGATCGAGATCAGCTACGAGTCGCTCTACGGCGGCGAGAACTTCCTCGCGGTACCCCCTCCGCTGTGACATCGCTCTTGTCACGGGACACCGCAGCCTGAGCCGTGAGCCCCCTCATCCTGTGGTGAAAGGTGAAACGGACTGGTCGGTAGGTACGGCTCAACGTGCACGAAGCCCCGGAGCCTCTTCGGGCGGCGGATTCCAGTGGTCGTCGCGACACGTGATCTCTGACGTGTTGCACAGGCAGTTAAGCAGTCGCTCGGTTGCGATCACGCAGCCGGGCGGCTGCGGCCCCGCGGGAGAGCGCTTCGGTCTGCGGAACACTGTCGTCCATGGTGATCGAGATGATTCCAGTGGCGGCGGAGGACAAGACCGTCCTGGGGAACCTGGTGCAGCTCTACCAGTACGACTTCTCCGACGTGCGGGGATACGACGTGACGGCGCACGGCACGTTCGTCTATCGCTTCCTGGACCACTACTTCACGGAGGACGACAGGGAAGCGTGCTTCATCCGCATCAACGGCGCCCTGGCCGGGTTCACTATGACGCGAGGGCTCGATGACGGCGTCCGGGAGGTGAGCGAGTTCTTCGTCCTGCGCCGGCACCGCCGGCTGGGTGCGGGCCGGACCGCTGCCTGCCTCATGTTCCGTCGGCACCCCGGCCGATGGACACTCGCCTTCGACCATGCCAACCACAGCGCCGCTATGTTCTGGCCCGGCGTGGTCGCCAGCGCCGCGGACGGCCCAATTCTCCGCGAAGACCGTCATCCCCCTGATGTCGCGTACTCCGGATCTTGGTTGCAGTTCCGGATAGCCGCCGCGAACGAGGAATCGCAGCATCTCACGTTGCGGTAGGTCGGCCTCCGGGACACCAAGGTTCGGTGCGAACCCTTGCCTTCAGGGCGGCAGGGCGGCAGGGCGGCAGGGCGGCAGGGGCGAGCGTAGTTCTTGCGAGCGTCGCGATGCGCGGTCGGGGCTGCTCAGACGGCGAGTAGTTTGTGCAGGCGCTCGGCTGGGGTTTCCCAGTCCAGCGTTTTGCGTGGTCGACCGCTGAGTTGTGCGGCGACGGCGTCGAGGTGCTCGCGGGTGTGGACGGACAGGTGGGACTGTAAAACGTTCGGTGTAACTCCCGATCATGGAAGATGCATCGATGACCAGCAACAACGTGAACGAGGCCGAGACCGTCGAGCTGTCTGAGGCCGTGGTGCCGACGTCCATGGACGACGGCTGATCGACGAGCTCGTGACTCGGGCCCAGGCCGAGGGCCTGCAGCTGACCGGCGAGGGCGGGCTGCTCCAGCAGCTGACCAAGCGGCTCCTGGAGTCCGCCCTTGAGGGTGAGATCACCGACCACCTCGGCTATGACAAGCACGATCCCGCCGGGAAGAACGGCGGCAACAGCCGCAACGGGACCCGGGCCAAGACCGTGCTGACCGATGTCGGCCCGGTGGAGATATCCGTGCCTCGCGACCGCGAGGGCACCTTCGAGCCGAAGATCGTCAAGAGGCGGCAGAAGCGGCTGTCCGGCGTGGACGAGATGGTCATCTCGCTCGCCGCGAAGGGCCTGACGACCGGTGAGGTCCAGGCCCACCTCGCGGAGGTCTATGGCGCCGAGGTGTCGCGCCAGACGACCTCCACGATCACCGACAAGGTCCTCGACGGCATGGCCGAGTGGCAGCACCGGCCCCTGGACACCGTCTATCCGGTGGTCTTCATCGACGCGATCCACGTGAAGATCCGCGACGGCGCCGTGGCGAACCGGCCCGTCTGCGTGGCTCTGGCCGTCACGACCGAGGGCCGGCGGGACATCCTCGGGCTGTGGGCCGGTGATGGCGGAGAAGGCGCCAAGCACTGGATGCACATCCTCACCGAGATCAAGAACCGCGGCGTGAACGACGTCCTCATGCTCGTCTGCGACGGGCTCAAAGGCCTGCCCGACGCCGTCGAGACCGTATGGCCGAAGACGATCGTGCAGACCTGCGTGGTCCACCTGCTGCGGAACTCCTTCCGCTATGCCGCCCGCCAGGACTGGGACAAGATCGCCAAGCTCCTCAAGCCCGTCTACACGGCGGCGACCGAGGACGCGGCACTCGATCGGTTCGCCGAGTTCGCCGGCACGTGGGGCAAGAAGTACCCGGCGATCGTGAAGCTGTGGGAGAACGCGTGGGAGGAGTTCACCCCGTTCCTCCGCTTCGACACCGAGATCCGCCGCATCGTCTGCGCCACGAACGCGATCGAGTACGTCAACGCGCGGATCCGACGGCAGTCAAGGCCCGCGGCCACTTCCCGAACGAGCAGGCCGCCTTGAAGTGCGTCTACATGGCGATCATGTCGCTGGACCCGACCGGCAAGGGCCAGGCCCGCTGGACCATGCGCTGGAAAACCGCCCTCAACGCTTTCGACATCACCTTCGACGGCCGGCTCTCCGCAGCCCGACAGTAGCCCTCAACAACCCAAGTTACACCGCTCGTTTGACAGACCCTAGTTCGGATCTGCACGGCATGCCCCTGCACGGCCCGCGCCGATCACTCGGTCACGTTCGCGGGCATGCCGCACCAACTGGGTTCTGCCCAGCTCCCTCACCTGGGCAGAAAGACGGGGCGACACCACGCGGACACCCACCCGTCATCCTGCACCAACCCAGCATCCGTACCGATAACCACGGATGACGACAGATGACGAGACGTCAGTTCATCCGCCACGGATCCAGCGCAGATCCAGCGCGCGGCACGCCGACGGGCCGGCCCCACTCGGGCCGACCCCATCTGACCTGCGGCGGAGCCTCCCACGTGTCGCTGACCTGGAATTTCGTCGTTGGCACGGGTTGGCTCTCGACAGGCGTTTACGAGTGTCCTGCGGACTGGCTGCGGACCGGGGACACCCTCACTCGGACGACGTGGGCCTCTCGTCCGTCATACCCAGGCGTGCCTGTTCCTCCTCGACGATGCGACGTGCCAGCTCGGTGTCCGACACGTCGACCGCGTCCGGGGTGGCTTCGGCCACGGCGCTGCGGCGGGCGTAAGCGTCGAACAGGCGCGCCTTGGTCTCCAGCATCTTCACCATGCGTTCGTCCACGCCTCCGGTGGCGAGGATACGGTGTACGCGAACCGGCCTGACCTGGCCCATACGATGGGCCCGGCCCACCGCCTGATGCTCGATGGTCGGCTTGATCTGGGGTTCGCAGATGACGACGATGGAGGCGGCCTGCATGTTGAGCCCGACACCCGCTGCCTGGATCTGCCCCAGGAGCACAGCCGGGCCCTGGACACCGGCGAAGTCGTCGACGATCTCCTGGCGACGCTGGGCCGGGACGCCGCCGGTCAGCGGACCGAAGACCGGAGTGGCACCGGTGGTGCCGGCCACGAGGGCCTCCTTCACCACGCCCAGTACGTCCTTGAAGTTGGAGAAGACCACTGTCTTCTGCCCGTTCTCGCCGGCCTCCTGAACTATCTCCCGGAGCCGTTCCAGCTTGGCCGACTTCTCAGGGCGCATGTACGCGGCCCTCCGCATGGCCATGAAGTTGCCCGCGCGCACGGCTTCGCGGTACGCCTCCTCGTCCGAAGCGCTCAGCTCCTCCCACTCGTCGGTCTGTTGAAGGCTCGGGAGTTCCGTCAGGACGTCCTCCTGGTTGCGCCGCAGGTAGACCGGGGCCACAGCCTTGCGGAAGGCGACCGATCCGGCCAAGGCGTCCCGTTCACCGAGGGAGTCCGCGACGTCGCCATCGAGCATCCGGACCAAGTTGCGGAACTCCACGACCCGGTTCTCCATCGGGGTCCCGGTCATGAAGAGGCTGCGCTCACAACGCTCCGTCCACAGGGCGACCGACTGGGACCGCTTGGTCTTCGGGTTCTTCACGAAGTGCGCTTCGTCGACGACGAGGAGTCCGACCTCCCCGCCGCCCGGCGCCGGAAATCCGCTCAGTGCGTCGAACGTGGTCACCCCCACCCCGCCCCGCCCCTTCCAGTCGGCGAACGCGTAGTGCCGGTCAGGACCGTGGAGCACCGTGACGCGCAGGGCGCTGCGGTCCTCGATCTCCCGAGTCCAGTTCACCACGACGCTCGCCGGGCACACGACCATGAAGTGACTCTGTCCCTCGGCAGCCAGGTGGGCGAGGACGGCGATCGCCTGGATGGTCTTCCCGAGGCCCATCTCGTCGCCGAGTATCACCTTGCGCTGCACAAGCGCAAACCGTGCGCCGAACGCCTGGTAACCGCGCAGGGAGACCCGCCGGTGCCGGTCGTCGAGGTGCTGGGTCCGCACCCGCTCCGCAATCTCGTCCGGCAGAAAGCCCTCCGCGGCAGCCGCGTCCGGCAGCCGCCCGGAGATCTCGGCGAGCAGGCTGTAGTACTCCGCGGAGCGGAGTTCGAAGTCCACCCAGGCCGCGACGTCGGACGAGAGCCCCCGGAGCAGGTCCACCGACGCCTGGGCGAGCAGCTCAGGAAGACCGGCCCGCTCCGCCTCGTCCACCAGCGACCGGATCCCGGCGACCGCCGCCCACGCGCGAGCCTTCTTCTCCCGGCCGGCCAGAAGCATCCTGACCCTTCCGGCGGCGGGCCTCGCGTCGGCCAGCAACGGACCGAGCCGTTCTGCCAGGACGGTGGCCCTGTCGACCGCGCGCCGGGCGTCCGGGCCGGCCTCCACCAGGACGTGCAGGGCCATGACGAGCGCGGTGGTGCGCGGCTCCGGCTGGTCCACGTCGATGTGGACGGCCACGGTCTCGTGCACAGCCTCCGAGAGCCTGCGGGCAGCGGCGAGCATCTGGTCGACGGTGCGTTGCCCGACACCGGGAATCTGCCGCAAGCGGTAGGGGCCCGCGTCGAGAACACTGCCCAGGGTGCGCAGTCCGCTCTTCTCGACGCTCCCCAGCCGCAGCCGCCCTTCGGTGACGTCCTGCAACCGGGCGACGGGAATGGTGTCGAGCTCCCGCTTCACCGCCGCGTCGTGCATCGGTTTCAGTGCCGCCCGTACCGCCTCCACTGCCCTTCCGTGATCACCGACCACGGCCTGAACCGCCTCATGCAGTCGCGCTCCCCTCGCAACCGTGTCCCGCTCGCCACGCCCCACGCTCCCCGCCCCTCTCCGACCCCCTCGCATCCTCCCACCGCCCTCACCGGGCCTCGACAGGCGTTCGCGGCTCCCTGCGGGTGGACCGAGAGCCGGGGCAGTCGTTAGAGGACGATCAGTAGTGGTAGCGGGCGGCGAGGATGATGACCTCTTCGTCCGTGACGAGGTAGACGAGGCGGTGCTCGTCATCGATCCGCCGCGACCAGGCGCCGGCCAGGTGGTACTTCAGCGGCTCGGGCTTGCCGATTCCCGTGAAGGGATCACGCTTGATGTCCTCGATGAGCTTGTTGATCCGGGCGAGCATCTTGCGGTCGTTCTTGAGCCAGGACGTGTAGTCCTCCCAGCCCTGGTCCTCGAACACGAGCCTCACGCGGCGCCCTACCCCGCATCCGCCGCGTCAGGGTCGATCAACTCACGCTCGGAGAGATTGATGCGACCGAGAGCGTTCTCGTAGGCCTTGAGGAGGCGGCGGGCGTTCGCAGGCGAGCGCAGAAGATAAGAGCCCTCACGCAGGGCGGCGTAATCCTCGGCGGAGACGAGCACGGCATTCCCGTGCTTGGAGACGATCTCGATGGCCTCGTGATCGTCGTTGACCTTCTTGATGAGCGGGAACAGATCCCTGCGGGCCTCGCTCGCGGTGATGGACATGACAGGAAACCCTTCGCCGAGTGGTACCGAATAACGTACCATTCTCGGGGTCAGTCGAGCAGGGAACAGTCGGACAGCACCCGCAGAGAAGTCGGATCTGAAATCTTGCGGACCGCTGCGGACTGCAAGGCAGCACAAATCGCTTCCCCGCAGGTCAGGGCACCCGTAGGTGCTCGCTCACACGTTGAAGCGGAACTCCACCACGTCCCCGTCCTGCATGACGTAGTCCTTGCCCTCCATGCGGGCCTTGCCCTTCGCGCGGGCTTCGGTGACGGAGCCGGCTTCGGTGAGGTCGTCGAAGGAGATGACCTCGGCCTTGATGAAGCCCTTCTGGAAGTCCGTGTGGATGACGCCGGCGGCTTCGGGGGCCGTGGCGCCGCGCTTGATGGTCCAGGCGCGGGATTCCTTGGGGCCGGCGGTGAGGTAGGTCTGGAGGCCGAGGGTCTCGAAGCCGACGCGGGCGAGGGTGGCCAGGCCGGGTTCGGTGGCGCCGACGGATTCGAGGAGTTCGAGGGCGTCGGCCTCGTCGAGCTCGGCGAGATCCGCTTCGAGCTTGGCGTTGAGGAAGATCGCCTCGGCGGGGGCGACCAGGGCGCGCTGCTCGGCCTTGAAGGCGTCGTCGGTCAGCTCGTCCTCGTCGACGTTGAAGACGTAGAGGAAGGGCTTGGTGGTGAGCAGGTGCAGGTCGTGCAGGAGGGCGGCGCGCTCGGTGCCCTGGAGGATGCCCTGGGAGAAGAGGGTGTCGCCGCGTTCCAGGATGGCCTGGGCCTCTTCGACGGCGGCGACCTTCGGGGCGACGTCCTTCTTGATGCGGGACTCCTTCTGGAGCCGCGGGAGGACCTTCTCGATGGTCTGGAGGTCGGCGAGGATCAGCTCGGTGTTGATCGTCTCGATGTCGTCCTTGGGCGAGACCTTGCCGTCGACGTGGACGACGTTCTCGTCCTTGAAGGCCCGGATGACCTGGCAGATCGCGTCGGACTCGCGGATGTTCGCCAGGAACTTGTTGCCCAGGCCCTCGCCCTCGGAGGCGCCGCGGACGATGCCGGCGATGTCGACGAAGTCGACCGTGGCGGGCAGGACGCGGGCGGAGCCGAAGACCTCGGCGAGCGTGGTCAGGCGCGGGTCCGGGACACCGACGACACCGACGTTGGGCTCGATCGTCGCGAACGGGTAGTTGGCCGCGAGCACGTCGTTCTTGGTGAGGGCGTTGAAGAGCGTCGACTTGCCGACGTTCGGCAGGCCGACGATTCCGATGGTGAGCGACACTGGCGACTTCCCGTTGCTTCCGCGGCGGCCCCGTGACGGGCCGCGCGCCCCCTGGGCGGGCGCCACGCCAGTCTACGGGGCGCGGGCCGGGCGGCCCGCCCCCGCTTCGAACACCGGCGCCCAGGCGGGGGAATGTCGTCGTACGCTGCCGGATTTCCGGACGGGATACAAATACGCTGAGTAGGTGGATCAACACAGCGCGCGCACGGGCGGGCCCGGCGGCGGTGCCAACGTACCCGTCGCCCCGCGGCCCGCTCCCGCACGCCCCGCGGGCGGCGGAAAGGGCGGAAAGGGTGGCAGGGGCCAGGCGGGAGGCGGCAAGAACGGCAAGGGCGGCGGTGGGGACGGCAGACCGCGCAGACCCGGCAGGGGCGGCGGCGCGGCCGCAGCCGCCGCCCTCCTGCGCCGGCTGCGCGCCCTGCGCCGCCCCCGCCCGCGCCTGACGGGCCTGGGCACGGGCGTGCTCACCACCCTCGTGACCGTCCTCGCGGGTGGCCTGGACGCCCTGCTCTTCGACGGGCCCGGTGTCTTCTTCGGGGTCGTCTTCGTCCTGGTGAGCATGACCGCGGCGGTGTACGTACGGCCGTACGACCTGGTGGCCGCCCCGGTGTCGGCGCCGATCGCCTTCGCCGTCGGGATCGCGCTGACCGCCGACAGCGGTGACGGCAGCTTCGTCGGCCACCTGCTCGGGCTCTTCACGGGGCTGGCCCTGATGACGGGCTGGCTCTACACCGGGACCGTCGCCGCGGCCGTGATCGTCGCCGTCAGAGCTTTGCGGCTGCCATCGCGGCGCCGACGATCCCGGCGTTGTTCTGCAGCTCCGCGGGAACGATCTCCGCGGTGAGCCCGTGTCCGTGCAGGTAGGGCAGGAACTTCTCGGCCTTGCGGCTCACCCCGCCGCCCAGCACGAACAGATCCGGCGAGAAGAGCATCTCGACGTGCGCGAGGTACTTGCGCAGCCGGTGGCCCCAGTGCTCCCAGCTCAGGTCCTCGTCCTCGCGCGCCTTGACCGAGGCGCGCGACTCCGCGTCGTGGCCGTGCAGCTCCAGGTGGCCCAGCTCGGTGTTGGGGACGAGGCGGCCGTCGACGAAGACGGCGCTGCCGATGCCCGTGCCCAGCGTGAGGACGATGACCGTGCCGCCGCGGCCGCGTCCGGCGCCGAAGGTCATCTCGGCGACGCCGGCCGCGTCCGCGTCGTTCATGACGACGACCGGCAGGCCGAGCTTGTCGCTGAGGGCCGCGCGCGCGTCGACGCCGATCCAGCCCTTGTCGACGTTGGCGGCGGTGCGCGTCACGCCGTCCACCACCACGCCGGGGAAGGTCACGCCGAGCGCGCCGGACCAGCCGAAGTGCCGCACGACGTCGGCCACGCCGTCGATCACGGCGTCGGGCGTGGCCGGGTGCGGGGTGAGCACCTTGTACCGCGCGTCGGCCAGGTCGCCCTTGTCGAGGTCGACCGGGGCGCCCTTGATGCCCGTACCGCCGATGTCCACACCGAACACGTTCATGACCTCCAGGCTAGAGGCGGGCCGCGGACCTCACCTCTCGTGGCTCCCCCCGCGGGAGGCGGAACAGCAGCGAGCGAACGAACAGCAGCAAGCGAACAGCGGACGCGGCGGAAAACAGCCGCAGTCCTTACGAGGCTTCCCCGGCGGTGGCCTCCGCACGCAGATCCCGCCGCAGTTCCTTGGGCAGCGAGAACTGGATGTGCTCCTCGGTCGAGGTGACGACCTCCACGTCGCCGTAGCCGCGCGCGGCCAGCCACTCCAGCACCCCGTCGACGAGGATCTCGGGCACGGACGCGCCGGACGTGACGCCGATCGTGCCGACGCCCTCCAGCCAGGCCTCGTCGATCTCGTCGGCGAAGTCCACCAGGTGGGCGGCGTCCGCGCCGGCCTGCAGCGAGACCTCGACGAGCCGGATGGAGTTCGAGGAGTTGCGCGAGCCGACGACGATCACGAGGTCGGCGTCCGCCGCGATCTGCTTGATCGCGACCTGCCGGTTCTGCGTGGCGTAGCAGATGTCGTCGCTGGGCGGCGAGAGCAGGTTGGGGAAACGGTCCTTGAGCGCGTCGACCGTCTCCATCGTCTCGTCGACGGAGAGCGTGGTCTGGGACAGCCACACGACCTTGTTCTCGTCGCGGACGGTGAGCCCCGCGACGTCGGCCGGGCCGTCGACGAGGTGGGTGCGCTCGGGTGCCTCGCCCATCGTGCCGATGACCTCCTCGTGGCCCTCGTGGCCGATGAGGAGGATGTCGTAGTCGGAGTCGGCGTAGCGGACGGCCTCGCGGTGGACCTTGGTCACCAGCGGGCAGGTCGCGTCGATGGTGGCGAGGCGGCGGGCCCCGGCCTCCTCGTGGACGACGGGCGCGACGCCGTGCGCGGAGAAGATGACGATGGAGCCCTCCGGCACCTCCTCCGTCTCGTCGACGAAGATCGCGCCCTTCTTCTCCAGGGTCTGCACGACGTACTTGTTGTGCACGATCTGCTTGCGCACGTAGACGGGGGCGCCGTACTGCTCGAGCGCCTTCTCGACGGTGATCACGGCCCGGTCGACGCCCGCGCAGTACCCGCGGGGGGCGGCGAGCAGGACGCGGCGGCTGGCTTCGGTCGTCATGCCGACCATCGTACGGGGGTGCTCTTGGCGGACACGTGGGCGCTCGGGGTTTCGCGGGCCGACCCACGTGCTCCCGCGCGCCGGCCGGCCGCCGTCCGCGCTCCCGCGCTCCCCGGCTCAGGCCGGGGTGTCGGAGGGCGGCGCTAAGGTCGGGGAATGGCTCTCAGCACCTCGGCGGAAGCGCCGATCCCGGTCGGCGAGGTGTCCCGGCTGATCGGCGGGTGGATCGACCGGCTCGGCGCGGTATGGGTCGAGGGGCAGATCACCCAGCTCAGCCGCCGTCCGGGCGCGGGCGTGGTCTTCCTGACGCTGCGCGACCCCTCGCACGACATCTCCCTCACCGTGACGTGCTTCCGCGCCGTCTTCGACCAGGTCGCGGACGTCGTCGGGGAGGGCGCGCGGGTCGTGCTGCACGCCAAGCCGGAGTGGTACGGGCCGCGCGGCACGCTGTCGCTGCGCGCGGTGGAGATCCGCCCGGTGGGCGTGGGCGAGCTGCTGGCGCGGCTGGAGCGGCTCAAGCGGCAGCTGGCCGGCGAGGGGCTCTTCGCCGCCGACCGCAAGCGCCCGCTGCCCTTCCTGCCGCAGCTCGTCGGCCTGGTCACCGGCCGCGCCTCGGCCGCCGAGCGGGACGTACGGGAGAACGCGCGGCTGCGCTGGCCCGCGGTCCGCTTCGAGGTGCGCAACGTGCCGGTGCAGGGCGCCACCGCGGTGCCGCGTGTCATCGCCGCGGTACGGGAGCTGGACGCGCATCCGGAGGTGGACGTCATCGTCGTGGCGCGCGGCGGCGGCAGCGTCGAGGACCTGCTGCCCTTCTCCGACGAGCAGCTGGTGCGCGCGGTCGCGGAGTGCGCCACGCCCGTCGTCTCGGCGATCGGGCACGAGCCGGACTCCCCGCTGCTGGACCTGGTCGCGGACGTGCGGGCCTCGACGCCGACGGACGCCGCCAAGCGGGTCGTGCCCGACGTGCGCGAGGAGCTGGCCCGGGTGCGGCTGGTGAGCGACCGGGCGCTGCGGGTGATGCGCGGGCTGCTGGACCGCGAGGAGCGCGGGCTCGCGGCGGCGCTGAGCCGGCCGGTGATGGCGCGGCCCGAGCGGATGATCGACGAGCGGGCGGACGAGGTGGCCGACCGGCTGGAGCGGGCCCGCCGCTCGCTGCGGCACGCGCTGGACCGCGCGGACGCCGACCTCTCGCACACCCTGGCCCGGGTCGTCGCCCTCTCCCCCGCCGCGACGCTGCGCCGCGGCTACGCGGTGCTCCAGCGCCCGGACGGCGCGGCGGTCCGCGACCCGGCGGAGGTCGCGGCGGGCGACGCGCTGCGGGCGCGGGTCGCGGAGGGCGAGTTCGCGGTACGGGTGACGGGCCCGGACGGCGGACGGGACGCGGCGGCCGGCTGAGGCGGGGCCGGACGCGGGGCCGCGGGCCCCGGGCGGGGCGGGGCTGTCCGTGGGCGCCCCTAGGCTGGGCGCATGGGAGCTGACCAGGACACCACCACCGCCGCGCTGGGCTACGAGCAGGCCCGGGACGAGCTGATCGACGTCGTACGCCGGCTGGAGGCGGGCGGCGCCACGCTGGAGGAGTCGCTCGCCCTGTGGGAGCGCGGCGAGGAGCTGGCGCGGGTGTGCCGGCGCTGGCTGGAGGGGGCCCGCGAGCGGCTGGACGCGGCGCTCGCCGCCGAGGAGGCGGAGGACGCCGGGGGTGCCGGAGGCGCCGGGGACGGCGGGGAGGACCCGGAGTCCGGCGAGGGATGAGCCGCAGCCGGCTCGGGGGGCCCGCTGAGCCACAAAAGGCCTGGTCACACCCGCGGAGGACGTGACCGGCGTCACAGTTGAACGCGGAATGGTTGAGTGTTCACACATGTTGGATCCGGTGTCCCGCCCAGGGACACCGCGTACCGACTGCTCAGAACGACTCTCCCCCCAAGAGGTAAACCATGACGCTCGCACTCGACTCCGCCGCCCAGGACCTGCTCTTCCGTGAGGCCCGCACCGCCAACACCTTCACCGACGAACCGGTGACCGACGAGCAGGTCCAGGCCATCTACGACCTGGTCAAGTACGCCCCGACGGCCTTCAACCAGCAGCCGCTGCGTGTCGTCCTGGTCCGCTCCACCGAGGCCCGCGCGCGCCTGGTGAGCCACATGTCCGAGGGCAACCAGCCGAAGACCTCCACCGCCCCGCTGGTGGCGATCCTGGCCGCGGACAACGAGTTCCACGAGGAGCTGCCGACCGTCCTGCCGCACTTCCCGCAGGCCAAGGACGTCTTCTTCAGCGAGCGCCCGGTGCGCGAGGCCTCCGCCGCGCTGAACGCGTCGCTCCAGGTGGGCTACTTCATCATCGGCGTGCGTGCGGCGGGCCTGGCGGCCGGCCCGATGACCGGCTTCGACGCCGAGGGCATCAACAAGGAGTTCTTCGCCGACGGCGAGCACACGGTGCTGGCCGTGGTCAACATCGGCAAGCCGGGCGAGGACGCCTGGTTCCCGCGCAACCCGCGCCTGGAGTACGACCAGGTCGTCACGACCGTCTGACGTACCGCACCGTCTGGCGGACGGCACCGTCCGACGCACCGCGCCGTCCCACGTGCCGCGGGGCCCCGTATCCGTACGGGGCCCCGCACCGAAGCGCCGCCCGCGTTCCCCCGCGCGGGCGGCGCTTCGTCGTTCCCGGTGCCTACTGCGCCTGCGCGCCGCCGCTCTCCTTGACGAGGGCGGCCACCGACGTGATCTGGGACAGCGAGCCGGTGCCGAGCACGACCGTGGTGTGGCCCTGCTCCTGGTGCACCAGCGCGGTGTAGCGCTTGCTCTTCCACTGCTCCCACTGCACGCCGCCGGCGCTGACGGTGCCGCTGCCCTGCCGCTTGCCGTCGAGCGTGACCTCGGCGACGAAGGCGGCGGGCGCGGCGTTGCTCTGGTCGACGCCGACGTACTCCTTGTCGGTGCTGACGAACCCGAGGTGCCAGGTCACCTTGTGCGGGTCGGTGGCGTCGAAGGTGTCCGCGGTGGGCGTCCACTCCTTGCCGAGGCCCTCCGGGGCCGCCACCGGGTAGGGGGCCCAGCGCCGGGCCTGCTCCAGCGAGGCGGTGTAGTCGACCTTGAGCGACTTGGCCGGCGACGCCTTGGAGTCGTGCGGGATGAAGAGGTAGATCACGGCGACGACGACGGCGAGGACCGCCAGGGACAGGAGGAGGTCCTTCACCGTCTTGTTGCCACGCTTGTCTGCTGCCACGCCCCTATCGTCCCCCATGCCCCGGCGCGTCCGGACCGCCGGGTGGGCCGCGCGGCGCACACTGCGCGCAGGGCGTCCGGACGGCCACGGCACGTACCCGCTCATGTGACGGGTGCCCTGCTCAGATTCGCGGGCAGCAGGTAGGTTGGCGGCACCCTCAACTACCGGCCGTCCTCGTACAGGAAGGTGCGCTGCGATGACCGAGCACAACGGACAGAATCTGCCCCCCGCCTTGGAAGTGGCACCCGAGGCACCCGACCGCAACCTGGCCCTGGAGCTCGTCCGGGTCACCGAGGCCGCCGCGATGGCCGCCGGGCGGTGGGTCGGGCGCGGCGACAAGAACGGCGCGGACGGCGCGGCCGTCAGAGCCATGCGGACCCTGGTGCACACCGTGTCGATGAACGGCGTGGTGGTGATCGGCGAAGGCGAGAAGGACGAGGCGCCGATGCTCTACAACGGCGAGCGGGTCGGTGACGGCACCGGCGCGGAGTGCGACGTCGCCGTGGACCCGGTCGACGGCACGACGCTGACGGCCAAGGGCATGCCGAACGCGGTGGCGGTGCTCGCGGTGGCCGACCGCGGCACCATGTTCGACCCGTCGGCGGTCTTCTACATGGACAAGCTGGTCGTCGGACCGGAGGCGGCGGAGTTCGTCGACATCACCGCGCCGCCGTCGGTGAACATCCGCCGGGTGGCGAAGGCCAAGGGCAGCGCGGTGGAGAACGTCACGGTGGTGGTGCTGGACCGGCCGCGGCACGACGACCTGGTCAAGGAGATCCGCGAGACCGGCGCCCGCATCAAGTTCATCGCCGACGGCGACGTGGCGGGCGCGATCATGGCCGTCCGGGAAGGGACCGGCGTCGACATACTGCTGGGCATCGGCGGCACCCCCGAGGGCATCATCGCGGCCTGCGCCGTGAAGTGTCTGGGCGGCACGATCCAGGGAAGGCTGTGGCCCAAGGACGACGCGGAGCGGCGCCGGGCGCTGGACGCCGGACACGACCTGGACCGGGTGCTCACGACGACGGACCTGGTGAGCGGCGAGAACGTCTTCTTCGTGGCGACCGGCGTGACGGACGGCGAGCTGCTGAACGGGGTCCGCTACCGGCGCGAGACGGCGACGACGTCCTCGCTGGTGATGCGGTCGAAGTCCGGCACGATCCGGCAGATCGACTCCGTGCACCAGCTGTCCAAGCTGCGCGCGTACAGCACGATCGACTTCGACCGGGCGCGCTGAGCCCGTCCCGCAGGCCCGCGTGCGCGTCCGTGCGCCGTACGCCCGCCGCACGCACCTCCTGCCCGGACCCGGTCGCTTCGGCCCCGCGGCCGTCCGGGCAGGACGTGCGCCGCGGCGTTCAGCCCGCCACGGCTATCTGCGGTGCCGGGCGCTGGAGTTCGACCTCGCGGCGGCGTCTGCGGGCGAGGACGACCCGGCGCTCGGCCGCGGTCATGCCGCCCCACACCCCGTACGGCTCGGGCTGGACGAGGGCGTGCTCGCGGCACTCCAGCATGACCGGGCAGCGGGCGCAGACCCGTTTCGCGGCCTCTTCCCTGGCCAGCCGGGCGGCGGTCGGCTCCTTGGAGGGCGCGAAGAACAGGCCGGCCTCGTCGCTGCGGCAGGCCGCGTCGGAGTGCCAGGGCCCGCCAAGGTCACGCGGGTGACCTGGTGGAGTGGTCGGTTCCGTGACGGGCTCGATCGGTTGAAGCACGGGATACTCCTGACGACGGCTCGTGGTGTGCCACGCCTGCCGCCCGCCGACTGCTCCCCGTGCGCGGCGTACGACAGCGGCAGCGCGGCTGCGTGTCCCGTTCCCCTACCCGCTGTACGCAACTTCATGCGCACCGTGTTCGCCCGTGCGCAGGCCACGACACCCACGCTGACCTGGAGTTGGCGTGAACACGCAGCACCGCTGGCGTACTTACGCACCAACCGCCCGCGCTGTCCGGGCGATTCGGCGGGCGTCAGTCGGCGAGCTGCTTCTTCGTCCAGTCCTTGACCTTCTTGCCGCGCTTGGCCTTCGCCTCGACGCCGCCCCAGAAGGCCACCCCGTCCACCCGCACGACGGGCGCGCCGGGATCGGGGGACTCGTACGCCTTGATGTCGGAGCCGCCCATGATGCCGATCACGCCGCCGCCGCGCAGCGTCACGTTCTCCGGCAGCTTGATGGTGACGCCGCCCATCACGGCGGTGCAGTGGATGACGAGTTCGGGCGAGGTGAACGTCGCCTCGGACAGGTCGATCTCGACACCGCCGAGGATGGCGACCGCGGTGATCTTGCTGCCGACGCGCCAGCGGCCCTTGCGCTCGGCGCCGCCGAGGATGCCGACCAGGTTGGGGTTCTCGCCGCCGCCGTCGGCGTAGCCGCGCGGGGCGGCCGCCGGGGCCGCGGCGGGGTGGGACGCGGCGCCCGCGGGCAGGTCGGCGACGAGCGGCTCCAGTTCGCCCATGGTCTTGGCGGCGTAGACGTGGTCCAGCCGCTCGGAGTGCTCGGACGAGTCGAGCCGGCCCTCGGCGAGCGCCTCGCGCAGGATGTCGGCGACACGGTCCCGGTCGGCGTCGGACGCCCGCAGGCCGCCGGCGCCGGGGGCCGCGGTCGCGACCGGGGCGGGGGCGGCGGGAGCGGGGGCGGCCGGAGCCGGAGCGGCAGGGGCCGCGGGCGCGGGCGCGGGCGCGGCGGGTGCTGCGGCGGCCGGGGCCACGGCGGTCTCGGCGGCGTCCGCCGGCTGCTGTCCGGGCTTCTGGAGCTGCGATTCGTCCACGCGTCCACGGTACAAGGACGCGATAGATCGCGACCACCCCGGGAACAGCCGGAGCCGCCCCCCATCCGACCCCTAGGGGTCGGGCCCCGCAAGGCCCTTCGGCTCTCGGGGTGAGCCGGACCTCACAGCCGGAGGGCCGCGGGGACGCTCGTATGCTGGAAGCGCTTCAGCGACGACGCAGCCGAGTGAGGAATGCCCGATATGCCCGACTTCGAATACACGGATCTGCTCCCTCTCGGCGAGGACACCACTCCTTACCGCCTCATCACCAGCGAGGGCGTGAGCACCGTCGAGGCGGGCGGGCGCACCTTCCTCCAGGTCGAGCCCGAGGCGCTGCGCCGGCTCGCGGCCGAGGCGATGCACGACATCTCGCACTACCTGCGCCCCACCCACCTCGCCCAGCTGCGCCGCATCCTCGACGACCCCGACGCCAGCCCCAACGACCGCTTCGTGGCGCTCGACCTCCTCAAGAACGCCAACATCGCGGCGGCCGGCGTGCTCCCGATGTGCCAGGACACCGGCACCGCGATCGTCATGGGCAAGCGCGGCCAGAACGTGCTCACCGAGGGCGGCGACGAGGAGGCCCTCTCGCGCGGCATCTACGACGCCTACACCAAGCTCAACCTGCGCTACTCGCAGATGGCGCCGCTGACGATGTGGGAGGAGAAGAACACCGGCTCCAACCTCCCCGCCCAGGTCGAGCTGTACGCGACCGACGGCGGTGCGTACAAGTTCCTCTTCATGGCCAAGGGCGGCGGCAGCGCCAACAAGTCGTTCCTCTACCAGGAGACCAAGGCCGTCCTCAACGAGGCGTCGATGATGCGCTTCCTGGAGCAGAAGATCCGCTCGCTGGGCACCGCGGCCTGCCCGCCGTACCACCTGGCGATCGTGGTGGGCGGCACCAGCGCGGAGTTCGCGCTCAAGACCGCCAAGTACGCCTCCGCGCACTACCTGGACGAGCTGCCCGCCGAGGGCTCGCCGGCCGGGCACGGCTTCCGCGACAAGGAGCTGGAGCAGAAGGTCTTCGAGCTGACGCAGAAGATCGGCATCGGGGCGCAGTTCGGCGGCAAGTACTTCTGCCACGACGTGCGTGTGGTGCGGCTGCCGCGGCACGGCGCGTCCTGCCCGGTCGCGATCGCGGTGTCCTGCTCGGCCGACCGGCAGGCGCTCGCCAAGATCACCGCCGAGGGCGTCTTCCTGGAGCAGCTGGAGACCGACCCTGCGCGCTTCCTGCCGGAGACCACCGACGAGCACCTCGACGAGGACGTCGTCCGCATCGACCTCAACCGGCCGATGGACGAGATCCGCGCGGAGCTGACCAAGTACCCGGTCAAGACCCGGCTGTCGCTGTCCGGCCCGCTCGTCGTCGCGCGCGACATCGCGCACGCCAAGATCAAGGAGCGGCTCGACGCGGGCGAGGAGATGCCGCAGTACCTGCGCGACCACGCCGTCTACTACGCCGGTCCCGCCAAGACCCCCGAGGGCTACGCCTCCGGCTCCTTCGGCCCGACCACGGCCGGCCGCATGGACGCCTACGTGCAGCAGTTCCAGGCGGCGGGCGGCTCCTTCGTGATGCTGGCCAAGGGCAACCGCTCCCAGCAGGTCACCGACGCGTGCGCCGCGCACGGCGGCTTCTACCTCGGCTCGATCGGCGGCCCCGCGGCGCGCCTCGCGCAGGACTGCATCAAGAAGGTCGACGTCCTCGAATACGCCGAGCTGGGCATGGAAGCGGTGTGGAAGATCGAGGTCGAGGACTTCCCCGCCTTCGTCGTCGTCGACGACAAGGGCAACGACTTCTTCACCGACCCGGCGCCCGCGCCGACCTTCACCAGCATTCCGGTACGTCAGGGGGCGTGAGCCCGGCTGCCGTTCGGCCGTCACCGGTGCCCGGCGCGCCCCCCGAAACGGGGCGTAAGGGGTAGCGGTGACGGCCGAGTTGCGTTCGGGGGAGGCGGGCCGGTATCCACAGCTCAGGATGCTGGGAGGATGACGTGCCATGGCCGGTGTGATGAACGCGTGGAGGCGGTCCGCGGCCGGGCGGCTGACGAAGCAGGCGATGCACATCGAGCTGATGCACCGTTCGATGGCTTTCGCCGCACTGGGCTTCGTGACGCTCATGCCGCTGCTGGTGGTGGTCGCCGCCGCGACGCCGTGGGAGAACCGCCCGGGTTTCGCGCAGTGGGTCGTGGACGGCATGGGGCTCACCCCCGACGGTTCGCACCGGCTGCGCACCCTCTTCGCCGCGCCGAACACGGTGCTGAGCGCGACGAGCGCGTGGAGCCTGGCCTCGCTCGCGTACTTCGGGCTGTCCTTCGTGGCGAGCGTGGAGACCGGCTACCGCAAGATCTGGGACCAGCCGTCCGGGCCCTGGCACCGCGACTACCGGCGCACGGTGTGGCTCGTGGTGCTGACCGCCTACCTCTTCGGCGAGTCGCAGAGCGCCGCGGCGATGGGCAGCAGCCTCGCCGAGCGCGGCGCCCGGATCGCCGCGACCTTCCTGCTCGGGGTCCTCTTCTTCGCCTGGGGCCAGAGCTTCCTGCTCTACGGGTCGGTGCGGGTGCGCACCGCGCTGCCCGGGGCGGTCTTCACCATGCTGGGGCTGGCGGGCCTGCGGATCTTCTCGCACCTGTTCTTCGCGCAGCTGATGGTCAGCAACGGTGACGCGTACGGCCCGGTCGGCACCGTGCTGACGGTCGTGACCTGGCTCGTCGGAGTCGGCTTCGTGGTCTTCGGCGGCGCCCTGCTGGGCCGCCATCTGCGGGACGTGCGGATCCTGCGGCGCGGCGCCGAGATCCCCCGCCCGCGGCAGGAGGGCTGGCTGGAGGAGCCCGAGGAGGCCGCCCCCGGTATGCGCTGGCGCTCGGACGGCGCGGGCGGCGCGATCGACTGACCCGCCCCCGGGCGTCCGGCGGCGCGCCCGGCCGGGCCCGCGCCCCCGGGCGTACGTCCCCGGCGCGCCGCGCGCGGTACGCATCGGCCGCCCGCCCGCGGCGGCGGGCCCGGCGGGAACAAAGGCCCCGGGCGGGGCACTGTAGTAGGCATGGACGTACACGGGACGGACGACGGCTCGGAGGACTACCGGGTCGAGCACGACTCGATGGGCGAGGTGCGGGTGCCCGCGGCCGCGAAGTGGCGGGCCCAGACGCAGCGGGCGGTGGAGAACTTCCCCGTCTCCGGCCGCCCCCTGGAGCGTGCGCACATCGCGGCGCTGGCCCGGATCAAGGCGGCGGCCGCGCAGGCCAACGCGGCGCTCGGGGTGCTGGACGAGGACATGGCCGAGGCGATCAGCGCGGCGGCCGAGGAGGTCGCCGAGGGCCGCTGGGACGCGCACTTCCCGGTGGACGTCTTCCAGACCGGCTCGGGCACCTCGTCGAACATGAACGCCAACGAGGTGATCGCGACGCTGGCGACCGAGCGGCTGGGCCGCCCGGTGCACCCCAACGACCACGTCAACGCCAGCCAGTCGTCCAACGACGTCTTCCCGTCCTCGCTGCACATCGCCGCGACCGCCGCCGTGACCGGCGACCTGATCCCCGCGCTCACCCGTCTGGCCGAGTCGCTGGAGCGCAAGGCCGCGCAGTTCGCGGACGTGGTGAAGTCCGGCCGCACCCATCTGATGGACGCCACGCCCGTGACGCTGGGCCAGGAGTTCGGCGGATACGCCGCCCAGGTGCGGTACGGGATCGAGCGGCTGGAGGCGTCGCTGCCGCGGCTCGCGGAGCTGCCGCTCGGCGGCACCGCGGTCGGTACCGGCATCAACACCCCGCCCGGCTTCGCGGCCGCGGTCATCGCCGAGGTCGCGCGGGCCACCGGGCTGCCGCTGACCGAGGCCCGCGACCACTTCGAGGCGCAAGGAGCCCGGGACGGCGTCGTGGAGACCTCGGGCCAGCTGCGGACGATCGCGGTGGGCCTGACGAAGATCGCGAACGACCTGCGCTGGATGGCCTCGGGGCCGCGGACGGGCCTGGCCGAGATCGCGCTGCCCGACCTCCAGCCGGGCTCGTCGATCATGCCGGGCAAGGTCAACCCGGTGGTGCCGGAGGCGGTGCTGATGGTGGCCGCGCAGGTGATCGGCAACGACACGACGGTCACGGTCGCGGGCGCGGCGGGCAACTTCGAGCTGAACGTGATGCTGCCGGTCATCGCCCGCAACGTGCTGGAGTCGGTGCGGCTGCTGGCGAACGTCAGCCGGCTGCTGGCCGACCGGACGATCGACGGCATCACGGCGGACGCCGAGCGGGCCCGTGAGTACGCCGAGTCCTCGCCCTCCGTCGTCACCCCGCTGAACAGGTACATCGGCTACGAGGAGGCGGCGAAGGTGGCCAAGCGCGCGCTCGCCGAGCGCATCACGATCCGCCAGGCGGTCCTGGACGGCGGCTACGTCGAGCGCGGGCTGCTGACGGAGGAGCAGCTCGACACCGCGCTGGACGTGTTGCGTATGACACGCCCGTAACGCGTGATTCGTAAGATCTGTTCATGACAGCCCGAACCGAGAGCGGGGCGACGTCCCCGCCAGGAGACCCGAACGGCGGCCGCTGGGCGCCCGGCGACCAGGTGCTGTGGCGCTACCGGGGCAACGGCACGGACGACGGCTTCCACATCGCGCGCCCGGTCACGGTGGTGCGCGACGACCCGGAGCTGCTCGCGGTGTGGATGGCGCCCGGCACCCCGGTGGTGCGCCCGGTGCTCGCCGACGGCACTCCCGTGCACCGCGAGCCGCTCGCGACCCGCTACGTCAAGCCGCGCACCACCCGGGTGGAGAAGTGGTGGGGCAGCGGTGTGCTGAAACTCGCCCGTCCGGGTGAGCCGTGGTCGGTGTGGCTGTTCTGGGACGAGAACTGGCGCTTCCGCAACTGGTACGTGAACCTCGAACGGCCGCTGCACCGCTGGCCCGGCGGGGTGGATTCGGTCGACCACTTCCTGGACATCGCGGTGCGCCAGGACCGCGGCTGGCGCTGGCTGGACGAGGACGAGTTCGCGCAGGCACAGACCGACGGGCTGATGCCGCCCGCGCTCGCCGCCCAGGTCCGGCAGGACGGGCGGCGCGCGGTCGAGGCGATCCGGGCGTGGGGCCCGCCCTTCCGCGACCCCTGGCCCGACTGGCGACCCGACCCATCCTGGCCCGTCCCGGCGCTGCCCGCCGACTGGGCCCGCGAGCCGTCCGGGCCCGCCGCCGCGGAGGCCGGGACGGACGGCGGGGCGGTGTCCGGTACGCCCGCCGCGCCCGGTACGCCGGACGCGCCCGGGGGCTCCGGCACGGCGGACGGGACCGGTGGGCCCGGCGTTCCCGCCGGTCGGGGACTTCCCGTCCGGCGGGCGAGACGATCGGCGTGAACCCCTTGTTGCGCCCCCGAGCGGCAACCGTAGGATCGTTCTCCGGAGCATCGCAGAAACGCCGATCTCAGCCTAGAGTTTGACGCCGCGTCACCAGTACGCCCGGTGGACGCCGGGCTCCGTATACCTTCCGGGGCCCCCTCCCCGGGCGGCCCGGCACCATCGGAAGAGCAGTCAGGGAGGCCCTGAGCAGTGGGAAGCGGCGGCGAGGAGCGCCCCGTGCCGAACGGGCACGGGCGCGGCACGCACAGCACCCCGGCGGACCCGGCCGGCCCGGACGGCACCGGCTCCGGCTCCGGCTCCGCGGGCCCGCAGGGCACCGGCGGCCCGAGCGGCAGCGACGGGCTCGACGCCCTCGAAGGGCTCAGCGGCTTCGACGACGACGAGCTGGACGGCGTACCGGCCGACGACCGCCCGTGGGGCCGCGCCGAGCAGGCCGGGGCCTTCGACGCGATCGGCGACCGCTACGACGAGGCCTTCCCGACCAAGCAGAGCCAGCTGACGGCCGGCGACTGGCTGGCCGGCGCGCTGCCGCCCGGCTCCCGGGTGCTGGACCTGGGCTGCGGCACGGGCGTGCCCACCGCGCGCCAGCTCGTCGACGCGGGCCACCGCGTCACCGGGGTGGACCTGTCCGCCGGGATGCTGGCGCTGGCCCGCGAGAACGTGCCGGAGGGCGAGTACCTCCAGGCCGACATCGCCCAGCTGCCGGACGGGCCGCCGCTGGAGCCCGGCAGCTTCGACGGCGTCGCCGCCTTCTTCTCGCTGCTGATGCTGCGCCGCTCGGAGATCCCGGAGACACTGCGGGCCGTCCACGGACTGCTCGCGCCGGACGGCCTGCTGGCGCTGTCCATGGTCGAGGCGGACGTCGACGACGTGCCCATCCCGTTCCTCGGCCACACCATCCGGGTGTCCGGCTACCTGCAGGACGACCTGCGGGAGATCGTCACGGATGCGGGCTTCGAGGTGATCAAGGAGGATGCGTACGCGTACGCGCCGGCCAGCACGGACGTACCGCCCGAGCGGCAGATCTACCTCTGCTGCCGACGGGTGTGAAACCGCGCCCGCGCCCCGGACGTCCCACACACGCAGGTAGGAACGCCAGTACCGATCAGGCCCGAGCCCGCCGCGGCCCTCGCGTGGCGCCCAGACGGATGGAAAGACTCGCGTGACCACGGACCCGCCCCGCCCACCCCGGCACCCCGCCGCGCCAGCGCCGGACCCGCGCGGCGGCTACAGCCTGCCCGAGAAGCAGGCGGACGAGGGGCCGGAGCCGCGCACCGGACCCCGTACCGGCTCCTGCGGCGGCCCGGCGGACGAGCCCCCCGGCCGCCCGCGCCCGGTGCCGCCGGACGGCGCGCGGCACCCCGGCCACGGACGGCCCGGCAGGGGCGCGGAGGCGGCCGACCCGGGCGACGGGCCGCCCGGCCCACCGTCGGCCGGTGAGGAGTCGCTGAACGCCTTCGTGAGCACCCCGCCGCGCGGCACCCCCGTCGAAGCGGCCGGCCACCCCGTGGACGAGGAGTCGGGCGCCATGCGCATCCCGATGCCCGCGCAGACCGGGCCCGAGGCCGACCGGCTGCGCTATGTCGGCGCAGCCACCCGGCGGATCGCCCGCGGTGTCGATCTCGACGAGATCCTGCTGGGCCTGTGCCGCTCGGCGGTGCCGGCCTTCGCCGACGCGATCCTGGTCTATCTGCGCGAGCCGCTGCCGGTCGGCGACGAACGCCCCTCCGGCCCGCTGCGGCTGCGGCTGCGCCGCTCGGACGGCGGCCTCGAAGGCCCCGCCGAGCCGGACGACGACCAGCCGGTCGGCGCCGCGCCGCTGCTGCCGTCGCTCGTGCCCACCATGGAGCCCTCCTACGGCGGCGGGGACTCCATCGGCGTGCTGCTCGACGGGCCGCTCGCCGAGGTGCTGCGCGGGGTGCGGCCGGTCTTCGCCGACTCGCTGCGCGCCGCCGACGCGCTCGCCGAACTGCTCGGCGTCCCCCAGGACGACCCGTCCGCGCTGCCCACCGGCCGCCGCGCGCTGCTCGCGCCGCTGCGCGGCCGCCGCCGGGTGATCGGCGCGGCGGTGCTGCTGCGGCGCGCCGAGCGCACCCCGTTCGAGACCGACGACCTGCTGGTGGCCGCGCAGCTCGCCACGCACACCGCGCTCGGCGTCGACAAGGCCGTGCTGTACGGGCGCGAGGCGTACATCGCCGACGCCCTGCAGCGCGAGATGCTGCCCGACTCGCTGCCGCAGCCCACCGGGGTGCAGCTGGCCAGCCGCTACCTGCCCGCGGCCGAGTCCGCCCGGGTCGGCGGCGACTGGTACGACGCGATCCCGCTGCCCGGCAGCCGGGTCGCGCTCGTCGTCGGCGACGTCATGGGCCACTCCATGACCTCGGCGGCGATCATGGGCCAGCTGCGGACCACCGTGCAGACGCTGGCGGGCCTGGACCTGGCGCCGCAGGAGGTGCTCTACCACCTCGACGAGCAGGCCCAGCGGCTCGGCCAGGACCGCATGGCCACCTGCGTCTACGCCGTCTACGACCCGATCGCGCACCGCCTGGTCGTCGCCAACGCGGGCCACCCGCCGCCGGTGCTGCTGCACGCCGACGGGCTCGCGGAGGTGCTGCGGGTGCCGCCGGGCGCGCCCATCGGCGTCGGCGGGGTGCCCTTCGAGGCCGTCGAGCTGCCCGCGCCCGCGGGCGCCACGCTGCTGCTCTACACCGACGGGCTCGTCGAGTCGCGCTCCCGCGACGTGTGGGGCGGCATCGAGATCCTGCGCGAGCGGCTGCACGACGCCGCGTCCGTCGTCTCGCCGCCGCCGCTGGAGCCGCTGTGCGACGAGGTGCTGGAGATCCTCGGGCCCGGCGACCGGGACGACGACATCGCGCTGCTCGCCGCCCGCTTCGACGGGATCGCGCCGAGCGACGTCGCCTACTGGTTCCTGGAGCCGCAGCCGCAGACCCCCGGCCGGGCCCGCCGCCTGGTCCGCCAGGCGCTGCGCCGCTGGGACCTGGAGGACCAGCTGGAGGCGGCCGAGCTGCTCGTGAGCGAGATCGTCACCAACGCGGTGCGGTACGCCGAACGCCCCATCACGCTGCGGCTGCTGCGCACCGACGTGCTGCGCTGCGAGGTCGGCGACGACGCCCCGCTGCTGCCCCGGATGCGGCACGCCGCCCCGGAGGAGGAGGGCGGCCGCGGTCTCTACCTCGTCAACCGGATGGCCCAGCGCTGGGGCGCGACCCGCCTGGGCGCGGGCAAGGTGGTGTGGTTCGAGCTGCCGCTCTGAGCCATGTCCGGCGAACGGCCGCGCGGACGGCCGCGCGGACGGGCGCGCTCGGCGTGCCGGGGCGGCGGGAGGGTGCGACGGTGGGGGCGACCCCACCCTCATCCGCGGCGAGGAAGTATGACGAACGTACCCCCCACCACGAACAACGCCGGCATCCCCGTCGAGAGCGACGAGCACTCCCTCACGCTCGGGCCCGACGGGCCGATCCTGCTCCAGGACCACTACAACATCGAGAAGATGGCGCAGTTCAACCGCGAGCGGGTGCCCGAAAGGGTCGTGCACGCGAAGGGCAGCGGCGCGTACGGCCGCTTCCGGGTGACCAACGACGTCAGCCAGTACACCAAGGCGGACCTCTTCCAGCCGGGCCGCGAGACGCGCATGCTCGCGCGGTTCTCGACGGTCGCCGGTGAGCAGGGCAGCCCGGACAGCTGGCGCGACCCGCGCGGCTTCGCGCTGAAGTTCTACACCGAGCACGGCAACTACGACCTGGTCGGCAACAACACCCCGGTCTTCTTCGTCCGCGACACGATCAAGTTCCAGGACTTCATCCGCAGCCAGAAACGCCGCCCCGACAACGGGCTGCGCGACAACGACATGCAGTGGGACTTCTGGACGCTGTCGCCGGAGTCCGCGCACCAGGTCACCTGGCTGATGGGCGACCGCGGCATCCCGAAGACGTACCGCAACATGAACGGCTACGGCTCGCACACGTACATGTGGATCAACGCGGGCGGCGAGAAGTTCTGGATCAAGTACCACTTCAAGACCGACCAGGGCATCGACTTCCTCACGCAGGCAGACGCCGACGCGCTCGCCGGGGAGAACGCGGACGCGCACCGGCAGGACCTGTGGGAGGCCATCGCGCGCGGCGACCACCCGTCGTGGACGCTGAAGGTGCAGGTCATGCCGTTCGAGGACGCGGCGGACTACCGCTTCAACCCGTTCGACCTGACGAAGGTGTGGCCGCAGGGCGACTACCCGCTCATCGAGGTCGGCCGGATGACGCTGGACGAGAACCCGGAGGATTTCTTCGTCCACATCGAGCAGGCCGCGTTCGAGCCGTCGAACATGGTGCCGGGGGTGGGCCCGTCGCCGGACAAGATGCTGCTGGGGCGGCTCTTCTCGTACCCCGACACGCACCGCTACCGGATCGGCCCCAACTACGCGCAGCTGCCGCCGAACCGCCCGCACGTGCCGGTGCACTCCTACGCCAAGGACGGCCCGATGCGCTTCGAGCCGAACCGGGTGGGCGCCCCGTACGCGCCGAACTCGTACGGCGGCCCGGCCGCCTCCCCCGAGGCGTACGGCGACATCGCCGGCTGGCGGGCGGCGGGCGACATGGTGCGCGAGGCGTACACCCTGCACCGCGAGGACGACGACTTCGGGCAGCCGGGCACGCTGGTGCGCGAGGTCATGGACGACGCGGCGCGCGAGCGGCTGGTCGGCAACGTCGCCGGGCACCTGAGCGACGGGGTGAGCGCGCCGGTGCTGGAGCGCGCGTTCGCGTACTGGCGCAGTATCGACCAGCAGGTGGGCGACCGGATCGCGGCGGCGGTCAAGCCCGCCTGACGTCCCTCTCCCCCGTGGGACCGCAGCCCCGAGGACACGTGCTGACGCCCCGTGCCTCGGGGCTGCACCGCGTCCGGGCTGGGCCCGGCCGGACTATTGTGATATCACTTTGCTAGACCAACGGTCGCGGACGCGACCGGGCACCACCTCGGGACCTCAGGGGGAATCCGATGTCAGAGCACAAGCCCTCGGCCGCCGGCGCCGACATACCCACCGCGCCCGCGCCGGACGGTCCGCCGCTGCTGCCCGCGCCGCGCTTCAGCGAGCGGCGGGCGCTCGGCATGTCCGGGCTGCCGTTCATGCTCATCGCGCTCGTCGTCATCGCCGGCGGCGTCACGCTCATCGCGCTCGGCGGCACCAGCGCCAACAAGGAGCCGAGCGCCGGGGCCACCGCGCTCATCCTGCTCGGTGTGCTGATCGTGCTGTGCGCGCTCGTCACGCTCTTCGGCCTCACCCAGGTCGCGCCGGGCGAGGCCCGGGTGACCCAGCTCTTCGGGCGCTACCAGGGCACCATCCGGCAGGACGGGCTGCGCTGGGTGAACCCCTTCACCCGCCGCCGGAAGATCTCCACCCGGCTGCGCAACCACGAGACGGCCGTGCTCAAGGTCAACGACGCCTACGGCAACCCGATCGAGCTCGCGGCCGTCGTGGTGTGGCAGGTCGAGGACACCGCCCAGGCGGTCTTCGCCGTCGACAACTTCGTCCGGTTCGTCGGCATCCAGACCGACACCGCCGTGCGGCACATCGCCACCAACTACCCCTACGACGCCCACGACGGCGACTCGCTCTCGCTGCGCGGCAACGCCGAGCAGATCACCGAGCAGCTCTCCCAGGAGATCGCGGTACGGGTCGGGTCGGCCGGTGTGAAGATCATCGAGTCGCGCTTCACCCACCTCGCGTACGCGCCCGAGATCGCCTCGGCGATGCTCCAGCGCCAGCAGGCCGGGGCCATCGTCGCCGCACGGCAGACCATCGTGGACGGCGCGGTCGGTATGGTCGAGTCGGCCCTCGCCCGGATCACCGAGCAGGGCATCGTCGAGCTCGACGAGGAGCGCAAGGCGAGCATGGTGAGCAACCTGCTGGTGGTGCTGTGCGGCGACCGCGCGGCCCAGCCGGTGCTCAACACGGGGACCCTCTACCAGTGACGGAGCACCGAAGGTGACCGAACCCGGCGAGACGGAGGCGGCCACCGGGGCCGGATCCACGGGGGCAGCCGGCACCGGGGCCGACCCGGGGGCGGCCGGGACACCGGCCGCCCGCCGGGCCCGCAAGCAGGTGCTGCTGCGGCTCGACCCCGCCGTCCACGACGCCGTGGCGGCGTGGGCGGCGACCGAACTGCGCAGCACCAACGCGCAGATCGAGTTCCTGCTGCGGCGCGCGCTCGGCGACGCCGGGCGGCTGCCGACCGGCGCCCGGCCGATTCCGCGCCGCGGCCGCCCGTCCCGGGCCGCTTCCGCAGAGGATCCTCCCGCACCCGCCTGACCAGCCGATCTTCCCCTCAGGGCGATTATCCCCCCTGCGTATACACACGATGTATACGCGTCGTGTAGTGTGCTCCGCATGTCAATCGGCCATGCCCTGCTGGGACTCCTGGAGTCCGGCCCGCGCCACGGTTACGACCTCAAGCGCGCCTTCGACGAACGCTTCGGACACGACCGCCCCCTCGCGTACGGGCAGGTCTACTCGACCATGGCCCGGCTGCTGCGCAACGGCCTCGTCGAGGTCGACGGCATAGAGCCCGGCGGCGGGCCCGAGCGCAAGCGGTACGCCATCACCGACGCCGGGATCACCGACGTGGCCGCGTGGCTCGCCCAGCCCGAGAAGCCCGAGCCGTACCTCCAGACGACCCTCTACACCAAGGTCGTACTGGCCCTGCTCACCGGCCGCCCGGCCGCCGACCTGCTGGACACCCAGCGCGCCGAGCACCTGCGCCTGATGCGCGAGCTGACCCGGCGCAAAGGCACCGGCGACCTCGCCGACCAGCTCATCTGCGACCACGCCCTCTTCCATCTGGAAGCCGACCTGCGCTGGCTGGAACTGACCGCCGCGCGGCTCGACGAACTCGCCGCGGAGGTGACCCGGTGACGTACTCCCCCACCGCGGACGGCACGGACAACCCCGCCGCCGAGCCGCTGCTGCTGGCCCGCGACCTGCGCAAGGCCTACGGCCGCACACCCGCGCTGGACGGCGCCGACATGTCGGTACGGGCGGGCGAGGTCGTCGCCGTCATGGGCCCGTCCGGCTCGGGCAAGTCGACGCTGCTGCACTGCCTGGCCGGTATCGTCCGGCCCGACTCCGGCGAGGTCCGCTACCGCGGGCAAGCCCTGTCGTCGCTGTCGGACAGCGCCCGCAGCGCCCTGCGCCGTACCGACTTCGGCTTCGTCTTCCAGTTCGGGCAGCTGGTGCCCGAACTGACCTGCCTGGAGAACGTGGCCATCCCGCTGCGGCTCGGCGGGCGGCGCCGCAAGGACGCCGAGGCCGAGGCGGCCGGCTGGCTGGAGCGGCTGGAGGTCGAGGACGTCGCGGGCCAGCGCCCCGGCGAGATCTCCGGCGGCCAGGGCCAGCGGGTCGCCGTGGCCCGCGCGCTGGTCGGCGGCCCCCGGGTGGTCTTCGCCGACGAGCCGACCGGCGCGCTGGACTCCCTCAACGGCGAGCGCGTCATGCGGCTGCTGACCGCGGCCGCGCACGACACCGGCGCCGCCGTCGTCCTGGTCACCCACGAGGCACGGGTGGCCGCGTACTCCGACCGGGAGATCGTCGTACGGGACGGCCGGTCCCGCGATCTGGACCGCGTCTCATGAGCACCGCACCAGGACCGCGCGAGCCCTTCGCGGGCTTCGACGCCACCGCCCGCACCGCACCCGCGGGCTCCTCCGGCACCGACCGGCCGCGCGCCGGGCTGCGCGGCTGGGCGCACGACCTGCTGCTCGGCGCGCGCTTCGCCGCCGGCGGCGGGCGCGAGGGCTGGGCCCGCACCGTACTGACCGCCGTCGGCGTCGGGCTCGGCGTGGCGCTGCTGCTGCTCGCCGCCGCCGTACCGGCGATGATGCACACCCGCGACCAGCGCCGCGTCGCCCGCGACACCATCTCCTTCGGCGAGCAGGTCGCACCGACCGACGCCACCTTCCTGCTCGTCGACGCCGGCACCACCTTCCGGGGCGAGCAGATCAACGGCGTGCTGATCAGGCCGGACGGCCCGCACGCCCCGGTCCCGCCGGGCGTCACGGCGATACCGCGGCCCGGCGAGATGGTCGCCTCCCCCGCGCTGAAGAAGCTGCTGGCGCACGAGCCGATCCTGCGCGAGCGCCTCCCGTACACGATCACCGGCACGATCGGCCACGCCGGGCTCATGGGACCCGCCGAGCTGTACTACTACGCGGGCAGCGACAAGCTCGTCGCCCACGACGCGGACGGCCGCAACGGCAACGCCGACCGGATGACCCGGTACGGCGCGCACAGCAACTCCGAGGTGCTGGGGCCGGTCTTCACCCTGCTGCTGATCATGGTCGTGGTGGTGCTGCTGCTCCCGGTCGGGGTCTTCGTCGCCACCGCGACCCGGCTCGGCGGCGAACGCCGCGACCGGCGACTGGCCGCGCTGCGGCTGGTCGGCGCCGACATCCACGCCACCCGGCGCATCGCGGCGGGCGAGGCGCTGCTCGGGACCCTCCTCGGGGTGCTGGTGGGCGTCGGATTCTTCCTGGGCGCCCGGCAGTTCGCGCAGTACATCACCATCCGGGACATCTCGGCGTTCCCCGCCGACCTGGCCCCCAACCCGCTGCTGACGGTGCTGATCGTGCTCGCCGTCCCGGCCGCCGCGGTCGCCATCACCCTGCTGAGCCTGCGGCGCACGGCCATCGAACCCCTCGGCGTCTTCCGCAACGGCCTCGGGCGGCCGCGCCGGGTGTGGTGGCGGATCGCCATCCCGGTGGTCGGCCTGGCGCTGCTGGCCCCGCTGTTCGGGAAGGTCAAGGGCAACGCGTCGGTCAACGAGTACCAGGTCGCGACCGGTGCGGTGCTGCTGCTCGTCGGGGTGACCGCGGTGCTGCCGTGGCTCGTCGAGACCGCGGTGGGACGGCTGCGCGGCGGCCCGGTCGCCTGGCAGCTGGCCACCCGGCGGCTCCAGCTGAGCAGCGGCTCGGCCGGACGCATGGTCAGCGGGGTGACGGTCGCGGTGGCCGGCGCCATCGCGCTCCAGATGCTCTTCCACGCGGTGGACGGCGACTTCGTCTCCGACACCGGCGCCGACACCACCCGGGCGCAGGTCGAGGTCGACGACTGGGGCGCCGGGGTCCGCACCACCGCCCAGGACATCCAGCGGCTCGCCGCGACCAAGGGCGTCCGCGGCGCCACCGGCTACACCAGCGCCAGCGTCAACCGGCCGGACGCGTACAAGCTCACCGGCGACGAGCTGGCCGCCGACACGGTGTCGCTGACCGTCGCCGACTGCGCGAGCCTGCGCGGCCTCGTCGCCGTCGGCAAGGACTGCGGGCCGCACAGCGTCTACCTGGTGCCGCCGCCCCCCGAGCAGAGCCGCACCTCCGCCGACTACGTCAAGGCGGGCGCGCGCGTCGACCTCAACACCGACTACTCCGAGCGCTACACCGGCAGCCCCCGGCTGTGGACGATCCCCGCCGACGCCCGCACCGTCGACGCCCGCACCGACCCGCTCGGCAGCGAGCTGTGGGGCATCTTCACCGTCCCCGGCGTCATCGACGACGCGCGGCTGTCCACGTCGTACGCGGAGATGTTCGTCGACCTCGACGACGGGACGCCGGACGCGGTCGAGTACGTCCGCAACACCACCGCGGGCTTCGGCCTCACCGCCTACGCCAACGACATCCACGGCTCCACGGCGAAGAGCGCCTACACCCAGCTGCGCCGCGGGCTGTTCGCCGGGGCGACCCTCACCCTGGTGCTCATCGGGGCGAGCCTGCTGGTGAGCATGCTGGAGCAGCTGCGGGAGCGCAAGAAGCTGCTGGCGGTGCTGGTCGCCTTCGGCACGAAGCGCTCGGCGCTGGCCTGGTCGGTGCTGTGGCAGACCGCGGTGCCGGTCGTCATCGGCCTCGCCCTGGCCGTCGCGGGCGGCATCGGCCTGGGGGCGGCGCTGCTGGCGATGGTCGCCCGGCCCGTCCGGATGGACTGGACGGACGTGGCCTCGATGTCGGCGATCGGCGGCGCGGTGGTGCTGGGGGTGACCCTCTTGAGCATGCCGCTGCTGTGGAGGCTGATGAGGCCGGACGGCCTCCGCGTCGAGTAGGGCCTTCTCCCCTGAGCCCGCTCCTGGCCCTACGCGGGGTCCGGGGCGGGCTCCGCGGCCGCCTCCGGCTCCGGCTCCGGCTCGGCCGGGGCGGGAAGCGCGGCCTCGGGGACGGGGGCGGGGGCGGGCGCGGCGGTTTCGGTGGCCTCCACCGCACGCTCCCGGGCGTACGCGCGGAGGTAGCCCACCACCGTGTTGGTGACGGCGACCAGCGGGACCGCGACCACCGCCCCGCCGATGCCGGCGACGAGCGAGCCCGCCGCGACGGAGAGGACCACCGCGAGCGGGTGGACGCGGACGGCGCGGCCCAGGATGAAGGGCTGGAGGATGTGGCCCTCGATCTGCTGGACCGCCAGCACGACCGCAAGCACCATCAGCGCTATGAACGGACCCTCCGTCACCAGGGCGACGACCACCGCGATGAAGCCCGAGGCGACCGCGCCGACCAGCGGCACGAAGGAGCACAGGAAGATGACCACCGCGAGCGGCACGGCCATCGGCACGCCCAGGAAGAAGATGCCGATGCCGATGCAGATCGCGTCGATCAGCGCGACTATGACCGTGCCCCGCACATAGAGCGTCAGCGTCCGCCAGGCGCGCGGACCGGCACCGGCGAGGGGCTCCCGCGCGGCCTCCGGGAAGAGGCGCAGCACCCAGTTCCAGATGTTGGGGCCGTCGTAGAGCAGGAAGAGCGTGCTGAACATCGCCAGCAGCATGCCGGTGAGCAGGTCGACGATGACGGTGACGCCTTCGAGCCCGGCGTCGGTGAGCGCCTTGGAGTTGGAGCCGATCGCGTCGCTCAGGTTCTTCGCTATGTTGTTGATCTGGTCGTCGGTGACATGGAAGGGGCTGTTGAGCAGCCACTTCTTGCCCTCGGCGATACCGTCCTGGAGGCTGCTGGACAGGTTGTCGACGTTGTCCATCACCTGCCAGACGACGAACCAGCCGACCAGGCCGATGATGACGAAGCCGCCGATGAAGACCATCGCGGTGGCCAGCCCGCGCGGTACGCCGAGCCGCTTGAGCCGGGCGACGAACGGCTGGAGCAGCGCGGTGATGAGCAGCGCGGCGGCGAAGGCGAGGACCACCAGGCGCACCGCGCCGATGACCCGCATCAGCACCCACACCGTGCCAGCCAGGATCAGCAGCCGCCAGCCGATCTCGGCGGCGACCCGCATGCTCCACGGCACCACCGTCGCCGGATCCCCTGGCGCGGGCACGGTGGCGCGCCGGGCGGGGCCGGCGGCGGGCCTGGCAGTGCGGGGCTGCGCCGCGGGCCCGGCGGCGCCTCCGGCCTCCGGCCCTTCGGCGGCTGCCGCGGGGGGCGGGGCCGAAGTCCCGTCCGGATCGGGGACCGTGGCGGCCTCCCGCGGCGGGGCGGAGGCGGCGAGGGCGGCGTCGTGCTCGGCCTCGCGGGCGGTCACCCGGGCGTGCCGCTCTTCCAGCCGGCCGGCGAGTCCCGCCAGCCCGGCTGCGAGCGCCGTGCTCCAGTTGCGCTTCTCGGCCATCGCTCCCCCGCCCCCCTCGACGCGTCGTTGTGGACCCGCTGTGCAGGACGACGTTACCTGCCCTTGGGGTTGCCTTTGCGACGGACCCGCACCCGGATGGGGGAACACGCCGACAAGCCCGGATGAACACGGGTGGACGCGGCCTCCCGTGCGACGGCGGACGGCCGCGGACGCGCGAAGCCCCCGGGTCGGTGACGGCCCGGGGGCTCCGCGGAATTCCGGCTACTGCGGCCTAGTAGTAGTGGTTGACCTGCCAGAAGGACCAGGCCTCGCACGGGCTGCCGTAGCGCGAGTTCATGTAGTTCAGGCCCCACTTGATCTGGGTGGCCGGGTTGGTGCGCCAGTCGGCGCCCGCGGAGGCCATCTTGGAGCCGGGCAGTGCCTGCACGAGACCGTAGGCGCTCGACGAGGGGTTCTGGGCGGTGTACCGCCAGCCGCTCTCGTGCGAGACGATGTTGGAGAAGCAGGCGTACTGGCCGCTGCCGACGATCTGCTTGGCCATCGCCTGGACCTCGGCGATGGTGTACGACGGCTGGGTCGGGAAGCTGGCGTTGGGGTCGCCCTTGCCCGCGGCGAGCTTCTTCAGCCGCTCCTTCTCCGCGACCGCGTCCGCCGCCTTCTTCTTGGCCGCGGCGTCCTTGGCCGCCTGCACGCGGGCTGCCTGCTCCGCGCCCTGCCGCGCATGTGCGTCGGCAGCGTCCGACTGGGCTTGCACCTGCTCAGTCAACGACGCCTGCTGGACCTGCTGTCCAGCCGGGATGTCAGCGAGGAGGGTCGTCGTCCCGGCAGCCTCGACGGGTTCGTTGGACCCGCCCTGGTCGGCGCCCGACGCGACGCCCACAACGGCGCCCACAGTGGTGACCGCAGTGGCTGACGCCACCGCGAATCCCCGGACCGAGATCCGGCTCACACGGTTTCCTTCCGGCATCGCCCGCTTGGTGACCGCACGGACGAAATCGTGCCCCTGGCACGGCCCCCTGCTCCGGTCCGCCGTACGGGCCGGGTCGGTCACGGGGGTCTGGCCCGGTGCGAAGTCCGTTGCGGATTCGCGTGGTGCTCGGGCGGCTCATGGCGGTCGATGTTGACTTGTCCGGTGGTGCTGTCCCGTTCCCCGGGGGGTACGGAGGTGCCATGAGCGGGGCCTGACAGCCTCACACCCTGCCGTACGCAGACGCCGCGCGGCAATTTCCGGTTGAGTGGCAAAGCTCACATCGGCTAATGCGCGGTGAATTCCGGACGTGGCGGCCCCGAAACGCTAAGCTGCTGCGCCCCTTTCGCGGGGCGCAGCAGCCTCAACTCGTACCGGATGCGGGCCAAACCGGACCAAGGCCGTATCGGCGTCCGGCGGGCGGCCGCGGCTCAGCCGACGCCGTCCTCCAGCATCTCCGTCACCAGGGCGGCGATGGGGGACCGTTCGGAACGCGAGAGCGTCACATGGGCGAACAGCGGGTGGCCCTTCAGCTTCTCGACCACGGCCACCACACCGTCGTACCGCCCCACCCGAAGGTTGTCGCGCTGCGCCACGTCGTGGGTCAGCACGACGCGGGAGCCGGAGCCGATACGGGAGAGCACCGTCAGCAGCACGTTGCGCTCCAGCGACTGCGCCTCGTCGACGATCACGAAGGCGTCGTGCAGCGAGCGGCCGCGGATGTGGGTGAGCGGCAGCACCTCCAGCATGCCGCGGGCCACCACCTCCTCGATGACCTCCTTGGAGCTGACCGCCGACAGCGTGTCGAAGACGGCCTGCGCCCACGGGCTCATCTTCTCGGCCTCGGTGCCGGGCAGGTAGCCCAGCTCCTGGCCGCCCACCGCGTACAGCGGCCGGAAGACCATCACCTTGCGGTGCTGGCGGCGCTCCAGCACCGCCTCCAGCCCGGCGCACAGCGCGAGCGCGGACTTGCCCGTGCCGGCCCGGCCGCCCATCGAGACGATGCCGATCTCCGGGTCCAGCAGCAGATCCAGCGCGACACGCTGCTCGGCGCTGCGCCCGTGGATGCCGAACGCCTCCCGGTCGCCGCGCACGAGCTTGACCCGCCCGTCGGCGGTGACCCGGCCCAGCGCCTTGCCGCGCTCGGACTGGAGCACCAGGCCGGTGTGCACCGGCAGTTCGGCCGCCTCCGGGAGCACGATCGACTCCTGGGCGAACAGCGCGTCCACGTCCTCGGCGCCCACCAGCAGCTCGGCCATGCCCGTCCAGCCGGAGGTGATCGCCAGCTCCGCGCGGTACTCCTCGGCCAGCAGGCCGACGGAGGACGCCTTGACCCGCAGCGGCAGGTCCTTGGAGACGACGGTGACGTCGTATCCCTCGGCCTGGAGGTTGCGGGCGACGGCGAGGATCCGCGAGTCGTTGTCGCCGAGCCGGAAACCGGCGGGGAGGACCCCGGGGTCGGAGTGGTTCAGCTCGACGCGGAGCGTGCCGCCGAAGTCGCCGATCGGGAGCGGCGCGTCCAGCCGTCCGTGGCGGATCCGGAGCTCGTCGAGCAACCTCAGGGCCTGGCGGGCGAAGTACCCCAGCTCGGGGTGGTGGCGCTTGGCCTCCAACTCCGTCACCACGACGACCGGGAGCACGACCTCGTGCTCGTCGAAGCGGGTGAAGGCATTGGGGTCGGCGAGCAGCACGCTGGTGTCGAGTACGTACGTGCGCCGGTCGTGAACACGGCGATTCTTGCTGGTCACCACGTGTGGACGAACCCCCTCGGGGAGAGGTGAGGCTGCAAATCCGGCAGCCGTGGGCCGGATGCCGGTCTGCCAGTGGTATGCCCTGGAATTCCGGTACCCATGCGGATGCATATGACAGTCACCCGACGGTCATGATCCGGTCACGGTCCGCGCATCGGCGCCGCGGCGCCGATGCGGTCGCGACAGATGTCACGGTAACTCCGCACATCCCGCCCGCAACAGCCCTTTTTGTCCAGGTCAGCGCATCAGCGCCAGAGCGTTACGCTCCGTAGCGGCGATGCCGCGCGGCATAGTCGCGCAGGGCCCGCAGGAAGTCCACCTTGCGGAAGGCGGGCCAGAAGACCTCGCAGAAGTAGTACTCGGAGTGCGCGCTCTGCCACAGCATGAATCCGGACAGCCGCTGCTCGCCCGAGGTGCGGATCACCAGGTCGGGGTCCGGCTGGCCGCGGGTGTAGAGGTGGTCCGAGATGTGCTCGACGTCCAGGATCTCGGCGAGGTCCTCGATCGTGGTGCCGCGGCTCGCGTGCTCGTACAGCAGCGAGCGCACCGCGTCGGCGATCTCCTGGCGGCCGCCGTAGCCGACGGCGACGTTCACCAGCAGGCCGTCGATGCCGTGGGTGTCCTGCTCGGCCTCCTTGAGCACCGCCGCCGTACGGTCCGGCAGCAGGTCCATCGTGCCCACGTGGTGCACCCGCCAGCGGCCGGTCGCCGCCAGACCCGCGACGCAGTCCTCGATGATGCCCAGCAGCGGGACGAGCTGCTCCGGCGGGCGGTCGAAGTTGTCGGTGGACAGCAGCCACAGGGTGACCACCTCGACACCGGTCTCCTCGCACCAGCCCAGCATCTCGGAGATCTTGTCCGCGCCCGCCTGGTGGCCCTGCTCCGCGGTGCCGCCGGCCGCCTTCGCCCAGCGCCGGTTGCCGTCGAGGATCACACCGATGTGCTTGGGGGCCTGCGCCACGTCGAGCCGACGCTCCACCCTGCGGGAGTACAGCCCGTACACCAGGTCGCGCAGCTTCATCGCGTACCAGCCCCTCCTGCGCATCGTCGACGGGCGCCAGGGTACTGCCCGAAAGGCCGTCCGGACGAACCGGGTCGTGGCGCGACAGGCGGCCCCGCACGGCATGTACGGCCTGGGGGCGCCTGACAGTAAGCGGTTAAACCGGCCGTGATAAGGAGAACCTGTGAACATCAGAAACCTCTACCGCGCCGCCGAAGAGCGCTACTCCGCCGGCATGGAATACCGCCGGACCGGCCGCAGCGGACTCAAGCTGCCCGCGATCTCGCTCGGCCTGTGGCACAACTTCGGCGACGACCGCACCATCGACTCGCAGCGGGCGATCCTGCGCCGCGCCTTCGACCTCGGCGTCACGCACTTCGACCTCGCCAACAACTACGGCCCGCCCTACGGCGCCGCCGAGGCCAACTTCGGCACGCTCTTCGCCCAGGACTTCCGCCCCTACCGCGACGAGCTGGTCATCTCCACCAAGGCCGGTTACGACATGTGGCCCGGCCCGTACGGCGAATGGGGCTCCCGCAAGTACCTGCTCGCCTCGCTCGACCAGTCGCTGGGCCGCATGGGCCTGGACTACGTCGACATCTTCTACTCGCACCGCTACGACCCGGAGACCCCGCTGGAGGAGACGATGGGCGCGCTCGCGTCCGCCGTCCAGCAGGGCAAGGCGCTGTACGTCGGCATCTCCTCGTACGGCCCCGAGCAGACCCGCGAGGCCGCGCGGATCCTGCGCGGCCTGGGGGTGCCCGCGCTCATCCACCAGCCGTCGTACTCGATGATCAACCGGTGGATCGAGACCGAGGGCCTGCTCGACGTCCTGGAGGACGAGGGCATGGGCTGCATCGGCTTCGTGCCGCTCGCCCAGGGCCTGCTCACCGACCGCTACCTCGGCGGCATCCCGGAGGGCTCGCGCGCGGCCCAGGGCAAGTCGCTCGACCCCTCGCTCGTCAACGAGGAGACCGTCGCGCGGCTGCGGGCCCTGAACGAGGTCGCGGCCGGGCGCGGCCAGTCCCTCGCGCAGCTCGCGCTGTCGTGGGCGCTGCGCGACCCGCGGGTCACGTCCGCGCTGATCGGCGCGTCGTCGGTGGCCCAGCTGGAGGCCAACGTCGCCGCGGTCGGCTCGGCGCCGCTGACCCCGGAGGAGCTGGCGGAGATCGATCGGCACGCCGTCGAGCCCGAGGGCGTCAACCTCTGGGGCTGATCTTCGGTTCGCGGGGTGCCCCACGGGGGTGCCCCGCCGGGCCGTCCCGGACCTCACGGTGTCGTCCGGGCCGGTCCCGGGCGCCCGTCGCGAGGGGCACCCCGGAGCGAGGTCAGGTCAGGAGCGAGGTCAGGTCAGGAGCAGGGCCAGCGCGGACCCGGCGAGCATGAAGGGGCCGAAGGGGATCGGCGTCTTGCGGTGCGCGCGGCCCGTCGCGAGGAGGCCGAGGCCCACCACCGCGCCCAGCAGGAACGCGGCGAGCGTGCCCCGCACGACGGACGTCCAGCCGTACCAGCCGAGGACCAGGCCCAGCGTGGGGGCGAGCTTGACGTCGCCGAAGCCCATGCCCGCCGGGTTGACGAGGAAGAGCACCATATAGAGGACACCGAGCGCGACCGCGCCCAGCAGTGCCCGCGGCCACGACCCCTCGTGCCCCGGCAGCAGCGCCGCGCCGCCCAGCAGCGCCGCCGTACCGCCCAGCGCGGGCAGCGTCAGGACGTCGGGGAGCCGGAAGACGCGCACGTCCACCAGCGCGAGCGCGAGCCCGACGGGTATCAGCAGCAGCCACACCACCAGCTCCGGGTGCGCCCCGGCCACCGCGGCGACCCCCGCGCACAGCGCGGCGCACAGCACCGCCGGGAGCAGGCCCGCCACGGACACCCGTCCGGAGCCGTCGCACCCGGCGCAGTGCGCGGGCCCCACCCAGCCGCGCGGCCCCGCGGGCAGCGGATGCCCGGCGCGGCAGCCCGCGGCCCACGGCTCGCCGGACGGCACCGCCAGCCGGTGCGCGGCCCGCGGCAGCAGCAGCCCGCTCGCCATTCCCCAGACGGCCGCGGCCACTATCGGATAGACATGCACGAACGCCGACCGTACACGCCCGGTCCCGGGCGGGGGACGGGGGCGGGGCGGATCGCCGAGGACTGCCGCAGACTGCCGAGGAGGGCCCATGCACCGGCGCTGGCGCGACGGCGCCGCCACCCTGCGCACCCCGGAGGGCGAGGTGCCGCTGCGCGTCGCCGCCTCCTACCGCGCCCGCACCCGGGGGCTGCTGGGCGCGGAGGGCATCGAGGGGGCGCTGCTGCTGACCCCTGCGTCGAGTGTGCACACGGTGCGGATGCGCTTCGCGATCGACGTGGCCTACCTGGACCGGCGGCTGCGGGTCCGCGCGGTGCGCACGATGCCGCCGGGCCGGGTCGGCCGTCCGCGGCTGCGGGCCCGCCACGTACTGGAGGCGGAGGCCGGGGCGTTCGCGCGGTGGGGGGTGCGGCGCGGGGTGACGCTTGAGGTGTCGGCTGACGATCAGGGGCACTGACGGTTACCGCTCCCTCTCATTGCGGCAAACCGCCGTGCACGCTCCCCCGCCCGGCTGATAGGCATGCAGAATGCACATCGGACCGGCCGCCGGAACGGCCGTCACAGACGAGATCGCCCCGTACGACCCGCTTCCCTCCGACGACGAGCTGTGCCGCTGGGCCGCGCGCGACCGCGAGACCGCGCGGATCTTCCGGCGCGGCGCGGCTGTCGCGGTCGCCGCCCCCGGACTGTCGATGCGCGACCGCCTCGTGGTGACCGGCCCGGCCGCGGAGGCGATACCGCTCGCCCGTGACGTCGTCGGCGAGATCGGCCGCGGCTACCGCGTGTTCGGCGACCGCGGCCTCGTCGACGCCCTCGTCCACGCCGAGCCCGCCCTGCGCCCCACCTCCGGCTTCGGCTGGATGCACCGCACGGGCTCCCCCGCCGTCCCGCCGGACGGCTCCGCGCGCTGGCTGCCGCCCGCCGCCGCGCCCGCCGTCACCTCGCTGCTCGAACAGGCCTTCCCCGACTCCTACGCCTGCCCCGGCCGCCCCGGCGCCGCCGACCGCTGGGCCGGCGTCCTGGCCGACGACTCCGGCACGCCGCTCGCCGTCGCGGCCCTCGCCTGGTGCGCCCCCACGGTGGGCCTGCTCGCGGGCGTCGCCACCGCCCCGGCCGCGCGCGGCCGCGGGCTCGGCCGCCGGGTGTGCGCGTTCGTCCTGGCCGAGGCGCTCGCGGAGTACGGCACGGCCGCGCTCGTCGTCGACGACGACAACACCGCGGCGCTGCGCCTCTACCGCTCCCTGGGCCTCGCCTACCGCCCGCTGCGGGCGGCCGCCTTCGACTGAGCGGGGCGCCCGGCACGGGTCACGGGGGCCCGCGGGGACGCGGGCAAAGAAAACGGGCCGGTTCGCAGGGGGGGAGAGCGAACCGGCCCGAGGGGGGGAGTTACACCGTACCGCGTCTCGGGCCCCATCCCGCACGTTACGCGGCAGGAGGAGTGAAGGTGATTTCCACGCGGCGGTTCTGCTGGCGGCCGCTTTCGGTGGAATTGTCCGCAATCGGATAGTCCTCGCCGTAGCCGCGGACCTGGAAGGTGTGGGATGCGTCACCGGCGCTTCCCAGGGCCGCGGCCAGCACCTGGTAGACCGCCTGCGCGCGCTGTCGCGACAGCGTCACGCCGTGCTCACTGCTCCCCAGATCGTCCGTGAATCCGAAGACACGGATGGGTGACGTGACGTGCCGGGCGTTGATGTCCGCCGCGATCGCCTGCACTCGGGACGTCGCCGCGGCCGACAGCTTCGCGCTGTTCTTCGCGAAGGCGACCTCCGACTGGAGCGCGTAGGTGACCGTCGCGTTCGACGTCTCCTCGCGCTGCTCCGGCTGGTCCGCGGCGACGGACGACTCGTCCGACACCGACACGATGTCCAGCACCTTCGCCGGAGCGAGCTTCGACCCCTCGGGCAGCCGCAGGTTCGGCGAGCTCGCGTCGACGTGCTCGGCCGACCCCTGTCCCTGGCTCCCGTCCCCGGGCGCGGGCGGCGCGGTGGGCGTCCCGGTGTCCGCCCCGGCCGCCCCCGCCGCGGGCGCGACGGCCACGGCGGTGCCGCCGGCCAGCAGGACGACACTGAGCGTGATACTTGCGGCTGCCGCCGCGGGCTTCATCCGGATCACCCCTCGGAGATGGTGATTTTGGCGGGGGGCATGGTGGGGAGTTCGAACTCGACCTCGGTCGTGGCGGCGGGCGGGGCGGGGAACTGCGCGAAGAACGGGCGGGACTCCTTCGGCTCGACGCCGGTGAGCCCCATGGTGCACAGACATTTTCCGTCCGTGTCGCGCAGCACGTAGTAGCGTTTCTTGCCTGCCTCGTCGATGAGGACGGCGCCCGCCGCCGACGCGCCGGAGGGGGCCAGGGCCACCTCGTTGCCGCGCCAGGCGTCCGCGTCGAACGTGTCGCTGCCGTTGTTGGTCAGGGTGCCCTGGACGGTGACGAAGCCGCCCGGGTCCCGGACCGCCGAGTTGATGGTGACCGCGATGTCCTGCGCGCCCTTGATCTGGGCGAGGACCGGCGCGTCGCTGGGCGAGTCCGCATCCGCGCCCGCGTCCGAACCGGTGGCGGAAGCGGAGTGCTTCGCGCCTCCGGCCGAGGCGGACGGCTTTCCGTCGTCCTGCTTCCCGCCGCTTCCGCACCCGGACAGGCCGACGGCGAGCGTGCCGGCCACGGCCGCCGCGATCAGTGCCCTGCGTCCGTATCCCATCGTTCGCGCATCCTCACATTCGGCCGGAGGTCACTGGCTCAGGTGGACTGAGTAGAAGGTGGAAAGGTCCAGCCGGAAGTCGCCGGACGTCGGATCGAGCGTCACATCCTGGTGGTCGCACGTGAAGCCGAGCACCTGGCCCTGCTTCGGGCCCACCGTGCAGCGCGGTTCGACCACGGCGGTGGCCGTGGCCTTCGCGTGGATCGCCTCCGTGCCGTCCACGGCGGACTTGCCGACCGCGTCGCGCGAGCGGACGGTGACGGTGTACCCGGAGCCTCCGGCAGCAGGTACGCAGCCGCCCGGCGGGATCTCCGCGCCGTTGCGGTCGGCGTAGCCGGCCGCCGCCGCGCAGGCGACCGCGTCGTGCTGCCCGAGGTTCCCGAGCAGGCCGGTCAGGGTGCCGAGATCACCGGCGGTCACCGCCTGCAGGAAGTCGTCCCGCAGCGCGTCGCGGTCGGCCCGGGCCGCCGCGAGGGCGGCCGCGTCCGCCGCGGTCTGCGCCTGGCCGCGCGTCACGGACGCCTGGCCCACGGCGAAGTAGGCGAAGGCGAGGAAGAGCAGCGCCGCCATGGAGACGATGTAGATGCCCACCGTCTGCCCGCGGTCGTCACGCAGCCCTACTTGCCGTTCGTGATCTTGTTGATCGTCTTGGTGATACCGCTCTTGATCTTGTCGCCGATGTCCGTGGTCCCGGCCAGCACCCCGATGATCACCGCGATCACCACCGCGATCCCCAGGTACTCGAACGACGTCTGGCCGCGGTCCGAGCGGGCGGTCAGGCGGGCCGAGAGGCGCTCGGTCGCGCGGTCCGTGCGGGTGCGGAGCCAGATCTCGGCGGTGGTGTAGCGCTGGAGTGCCCACCTGGTCATGATTGTTCGCCCCATCCTTTGTCACCTGGCTGGTGGTACGTGCGGCGGTGGCCGTGGGGTGCCCGTCGGGGTCGGGGATGGTGGTCACGGTGCACCGCCTCTCGCTGGTGGTCGGTTGTCGTCCGCAGCGGGTCAATCCGGATTGCAGGTGCAAATATGGTTGCGAATGCAAAGGTACACCCGAACCTCGGGCATTCGCAGCCGGTCGTGCGCCAATCGCCCACCAAGTGACCCGGCGGACAAGTGGCCCTTACAGCATGCCGCTTGGTCGCGGTCCGTCGCAGCTTGATCACCGTTTCGGCCGCCGCCGCGGCCGCCTCACTCACCGCCGCCGCCGAAGATGTCGCCGAAGTGGATCTGCGAGCCGATGACGGTGCCGGTGATGAGCAGGATCATCGTCGCCGGGACGAGCAGCACGGTGATGACGCCGGTGGCGCGCGGGACCATGCGGGCGGCGCGGCGGCGGGCGTTCTGGGCCTCCGTGCGGCGCATGTCGGTCGCGATCTGGAGCAGCGTACGGGCGATGGGCGCGCCGAGTTCCTCGCCCTGCTGGAGGGCGGTGACGAACTGGCCGACCTGGTCGCTGCGGTTGCGCTTGCGGAGCTGGTCGAAGGCGTCGCGGCGGCTGACGCCGACGTCCATCTGGCGCAGGGCGATGCGGATCTCGTCGGACCACGGGCCGTCGTAGACGGCGTTGACACGTTCCAGGGCCTGCCGGAAGCCGAGGCCCGCGCTGACGACGACGGCGAGGACGTCGAGGAAGTCGGGCAGGGTGCGTTCGATGTCGTCGCGGCGGCGGCGGACGGCCAGCCACAGGCCGAGGTCCGCCCAGAACCAGCCGTAGGCGAGCAGCAGCAGGGCCAGGAACCAGTTGCCGCGGGTGATGAGCAGCAGCGCGGTGAGGCCGCCGAGGATGCCGTAGACCGCGCGCCGGGCGGCGTACCGCTCGACGGTCAACCCGTGCGGGTGGCCCGCGTGTTCGATGCGGGCGCGCATCTTCGCGACGCGGGCGGGGCCCATGAGCCGCATCACCAGCGGGGCCCAGCGGATGCCGAGCCGGTCGATGGCGTTGCCGGTGCGGGTGGTGCGGGTGCTGCCGACCTCCAGGGCGAGCGCGAGGTCGTCGGGGAGCCTGGCCTCGGAGCGCAGCAGGCCCACCGCGTGGACGACGCCGACCGCGCAGGCGGCCAGGGCGAGGGCGAGCCCGAGGCCGGCGAGGGTCATGGTGCTGGTGCTCATATGTCGATCCTCGACATCCGGCGGATCAGGGCAAAGCCGACGACGTACAGCCCGAGGGAGATCAGCACGCAGATCCGGCCGACGGTCGAGCCGGTCATGGCACTCAGCGAGCCGGGCATGATGCGGTCCAGCAGGAAGAGCGAGCCGAGGCCGATGACCGGGACCGCGTACGCGGTGACGGTGACCTGCGACATCTGGGTGCGGATCTCGCGCCGGGTCTCCTTGCGCTCCTCCAGGGTGACGGTGAGGTTGCGCAGCGACTCGACGACGGAGCCGCCCGCCCGGCTGGACAGCACCAGCGTGGAGACCAGCACGACCAGTTCGCGGCTCGGCAGTCGCTGCTGCAGCTCGCCGAGGGCGTCCTCGACGGAGTGGCCGAGCGCCATCGCGTCGGCGACCTGCCGCAGCTCCTCGCCCGCGGGCGCGTCCAGCTCCTCCGCGGCCATCGACACGGCGGTGCGCAGCGCCAGCCCGGCCTGTGTGGCGTTGGCCAGCACACGGGCGAGGTCCGGGAGTTGCGCGATGAAGCGTTCGGTGCGCACCCGGCGGCGCCACTCCAGGAAGGAGTACGCCGTCCAGCCCGCGATGAGCGCGGCGATCGGCCCGAAGAACGGCGCGAAGACCACCCACGCGGCGACCCACGCCCCGATCACGACCCCGACCGACGCGGCCGTGAACTGCCCGGGTGTGAGGTCGGTGCCGGTGGCGGCGAGCTGCCCGGCGAGCCTGCGGCCCCACGCGTAGCGGCGCACCCGGCGGTCGAGCCGGGCGAAGGGCACCGTCGTACCGCGCCCCTCGCCCGCGGCGCCCAGTTCGGCGGCGAGCCGTTCGACGAGTGCGGCGCGGTCGGCGCGGCCCCCGCGCCATGCGTGCAGGCCCCACACCGCGAGCACCAGGGCGAGCAGTGTGACGCCGAGGACCAGCAGCGGGTAGGGGCCTCCGGCGAAGTTGCGCCCGTTCGCGGCGAGGTGGGACGGAGCACTCCCGGGCGGAGCGGGCGGAGCTCCTGCCGCGGACGCCACGAGGGCCTGGAACGCGCTCACTTGGCCTCCCGGCTGTCGAGTTCGAGTTCGCTCTCGCCCACCCCGAAGGCGGCGGGCACGTGTTCGCCGGCCAGGTAGAGCCGTTCGCCGATCTCCCGTGGCAGGGGCCGGTGTTCGTACCAGCCGCGGACGATACGGTCGACGCCCAGCGGTTCGACGCGGAAGCGGGTGGCGGAGGTGAGCCGGAAGACGTCGCGGCCGCGCGAGGACAGCACGGCGATCTCGGCGATCCGGCGTGTGCCGTCGATGTGCCGGTTGAGCTGCACGATGACGTCGACGGCGCTGTTGATCTGGTCGCGCAGCGCCTCGTAGGGGATCTTGACCTCGCTCATGGACGCCAGCGTCTGGAGCCGCAGCACCGCGTCCTCGGCGGAGTTGGCGTGCACGGTGGCCAACGAGCCGTCGTGGCCGGTGGACATGGCCTGGAGCATGTCCAGCGTCTCGCCGCCGCGGACCTCGCCGACGATGATCCGGTCCGGGCGCATGCGCAGGCTGTTGCGGACCAGGTCCCGGATGGTGACCCGGCCTTCGCCCTCGACGTTGGGCGGGCGCGACTCCAGCCGGATCACGTGCTCCTGCTGGAGCTGGAGTTCGGCGGCGTCCTCGACGGTGATGATCCGCTCGCCGTCCGGGATCAGCCCCGACAGGGCGTTCAGCAGCGTCGTCTTGCCCGAGCCCGTGCCGCCGCTCACGATGATGTTGAGCTTCGCGCGCACCAGCGAGGCCAGCAGCAGCAGCATGTGCTCGTCGAGCGTGCCGAGCCCGATCAGCTCCTTGAGCGTGTACGCGCGCGGGAAGCGGCGGATGGTGAGCGTCGGCCCGGTCAGCGCGAGCGGCGGGATGACGACGTTGACGCGCTCACCGGACGGCAGGCGCGCGTCGACCATCGGATTCGACTCGTCCACCCGGCGGTTGACGGTCGACACGATGCGCTCGATGGTCTGGAGCAGCTGCTCGGCGGACGAGAAGCGGGCGGCGACCTGCTCGATGCGGCCGCCGCGCTCGACGTAGATGCGGTCCGGGCCGTTCACCATGATCTCGGTGATCGACGCGTCCTCCAGCAGCGGTTCCAGGATGCCCAGGCCCAGCGCCTCGTCCACGACCCGGCGGATCAGCGCGGCCCGCTCCGCGGTCGACTGCACCGGGCCCTCGCGGCTGATGATGTGCCCGAGCACCCGCTCCAGCCGCGCCCGGCGCTCGGCGGGTGCGAGCGTCGACATCTCGGCGAGGTCGATCTCCTGGAGCAGCTTGGCCCGGTAGACCGCGACGAGGTGGCTCTCCTGCGTCTGCGGGGTGGGCTCGTCGGCGGCCAGGCGCGCGCGCAGGCTCATGGGGCGGTGTCCTCCCTCGGCATGGTCGCGGAACGCGACACGGGCCCGAACAGGTGCACGCCGGGCAGCACGGAGGGCACGTCGACCTTCGCGGTCGCGGTGTACGAGTCCGGGTCCGAGCGCCAGCCGATCCTGGCCGTCAGCCAGCTGCTGACGGCGTCGTTCCCGGCCTGCGTCCCGGCGCCCGTCCCGCCGTCCGGCGGCGGCAGCGCGGCGGTGCGCGCTGCCGCGCGGGCGGCCGTCCCGGCTTGTTCGCCGCAGTAGGCGACGAGGCCGAGCTGGATCCCCGCGAGGGCGATGAGCAGCAGGAACGGGAGCATCCCGAGGTATTCGAGCGAGGCCACGCCGCGCTCCCCCGCCCGCCGGACGCGCCCGGCGAGGGTGCGCATGCCGCGCGGGGCCAGCGTTCGGGGGCGCGTGGGGGTACCTCCCCGGCGCGGACGCGTGGGTGCCCTCACGGGCCGCGGGGGGCTCATCCCGCGGGCCGTTCGCGGGGGATGCGGGCGTGGCCGTGGACCTTGACCGGGAAGTCGATCGCGCCCGGGAAGAGCACCGGGACCTTGAGCGTCACGGTCACCGACACCGTGCTGTCGGAGACCGCCGTGTCGACGCCCGCGGGGTCGGCCCACGCGCCGGGGAGGTCGGACTTCGCGGCGGCCGTCGCCGCGGCCTGCGGGTCCGCGGCGACGGCGGCGGCGCGGGCGGCCTCGTCGGCCGCGTTGCCCGCGAGGGTGAAGGTGTAGCCGGCGAGGACGGCCTGCCACACGAGGATGAGGGTGACGAGGATGATCGGCGTCATGCCGAGGGTCTCCAGGGTCACCTGGCCTCGGTCGCCGCGCTCCCCCCGGTCGCCCTTGCCCGCGCCCGCGGCGTCGCGGCGTTCGCGGCGGGACTTCTTGCCGCGCGGTGCGGGCAGTGTCGCGCCGGTGACGACGCCGATCTCACCGGCCAGCGCCCAGATGCCGGCTTTGACGGTGGAGCGGGTGTCGAGGTCGTGGAGGCGGCCCGCGTCGATGACGGGCTGGAGTTCGCGGAAGGCGGCGGGGATCACGGACGTGGCGACGCGGGTGCCGGTGATGCGGCCGACGAGGGTGGGCTGGATCTCGGTGGTGCGGGTGTGGCGGTTGACGACGGCCACCGTGTCCTGGGGCTTGCGGACCTGGAGCCGGTCCCACATGCGCACCATGCGCTTGGCGGCGCGTACGGCGACGACGTCGGGGGTGGTGACGAGCACCGCGGTGTCGGCGACCTCGACGGCGACCGCGTTCGCGCTGGTGATCTGGGTGCCGCAGTCCACGACGACGACCTCGTAGCGCTGCCGCAGCGCGGTGAGGACGAGGCGGGCGGCGCGGTCGGTGACCTCCTCGCCGCGTTCGCCGTCGGCGGGGGCGAGGAGCAGGGCGAGGCCGGACTCGTGGACGTACATGGCGTCGTGCAGGACGCGGGAGGAGACGTCGGCGATGTCGGCGAGGTCGGCGACGGAGCGGCGGAACTGCACGTCGAGGTAGGAGGCGACGTCGCCGCCCTGGAGGTCGAGGTCGACCAGTGCGGTGGAGCGGCCGGAGGCGAGCGCGGCGAGGGCGACGTGGACGGCGGTGACGGTCGTGCCGACGCCGCCCTTGGCGCCCGCGACGGCCACCACGGTGCCGCCCGCCACAGCGGGCAGCGCGGCGGCGCGCTGCGGCCCGAGGTGCCGTCGTACGCCCCCGGCCCAGGTTGCGGCGGCTTCCACCCGGGCGCCCAACTCGTCGTAGGCGAGCGGGAGTCCGACGACGCCGCGGGCGCCGGAGTTCATCGCGGCGGCGAGTGCGGCGGGGCCGGTGTCGGGGGTGAGCAGGACGACGCCGACCGCGGGGAAGCGCAGCGCGATGTCGCGGACCAGGTCCAGGGCGGGCATCGGGCCGATCGTCTCGTGGACGATGACGACCTCGGGCAGTTCGTCGACGCCCGCTTCGGCGGCGCGCGCGAGCAGGTCGAGCAGCGAGCCGGAGTCGGGCAGCGCGGGGGCCGGTTCGGCGCCCGGGAGCTGGGCGAGCAGGCCGAGCAGGGCGCGGGCGGCGTCCTGGTCGGAGGTGGCGGCGACGATGCGGACGGTCACGGCCGGGCACCTCCCCCGCCGCCCGCGGTGTCGCCGGACAGCGTGTAGTTGCGGGAGTCGGCGGGCGGGGCGGCGGTGTCGCCGGGCGCGACCAGGGCGAGCCGGACGTGTTCGGCGAACGACTCCGCGTAGGCGACGCGTTGGGCGTCCTCGGCGTCGAGCGCGAAGGTGATGGGCACGCCCTCGGTGGACTGCCGCTGGGATTCGGCGTCCTTGTCGAAGGCCTTGATCTCGCCGACGTCGACGACCTGCGCGCCCGCGACGATGATGCGCGAGACGTCCGGCGCGGTGTCGGTCTTGCCCGCGAAGGTGGCGAAGATGTTGACCCGTGCGCCCGGGGTGATCTTGCCCGCGACGCCCGTCTCGGCGTCGATCATGATGGCGATCTCCATCTGGCCGGGCTTGAGTTCGGGACGTGGCGCGACCATGTCGGTCTGCAGGAGCGACCCCTTGGCCAGCGCGACCGCGGCGATCTTGCCGTGGACCTCCGCGAGGTCACGGACCGCGGTGTCCGGCAGCCAGCGCGAGGGCACCTGCACCTGGCGCACGTCGGAGGCGTCGAGCTGCTGGTAGGCGGGGACGTCCTTGGTCAGCTCGTACGCGGTGACTTTCGAACCGACCTCGGAGCGCGCGTCGTTGACGACCGCGAGCACTCCGGCGAAGGCGGCGACCGCGCACACGGCGGAGACCACCAGCAGGACGACGCCACGGCGCTGACGTGAGTTCATGTGCGGTCGCACCTATCGCTTGTGGGGTTCGAGTTGGGGGCGGCGCGGGGTTTCCACGGACCGTCCTCGCGGGTCCGCGGCGTGCTTGGCGGGGGCGTTGCGGTCGCCCAGCCGGGTGGCGCAGAACAGGCACTGGTCGCCGATGACTTCGAGCCCGCACCAGGTGCAGGTGTCGCGCCGGACGGAGGTGACGAGCTGGTAGAGCATGCCGACGTCGGCGATGTAGGCGGTGAACTCGACGAGTTTGCCGGTGCCCCACCAGCGGGCGGAGTCCGGCGGCAGCGGCACCTCGCGGACGTGCTGGGAGCGCCAGGCCGCGGCCAGCGGCCCGGTGATCCACCCCGGGTCGAGGCCCTTGCCCGCGAGCGCGAGCTGCGTCATGTAGCCCGGACCGGGCGGTACGGCGGCCGGTTCGGCCTCGCCGATGTACGGCTCGGGGTGCGCGAGGACGGCGAAGTGCCGCCCGGGAACGAGGGACTTGACGTGGCTGCCGACCCCGACCGGCACCCGGTCGAGCTTGCTGACGGAGCCGAGCAGCGCACCGGAGTGCAGGTAGTACGACAGCAGCCGGGCGGCCCCGGCGAGTACGCCGGGCCCGAGGTCGGTGCCGGTGAGCTGGCGCAGCTGCTCGCCGAGCAGGACGCGGGCCAGCGGCGGCAGGCCGAGCGGCACGATGGCCAGCCGGTCGGCCTCCAGGGCCGAGCGGACGGTGTGCAGCCGGCGGCGGGCGGCGTCGTCGGCCTCGGCGGGCGCGAGCGCGACGACGTGCCCGTGGGCGTCGAGTGCGGCGGCGACCTGGGCGACGTGCTGCTCCAGGGGCAGCGCGAGGTCGTCGGATGTGACCGTGATGACGCTCGGCATCCGGAACCTCCCCCTTTCCGCCGGAACGGCCCCCTCGGCCTGGCGTTTTACGGTCGTCAGCTTATCGATGGGTAGCGAGTTGGGTGCGCAAAGTTGCGGATCGGGACAGGTGAACACCGGCCGTCGGCAAGAGGTCTTGACAACCCAATTGGTCTGGACCAACTTTCTCCCTTACCGGGACCACCCCGGGGTTCTTTCCTCTCCGCACTCCCACTACCCCCCAACTCCTTGCCCCCAGGAGGCAGTCGTGGAACGTGCATCGCACGCGAATAACGCGGGCCGTGCCCCTCGCAGAACGTCCACCAGGCAGCGCACCGTCGCCGTGCTGAGCGCGACGGCCGTGGTCGGCGCGGCCGCCGCCTTCGCCGTCACCGGCAGCGCCAGCGCCGCGACCACCAACCTGGTCGCCAACTCCGGCTTCGAGAGCGGCCTTTCCGGCTGGACCTGCACCGCGGGCAGCGGCGCCGCCGTCACCAGCCCGGTGCACTCCGGCTCCGGCGCCCTCAAGGGCACCCCGGCGGGTTCCGACAACTCCCAGTGCTCGCAGACCGTCAGCGTCCAGCCCAACTCCCAGTACACGCTGAGCGCGTACGTCCAGGGCAGCTACGTCTACATCGGCGCCACCGGCACCGGCGGCACCGACCCGTCCACCTGGACCCCGGGCGCGTCCTCCTACCAGCAGCTCAGCACCACCTTCACCACCGGCGCCAACACCAGGTCCGTGACGGTGTACGTGCACGGCTGGTACGGCCAGCCCGCCTACTACGCCGACGACTTCAGCCTCACCGGCCCGGCCGGGGCCACCACCCCGCCGACCACACCCCCGACGACCCCGCCCACGACTCCCCCGACCACGCCTCCCACCACCCCGCCGACGACGCCTCCGACGACCCCGCCCACCACACCTCCGGCCGGGAACCTGCCCAAGCACGTCGTCACCGGCTACTGGCAGAACTTCAACAACGGCGCGACCGTCCAGACCATCGCGCAGGTGCAGAGCCAGTACGACATCATCGCCGTCGCCTTCGCGGACGCGACCGGCACGCCCGGCGCGGTGTCCTTCACCCTCGACCCGTCGCTCGGCTACAGCCAGGCGCAGTTCAAGGCCGACATCGCCGCGAAGCAGGCCGCGGGCAAGAAGGTCATCATCTCGGTCGGCGGCCAGAACGGCACGATCTCGGTACGGGACTCGGCCTCGGCGACCAACTTCGCCAACAGCGTCTACTCGCTCATGCAGACGTACGGCTTCAACGGTGTCGACATCGACCTGGAGAACGGCATCGACTCCACCTACATGCCGCAGGCGCTGCGCGCGCTGAGCGCCAAGGCGGGCTCGGGCCTCGTCATCACGATGGCCCCGCAGACGATCGACATGCTGTCGGCCGGCAGTGACTACCTGGCCACCGCGCTCAAGATCAAGGACATCCTGACGATCGTCAACACGCAGTACTACAACAGCGGTTCGATGAACGGCTGCGACGGCGGCGTGTACAGCCAGGGCTCGGTGGACTTCATCACCAGCCTCGCCTGCACCGCGATCCAGGCGGGCCTGTCCCCCGCGCAGGTCGGCATCGGCACCCCGGCGTCCACCAGCGCGGCCGGCTCGGGCTACGTGAGCCCGAGCGTCGTCAACAACGCGATCGACTGCCTCGCGAAGGGCACCGGCTGCGGCACGTTCAAGCCGTCCACCACCTGGCCGGGTATCGGCGGGGCGATGACCTGGTCCACGAACTGGGACGCCTCCGCCGGCAACACCTGGTCCAACGGGGTGGGCCCGCACGTCCACGCTCTGCCGTAGTCCGAAGAACCTGAGGGGCGCGGGGAACTGCGCGCGCAACCCACCACCGGCCGGTCGTCCGGCACGATCCGAACTGCCCCTTCGGGCCGGTGACGACGTGCAGGCGGTCGGTGGCTGGTCGCGCAGTTCCCCGCGCCCCTGAAAAACGCTCACCGCCCTCCGCAGAGGGCAGCCCGGAGCGGCCCGCGGCCGGGTGGGCGTCAGCCCAGAACGGCCAGTGCGTCGATCTCGACCAGCAGGCCCGCCGGGAGGCCGACGTACACCGTCGTGCGGGCGGCGGGCGGCTGGGCCAGCGCGGCGAAGTACGCGTCGTACAGGGTGTTGAACTCGGCGAAGTGGGCCGTGTCCGTCAGGTAGACCCGGACCATCACCGCGTCCTCCCAGGACGCGCCGCCCGCCTCCAGCACCGACTGGACGTTGGCGAGGGTCTGGAGGACCTGGGCGCGCAGGTCGGGTCCCGCCGGGGTGGGCGGCCTGCCCTCCTGCGCGGGCAGGAAGCCGACCTGGCCCGCGACCTGCAGGATGTTGCCCTTGCGGACACCGTGCGAGAACTTCGCGGGCGGCACGGTGTGCGTCGGCGGAGTGATCGCCGTCTTCACAGCGGCCTCGGGCACTTCGCTCATCAGGTGGCACCTTTCATCACGGGGGCGGCGGTTGACGCGGGAGGGGACGGCGTGACGCCGGACAGCTCGGCGCCGATCGCCTCGGCGGTGCGCAGGATCAGCGGCCGCAGCCGCAGCAACTCCTCCGCTCCGACCACGACGTTGGGCGCGGAGACGGACATGGCCGCGCACACCCGCCCGTCCGGCCCCCGCACGGGCGCCCCGACGCAGTTGATGGACTCCTCGTGACCGCCCAGGTCGCTCGCCCAGCCCTGCTCGCGCACACGGGCCAGCTCGGCGAGGAAGGAGGCGGCGTCCGGGGTCGAACGCGGCGTGTAGCGCGGGTAGTCGAGGTGCTCGGCGACGTCCCGGCGCTCGGGCTCGGGCAGGTCGGCGAGCAGCAGTTTGGCGACGGCGGCGACGGTGATGGCGACCGGACGGCCGATGCGCGAGTACATCCGCACCGGGTACCGGCTCTCGACCTTGTCGATGTAGACGACCTCACCCTGCTCGTAGACGGCGAGGTGCACGGTGTGTCCGGTCTGCGCGTTGAGGGCGGCCAGGTGCGGGTGGGCGACGCCGCGGATGTCGAGGGACTCGACGGCCTGCTGGGCGAGCGCGAAGAGCCGCGCGCCCAGCCGGTAGCGCTGGTCCTGCTGGCGGTAGACCATGCCGTGCTCGTGCAGGGTGCGCAGCAGCCGCAGCGCGGTGGACTTGTGCACGTCGAGCCGGGTGGCGACCTGCTCCAGACTCGCCGGTCCCTCGGCGAGCAGCGGCAGGATGGTCAGCGCCCGGTCGACGGTCTGGCTCACCGCGCCACCTCCTCCAGCAGGTCGTCGGCCCGGTCCGTCCAGCCGGGCGCGAGTCGCAGTCTGCCCCATGCGGTGTCGTCGAGGGCGGCGAGGGCGTCGGCGTGCCCGCGCGCGGGCGGTACGGCCAGGTCGCCGGGCACGGTGAGGGCCGCGGCGGCGAGCAGGTGGCCGTGCCGCAGCCGGTCGCGCAGCGGCAGCCCGCGCAGCGTCGCGGACAGGAACCCGGCGGCGAAGGCGTCGCCCGCGCCGACGTGCGCGACGACGTCCACGGCCGGGGCGGGTACGTGCACGCGCGTCCCGCCGCTGAAGGCGGTGGCGCCGCCCGCGCCCTGCTTGACCACGACGGTCGCGGGCTCCGGCAGCGCGGCCCGTACCGCGTCGGCGTCCGGCAGGCCCCACGCGGCCTGCGCCTCGTCCTCGCCGACGAACACCAGGTCGCAGCCTCTGGCCAGCTCGGCGAGCAGCCACGGGTCGGCACCGTGCCACAGCGCGGGGCGGTGGTTGACGTCGAAGGAGACCAGCGGGCGGCCCGGTTCGCGGTGGGTGAGCCGCCGCATCAGCGCCCGGCAGGTGGCCGACAGGGCGCAGGTGATGCCGGTCAGGTGCAGCACCTGGCCCGCCCACACGTCGCGCCGCTGCACCAGCGCGGGCGACAGGGCGGAGGCAGCCGAGCCCTTGCGGTAGTAGACGACCTCGGCGCGCCCGGGGGCGGCGTCCAGCGTCGTGGCCCGCTCGCCCGCCGTACGGAAGTAGATGCCGGTGGGACGGTGCGGGTCGCGCTGCACCGCGCCGACGTCCACGCCCGCGGCCGCGATCGTCTCGACGAGATGGTCGCCGAAGCCGTCGCCGCCGACCCGGCTGACCCACCGCGCGGTGTGCCCGGCGTGCGCCAGTGTGCACGCGACATTGGACTCCGCGCCGCCGATACCGCGTTCGAAGGCGGGGACGTCCGCGAGCGGCCCGCCCGTGGTGGGCACGAAAGTGACCATGGACTCGCCCAGGCATACGACGTCGAAGTCCGGCGTCACGCTCACGTTCACTTCCCCTGGGTCCGGGTACGGGTCTGCCGCCGTTGACCAGGCGCAGGACCGGATGTTAGACAGCTCGAAACACGATACGCAATGGCCGTTGCACATGACGCAACGCCTTGCGGGGTACGGAGGGTGCATGGACGCCGTTGCCGCAACAGTCGCCGAACGGGTCGCCGCGCTCCGCGACGAGCGGATCGACCACCGCTTCAAGGGCCTGCCGCCCGACGCGGACGGGCTCACCGTCGGCGAACTCACTGAGCAGCACCGCTCGTTGACCAACGGAGGCTTCAGCACCCCGCTGCTCGTCCTCTCCGCGGAAGCCCTCGACCACAACCTCGCCGCACTCGAACGCTGGACGACCGACCACGGCCTCGCCTTCGCCCCGCACGGCAAGACGTCCATGGCCCCGCGGCTCTTCGCCCGCCAGCTCGACCACGGCGCCTGGGGCATCACCGTCGCCGTCCCCCACCAGCTGCGCGTGGCCCGGGCGTTCGGGATCCCCCGGGTCTTCCTCGCCAACGAACTCGTCGACCCCGCAGCCCTCCGCCAGGTCGCCGCCGAACTCGACGCGGACCCCGGCTTCACCCTCGTCTGCTACGTCGACTCCGTCCACGGCGTCGCCCTCATGGACGCGGCCCTCGCCGCCGCGGGCGCCCGGCGCCCCCTCGACGTCGTCGTCGAACTCGGCGCGGGCGAGGGCGCACGCACCGGCGTCCGCACCGAGGCGGAGGCCCTCGCCGTCGCCGAGGCCACGACCGCCGCCGCCCACCTGCGGCTCGTCGGCGTCGCAGGCTACGAGGGCGAGGTCCCCGCCGCCGACCCCGACCGCGTCCGCGCGTGGCTGCGCCGCCTCACCGCCCTCGCCGCCACCCTCGACTCCACCGGCGCCTTCTCCGACACCGACCACGTCATCGTCAGCGCGGGGGGCTCCGCCTGGTTCGACGCGGTCGCCGAGGTCTTCGCCGACCTCCCCGCGCTCTCCCGCCCCGCCCTCCCGCTGCTCCGCTCCGGCGCCTACGTCACCCACGACGACCAGCACTACGCCCGCATCACCCCCTTCACCCGCGTCCCCGGCCACCTCGAACCCGCCTTCCGCCTCTGGGCCCAGGTCGTCTCCCGCCCCTCCCCCACGCAGGCCTTCCTCAACGCGGGCAAGCGCGACGCCCCCTACGACCTCGGCCTCCCCACCCCCCTCACCGTCCGCACCCCCACCGGTTCGCGCCCCGCCCCCGCCGACCTCCGCGTCACCGGCATCTCCGACCAGCACCTCTGGCTCGACGTCCCCCCCACCGACCCCCTCCAGGTCGGCGACCTCGTGAGCCTCGGCGTCTCCCACCCCTGCACGACCTTCGACAAATGGCCCCTCATCCCCGTCGCCACGACGGACGGCACGGTCACGGAGTACGTCCGCACGTTCTTCTAGGACCTCATCCCCCGCGGTACCCGCGCCTGGCGGCGCGGGGTGTTTCCCACCCGCACCACCCGTGCGGGTCAGATGTCGTCTGACGGTCCCCTTGCGGGACTTGCCCACCGTCGGCGGCGAGCCCGCCGTACACCCCGGAGGGGGACGGTGCGGGGTGCCCCCGCAGGAATGCGCTGCCAGTCCCTCACCAACTCGGTACGAGGGCGAAGGCGCATTCCGAGGAGGTGCCCCGCACCGTCCCCCGCCCCAGCAACGGCGGCGCCGCGTAAGGGGCGCGTGGGGGCACCTCCCAGGCGAAGCTCTGGGGGAGAACGGAGCGACCAGCCCCCACCGGCAGAAGGTCGCACACCGCACCGCACCACGCAGAACGGAGCGCCCCCCAGCCCAGCCCCCGGCGAGCGCACCGTATGGTCTGGACCATGGACCTGGTCGTACGCGGAGCGCGCCTCATCGACGGCACGGGCACGCGCTCCGCCCGCCTCGCGGACATCGGCATCGCCGAGGGCCGCATCGCCGAGATACGGCCCCCCGGCCGCAGCCGGCTCACGGGCAGGAGAACCCTCGACGCCAGCGGCCTCGCCCTCGCCCCCGGCTTCATCGACATGCACGCCCACAGCGACCTCGCCCTCCTCACGGACCCGGCCCACGAGGCCAAGGCGGCGCAGGGCGTCACCCTCGAAGTCCTCGGCCAGGACGGCCTGTCGTACGCGCCCGCCGACGACCGCACCCTCGACACGCTGCGCACGCTCATCGCGGGGTGGAACGGCGACGGCTCGGACGTGACGTTCGACTGGCGCACGGTCGGCGGGTACCTCGACCGCCTCGACCAGGGCGTCGCCGTCAACGCGGCCTACCTCGTCCCGCAGGGCACCGTGCGGATGATGGCGGTCGGCTGGGAGGACCGCCCGGCCGCACCCGGCGAGCTGGCGGAGATGAAGCGCCTGGTCGCGGAGGGCATGGCGGACGGCGCCGTCGGCATGTCGGCGGGCCTGACGTACACGCCGGGCATGTACGCGCCGGACGCCGAGCTGGCGGAGCTGTGCCGCGTGGTCGCCGCGCACGGCGGCTACTTCTGCCCGCACCACCGCTCGTACGGCGCGGGCGCCCTGCGCGCGTACGAGGAGATGCTGGCCCTCGCCAGGACGGCCGGCTGCCCGCTCCACCTGGCGCACGCGACGATGAACTTCGGCGAGAACGCCGGCCGCGCGGGCGACCTGCTGGCGCTCCTGGACGCGGCCGCCGCGGACGGCGCCGACGTCACGCTGGACAGCTACCCCTACACCGCGGGCTGCACGACGCTCGCCGCGCTGCTGCCGAGCTGGGCGGCGGTCGGCGGCCCGGAGGCGACGCTGGCCCGGCTGCGGGACGCGCCCACCGCGGAGCGGATCCGGCACGCGCTGGAGGTGGAGGGTTCGGACGGCTGCCACGGCGTGCCGGTCGACTGGTCGACGGTCGAGATCTCCGGCACCGGCGACCCCGCCCTGGCCGGGCACGTCGGCAGGCGCCTGGACGGCTGGCCCGCGGCCCGTGCGCTGCTGCTGGCCGACCGGCTGGGGACGACGATCCTCCAGCACGTCGGCGACGAGCAGAACGTCCGCACGGTGATGCGGCACCCCGCGCACACGGGCGGCTCGGACGGCATCCTGCACGGCGCGAAGCCGCACCCGCGCGCGTACGGCACCTTCCCGCACTACCTGGGCCACTACGTGCGCGAGCTGGGCGTGCTCACCCTGGAGGAGTGTGTGGCCCATATCACCGGCCGCCCGGCGGCGCGGCTGGGGCTCGCCGACCGCGGCCTGGTCCGCGAGGGCTACCGCGCCGACCTGGTGCTCTTCGACCCGGAGACGGTCGCGGCGGGCGCCACGTACGCCAGCCCGCGGACCCCGCCGACCGGGATCCCGTACGTCCTGATCGACGGGCTTTTCGTGATCGAGGACGGCCGCCGCACGGACGTCCTCGCAGGCCGTTCGGTACGCGGCAGGGGCCGCCGGGGCGTCCCCCGGGTGGCGAAAAACACCGCGCGGCCCGCGTAACACCGCCGTAAGGTGACCGGCATGCAGGTGATCCAGTCGACGAAGCTCGCAAATGTCTGTTACGAGATCCGGGGCCCGGTTCTTGAGGAGGCGATGCGGCTTGAGGCTGCCGGTCACCGCATCCTCAAGCTCAACACGGGCAACCCGGCCCCCTTCGGCTTCGAGTGTCCCCCCGAGATCCTGGAGGACATGCTCCGGACGCTGAAGGACGCGCACGGCTACGGGGACGCCAAGGGGCTGCTGAGCGCGCGCCGCGCGGTGATGCAGCACTACCAGACCAAGGGCATCCCGCTGGACGTCGAGGACGTCTACCTCGGCAACGGCGCGTCCGAGCTGATCCAGATGTCGATGCAGGCGCTGCTCGACGACGGCGACGAGGTGCTGGTCCCGGCGCCCGACTACCCGCTGTGGACGGCCTCGGTCTCGCTCGCGGGCGGCACCGCCGTGCACTACCGCTGCGACGAGCAGGCCGACTGGATGCCGGACCTCGCCGACATCGAGCGCAAGGTGACCGACCGCACCAAGGCGATCGTCATCATCAACCCGAACAACCCGACCGGCGCGGTCTACGACGACGAGCTGCTGCGCGGGCTCACCGACATCGCCCGCCGGCACCGGCTGGTGGTCTGCTCGGACGAGATCTACGACAAGATCCTCTACGACGACGCCACCCACACCCCGACCGCCGCCATCGCCCCCGACCTGCTCACCCTCACCTTCAACGGCCTGTCGAAGGCCTACCGGGTGGCGGGCTACCGCAGCGGCTGGCTCGCGGTGTGCGGGCCCAAGTCGCACGCCTCCAGCTACATCGAGGGCCTGACGATCCTGGCGAACATGCGGCTGTGCGCGAACATGCCCGCGCAGCACGCGATCGCGACCGCGCTCGGCGGCCACCAGTCGATCAACTCGCTCGTCCTGCCCGGCGGCCGGCTGCTCGCGCAGCGCGACGCGACGTACGACGCGCTGACCGCGATCCCCGGCGTGACGTGCGTCAAGCCGAAGGGCGCGCTGTACGCGTTCCCGCGGCTCGACCCGCAGGTCTACAAGATCAAGGACGACCGGCAGATGGTCCTCGACCTGCTGCGGGCCGAGAAGATCATGATCGTCCACGGCACGGGCTTCAACTGGATGGAGCCCGACCACTTCCGCATCGTCACGCTCCCCCGCGCGGAGGACCTGACCGAGGCGATCGGCCGTATCGGCCGGTTCTTGGACGGCTACTCCCAGCCCTAGCGCTGCCGCGCGGGGTGGGCGTTGTCGGGGGCGCGTGGGGGTACCTCCCAGGTACTCCCACGCGCCCCTGATTGCTCGGGCCCTACGCAGTAGTGAGGCGCTCCACCAGCGCGTCGTACTCCGCCCACAGCTCGGGCGGCGTACGGGAGCCGAACGTCTCCAGGTGTTCGGGGATCAGCGCGGCCTCCTCGCGCCAGGTGGCGGGGTCCACCGACAGGAGCAGTTCCAGGTCCGCGGGCGACAGCCCGAGCCCCTCGACGTCGAGGGATCCGGGCGCGGGGAGGACCCCGATGGGCGTGCGGACCCCCTCCGCCGTGCCGTCGAGCCGCTCGACGACCCACTTCAGGACGCGCGCGTTCTCGCCGAAGCCGGGCCACACGAAGCGGCCGTCCGCGTCCTTGCGGAACCAGTTCACGTAGTAGATCTTCGGCAGCTTCGCCGGGTCGTGGGCGCGGCCCACCTCCAGCCAGTGCGCGAAGTAGTCGCCCATGTTGTAGCCGCAGAAGGGCAGCATCGCGAACGGGTCGCGGCGCAGCTCACCGACCCTGCCCTCGGCGGCGGCGGTCTTCTCGCTGGCGATGTTCGCGCCGAGGAAGACGCCGTGCTGCCAGTCGAAGGACTCCGTGACGAGCGGGACCGCGCTGGCGCGGCGGCCGCCGAAGAGGATCGCGGAGATGGGGACGCCGCGCGGGTCCTCCCATTCGGGCGCGATGATCGGGCACTGGTCCGCGGGGACGGTGAAGCGCGCGTTCGGGTGCGCGGCGGGCGTGCCGGACTCCGGCGTCCAGTCCTGGCCCTTCCAGTCGGTGAGGTGGGCGGGGGGCTCCTCGGTCATGCCCTCCCACCACACGTCGCCGTCGTCGGTGCGGGCCACGTTGGTGAAGACGGTGTTGGCGTACATCGTCTTCATGGCGTTGGCGTTGGTGTGCTCGCCGGTGCCGGGGGCGACGCCGAAGAAGCCGGCCTCGGGGTTGATGGCGTAGAGCCGGCCGTCGTCGCCGAAGCGCATCCACGCGATGTCGTCGCCGATCGTCTCGACCGACCAGCCGGAGACGGTGGGCTCCAGCATCGCCAGGTTGGTCTTGCCGCACGCGGACGGGAAGGCGGCGGCAACGTAGCGGGCTTCGCCGCGCGGCGGGGTGAGCTTGAGGATGAGCATGTGCTCGGCGAGCCAGCCCTCGTCGCGGGCCATGACGGAGGCGATGCGCAGCGCGTAGCACTTCTTGCCGAGCAGCGCGTTGCCGCCGTAGCCGGAGCCGTACGACCAGATCTCGCGGTCCTCGGGGAAGTGCGAGATGTACTTGGTGGTGTTGCAGGGCCATGGCACGTCGGCCTGGCCGGGGGCGAGCGGGGCGCCGACGGTGTGGACGGCCTTGACGAAGGCGCCGTCGCTGCCGAGCTGCTCCAGGACGGCGCTGCCCATGCGGGTCATGGTGCGCATCGAGGCGGCGACGTACGCGGAGTCGGTGAGCTCGACGCCCATCGCCGAGAGCGGCGAGCCGAGCGGGCCCATGCAGAAGGGGACGACGTACATGGTCCGGCCGCGCATCGCGCCGCGGAAGAGTCCCCCGGAGCCTTCGGCCAGGGAGGTGCCCCGAGCCTCCCCGGTGAAGACCTCGCGCATCTCGGCGGGGTCCTTCCAGTGGTTGGTGGGGCCGGCGTCCTCCTCCCGCTTGGAGCAGATGAACGTCCGGTCCTCGACGCGGGCGACGTCCGAGGGGTCGGACGCCGCGTGGTACGAGTTCGGCCGCAGGGTCGGGTCGAGCCGGGTGAAGGTGCCCTTGGCGACGAGTTCCGCCGCGAGCAGGTCGTACTCGGCCTGCGAGCCGTCGCACCAGACGACCTCGTCGGGCTGGGTGAGCTGGGCGATGTCGCCGACCCAGCGGATCAGTTCCTGGTGGTGGGTGGGAGCCGCACTGTCTTGGTTGCCGCGCGCCACGATCGCTCCGTCCCGCCGGGTCCGCACAGACCGGCGTGAGAGGTGAGGGTGAGGGTTCGGCCCCTTGGGGGCTGCGGCCCGGACGCGTGCGTACCCGCCCCTGCACGGGGTTGCGGGCGCTCATCCGGTGCCGTCCACACTCATATGAGTGTGATCCCGCTCAGTCGAGTCTGTCCAGGGCGCCGGGGGTGAGGCACACCACGCGGTGACGGTTCCCTGAACGGCCGATTCCGGCCCCGGACGGCGGATGCGACGCGGGACGCGGCGAGCAACCTACGGTGGCGTAGGTAGGATTGACGCCATGAGCGCCGTCGATCAGACTGCTGAAATGCCCGCCGAAGTCGATGCACTCGATTCGCCGAAGCCCCTGAAGCCCAAGCTCAGAGGGTGGTTGCACGCCGGAATGTTCCCGGCCGTGCTCATCTCCGGCGTCGCGCTGACCGCCTTCGCCCAGAGCACCAGAGGGCGCATCGCGTGCGCCGTCTTCACGGTGTCGGCGTGTGCGTTGTTCGGCGTGAGCGCGCTCTACCACCGGGGCAACTGGGGGCCGCGCGTCTCCGGAATTTTGCGCCGCCTTGACCATGCGAACATCTTCCTGATCATCGCCGGCACCTACACACCGCTGGCGATACTGCTGCTGCCCGGCGGAACGTCGCATCTGCTGCTGTGGCTGGTGTGGGCGGGAGCGCTCGCAGGCATCGCCTTCCGGGTCTTCTGGGTCGGCGCCCCGCGGTGGCTGTACACACCGTGCTACATCGCGCTCGGCTGGGTCGCGGTCTTCTTCCTGCCGGACTTCCTGCGCACCGGCGGCGTCGCCGTGATGGTGTGCGTGATCGTCGGCGGCGTCCTCTACAGCACGGGCGCGGCGGTCTACGGCTTCAAGAAGCCGAACCCGTCACCGCGCTGGTTCGGCTTCCACGAGGTCTTCCACTCCTTCACGCTGGCCGCGTTCATCGTCCACTACGTCGGTATCTCGCTCGTCGCCTACCAGCACGGATAGCCGCGACGGCGCTCACCCGCCGAAGGCCCGCACCCCCCCACGGGGTGCGGGCCTTCGTCATGTCCGGGCACGGGCTGGCAGAACCGGGTTGGCACCCGTGGAGGTGAGAGCTACTCTTTTTTGAGAGTCACTGTCATTTGATTCTCACTCGCAGGAGCTTTGCCATGTCCTCCTCCGCTCCCCCGCCCCCGTCCGCTTCCCCGTCGGCCTCCGCCCCGCCGCAGGCGGACCCGCGGCGCTGGCTCGCGCTCGTCGCGCTGTGCCTGAGCATGCTCGTGCTCAGCTTCGACACCACGATCCTCAACGTCGCCCTGCCGACCATGGCCGACCGGATCGGCGCCACCACCGGCGACATGCAGTGGATCGTCGACTCCTACACCGTCGTCTTCGCGGCCGCGATGCTGCCCGCCGGGCTCCTCGGCGACCGCTTCGGCCGGCGCCGGATGCTCATCGCCGGACTCGCGGTCTTCCTCGCCGGGTCGGTGCTGGGCTCGCTGGTCGGCAGTCCCGGCGCCGTCATCGCCGCCCGCACCGTGATGGGCCTGGGCGGCGCCTTCGTCATGCCGCTCGCGCTGTCCGTCATCCCCGGGCTCTTCGGCCCCGCCGAGCGGCCCCGGGCGGTGGCGATCGCCAGCAGCGCGATGGCCTTCGGCATGCCGCTCGGGCCGATCATCGGCGGCGCGCTGCTGAAGAGCTTCTGGTGGGGCTCGGTCTTCCTGGTCAACATCCCGCTGGTCGCGCTCGCGATCGTCGCGTGCGTGTGGCTGCTGCCCGAGACCCGCGACCCGGCGGCCCCGCGGGTCCGCGTCACCAGCACCTTCTGCGCCGCCGCGGGGCTCGGCGGGCTCGTCTACGGCATCATCGAGGCGCCCGGCCGCGGCTGGGGCAACCCGGTGGTGGTCGTCTCGCTCGCCGCGGGCGCGCTGCTGCTGGCCGTCCTCGTCCTGCGCGAGCGGCGCGTGACGCGGCCGATGCTCGACATGAGCCTGCTGCGGCAGCGCGGCTTCCTGTGGAACGCCGTCGCCGCCACGCTGGTGAGCTTCATCCTCACCGGCATGGTCTTCGTCCTGCCGTCCTACCTGCAGAGCGCCCTCGGCCACGACGCGCTCGGCACGGGCGTGCGGCTGCTGCCGATGATGGGCGGCCTCATGGTCGCCGCCCGGCTCGCCCCGGGGCTGGTCGGCAGGGCGGGCCCGCGCCCGGTGATCGCCGCGGGCCTGCTGGTGCTGGCCGCGGGCGGCTTCCTAGGCGCCACCACGTCGGCTGGTGACGGCTACGGGCGGATCGCGCTGTGGCTGACGGTCGCCGGGGTGGGGCTGGGGCTCAGTGTCGTACCGTCGATGAACGGCGCGCTCGGCGCGCTCCCCCGCGAACGCGCCGGGAGCGGATCCGGGCTGCTCCAGACGCTGCGGCAGACCGGCGCGGCCGTGGGCGTCGCGATCCTCGGCAGCGTGCTGGCCGCCGCCTACCGCGGCCGCCTCGACACGGCCGGCCTGTCGCCGGACGCGGCGCACGCGGCCCGTGAGTCGCTGGTCGGCGCGCACACCGTGGCGGTGCGGACCGGGCACGACGCGCTCGTGACGTCGGCGGACACGGCGTACCTGCACGGGATGGACGTCGCGCTCGCCGTCTGCGGTGCCGCCGCGCTGGCGGCGGGGCTGCTGCTGGCGGTCTTCCTGCCGAACCCGCGGCCGGGGCGGACGGACCCGCGGCCGGCCGCGACCGCGCCCGCCGCCACCGGCTCCGCATCCCCCGGCCCGGCGGGCACCGGCTCCGGCACGTCCGGCCCGGCGGGGACGGCCACCGCTCCCGCCGCCTCCGGCCCGGCGGCCACCGACTCCGCCTCCCCCGGCGCGGGCGAAGGCGTGGCGGGGGCGCTCGCCGAGCCGCGGGCGGATGCCCGACAATGAGCACATGCCGCCCTACCCCTGCGACGAGCCCCCCGCCACCACCCCGCCGCGGCCGCTCGGCCTGCGCGAACGCAAGAAGGCGGCGACCCGGCAGGCGATCCGCAGGGCGGCCTACCGGCTCTTCGCGGAGCACGGCTACGACGCCACGCCCGTCGACCGGATCGCGGCGGCGGCGGAGGTCTCACCGAGCACGGTCTTCCGGTACTTCCCCACCAAGGAGGACATCGTCCTGACGGACGAGTACGACGACGAGATGGCGGAGGTCCTGCGCGCCCGCCCGCTCGACGAGCGCCCCCTCGCGTCCGTGCGGCACGTCATGCACACCGTCCTCGGCCGGGCGATGCGGGACCCGGACAGCCGCGAGGAGGTGATCCGGCGCGAGGAACTGGTGCGGGACGTGCCCGCGATCCGGGCCCGCGCACACGAGAGCATGTCCGCGACCGGCCGGCTGCTCGGCGGCATCATCGCCGAGCGCACCGGCCGGCGGGCGGACGATCTGGAGGTCCGGGTCTTCGCCGCGGCCGTCTTCGCGGCGCTGCACGAGACGTCCCTGTACTGGCTGGAACACGACCGCGACGAGGACTTCGTCCTGCTCCTCGACCGCACCCTGGCGATGCTGCGGCACGGTCTGGACCTGCGGACCCACTGACAACTGCCGCCCCATACGGCCCCGTTCGCACGGCCTGCCCGTTCCGGAACACCGCGGTGTGCGACAGTATTACCGGCCCGCACCGGCCTTGCTCGGTGGGCCCGACCGGAAGGACCGCGGGGAGGTCCGACACCGGGGACAAGGGCGGCCGGTGGGGTACCGGCCGACGAGCGCTCTGGGGAGGCGTGGCGTTGACCGCGGAGATCTACTTCAGCAACAACTACCGTGACCTGTGCGTCGAGCACGGAACGGGCGCGGGTTTCCAGTTCGAGTTCTCCTGCAACCGCTGCCAGGACACCTGGCGTTCGCCGTTCGAGGCGTACACCGGGGGCAGGGTGGCCAGTTGGGTCGGCAAGGGTGTCAACGCCGCCTGGGGCGTGCTGGGCCGCACCGGCAGCGGCATGTCCAGCGCGGCGGACGGCCTGGCCGGTGCGGGGTACGGCGGCTCGCGCGACACCGCCTTCAAGAAGGCCATCGAGACCGCCCAGGGCCACTTCAACCGCTGCCCGCGCTGCACCAACTACGTGTGCAACCGCTGCTGGAACGCCGACCAGGGCATCTGCTTCACCTGCGCCCCCGACACCGCCGCCGAGGCCGTCGCCGCCCGCCGCCGCGGGCTCAACGACATGGTCGCCGAACGCGCCTACGCCGAAGGCCAGAACGCGGGCGGGGCCTTCGACGTCTCCACCCCGCGGCAACTGGTGTGCCCGCAGTGCCAGGGCGAGACGCACGGCTCGGCCTTCTGCCCGCACTGCGGCCACCGGCTCGCCCAGCAGGACGCCTGCCGCTCGTGCAGCGCCCAGCTCCCCGCCGGATCCGCCTTCTGCCCCGACTGCGGCACCCGCCGCTGAACCCCTGCCCGGCGCCCGGGCCCTACCCTCCGGGGCGGAGCTGGCTGCGGAGGGTGCGCGGGTCGGACGTGGGCGCGTCGCACACGAAGTTGCGGCAGACGTACGCGGCGGCGCGCCCCGCCCGGGTGGCACGGCGGTAGAGCAGCGGGAACTCCCCGGCGCCCTCCTCGCCGACGGCCACCACCGCGCCCGGCGCCGCCGCGAGCAGCGCGGTGCGGTGCAGTTCGGCGGTGAGCGGGTCGCCGGTGTCGCCCACGACGGCGACCTCGCGCGGCCCGTCGAGCGCGGCCTCCGCGACGGCCAGCCCCCAGCCGATGAAGCGCGGCGCGCGCCCCGCGAGCGCGCCGACCACGCCGAGCGCCCGCTCGGCCGCACCGCGGTGCGGCTCCGCACCGGTGTGCGCGGCGTACGACAGCAGCGCCCCGGCCGCGGCGGTCCAGCCGGAGGGCGTCGCGTTGTCGGTGGGGTCCTGCGGGCGGCGGATGAGCGCCTCGGCGTCGTCGGCGGTGTCGTAGAGGGTGCCGTCGTCGCCGGTGAAGTGGTGCAGCACGGAGTCCAGGAGCAGCCCGGCGAAGTCCAGCCAGACGCCCTCGCCGGTCACCGAGGCGAGCGCGAGGAAGCCCTCGGCGACGTCCGCGTAGTCCTCCAGCACCCCGTCGTTGGCGCCCGCGACGCCGTCCCGCGACGTGCGGGTGAGCCGCCCGCGGCCGTCCATGTGCACGCGCACCAGCAGGTCGGCCGCGTCCACTGCCGCCTGCACCAGGTCGGTGCGGTCGAAGTACGCGCCGGTCTCGGCGAGCGCGGCGATGGCCAGGCCGTTCCAGGCGGCGACGACCTTGTCGTCCCGCCCCGGCCGCGGCCGCAGGGCCCGCGCCGCGAGCAGCCGCTCGCGTACGGAGGCCACCCGGCCGGCGTCCACGACCCCGCCGCCCTGCGGGAGCTGCAGCACGGAGGCACCCTCCTCGAAGGTGCCCTCCTCGGTGACGCCGAAGTAGTCGGCGGCGAACTTCCCGTCCGCCTCGCCGAGTTCGGCCGCGAGCTGCTCGGGCGTCCAGACGTAGTAGGCACCTTCGGCGTGCCGGCCGCTGCCGTCGTCGCTGTCGGCGTCCAGCGCGGAGGCGAAACCGCCCTCGTCCGTGGCGAGTTCGCCGACGATGAAGTCCGCGGTCTCCAGCGCGATCCGCCGGGCCAGGTCCGAACCGGTGGCCCGCCACAAATGCGCGTAAACCCGCGCGAGAAGGGCGTTATCGTACAACATTTTCTCGAAATGGGGCACAACCCACTCCCGGTCCACGCTGTAGCGCGCGAAGCCGCCGCCGAGCTGGTCGTAGATACCGCCGCGGGCCATCGCCTCGCACGTGTCCCGGGCCATCTGCAGCGCGCCCTCCGCGCCGGTGCGCGCGTGGTGCCGCAGCAGGAACTCCAGCGCCATCGACGGCGGGAACTTCGGTGCCCCGCCGAACCCGCCCCGCCGCGCGTCGTACTCCCGCGTCAGTCCCAGCAGCGCGGCCCCCATCTCCCCCTCACCGGGCAGCGCCTGCGCGTCGTACACCGGCCCCCGGTCCGCGAGGTCCCGCACGATCCGCCCGGCGACGTCCGCGACCTCCTCCCGCCGGTCCCGCCACGCCGCCACCACCCCGCGCAGCACCTCCATGAACGACGGCATCCCCTGCCGCGGCTTCGGCGGGAAGTACGTCCCGAAGTAGAACGGCTCCCCCTCCGCCGTCAGAAACACCGTCATCGGCCACCCACCCTGCCCGGTGGCCGCCTGCACCGCCTCCATGTACACCGCGTCGACGTCCGGCCGCTCCTCCCGGTCGACCTTGACGGACACGAAGTGCTCGTTGAGATACGCCGCGGTCGCCTCGTCCTCGAACGACTCGTGCGCCATCACATGACACCAGTGGCACGCCGAATACCCCACACTGAGCAGCACCGGCACCCCCCGCCGCCGCGCCTCCCCGAACGCCTCCGCCCCCCACGGCCACCAGTCCACCGGGTTGTCGGCATGCTGCAACAGATAGGGCGACGTGGCATCCCCGAGTCGATTCACGCGCACACCCTCTCACAGAGACCCACCCCCGACAGCTGAACCCGCATGCCGCCACTCGCTCAACCGATGTGCACTCATTACACCGCTGCCCGGCATGAGGATCGGATCACCAAAGCCCTACCGGAGATACGGTGTGCAACGAAATCCTGCATGGGCGGCGAATCCACACCGGCAAGCCACATTGCGCCTTCGAGGCTGTACAAACCTGGAATCACTGCTCGTCACTCGGTGTCGATGTCAGCTTCCCCAAATTCCTTGTCGGCCGACTCGATTCCCAGGCTCTCGATAAACTGCCTCTCCCGCGCAGCCACCTCACGCTGGTGCGTAATGATGAAGCCGGTGTAGTCGTCGGCCTTGAGATGCTCGATGGATGCGAGACTGACTCCGTGTGAGTCGAGGATGTCGGTCCGCCCCTCCTCCGCGAGCCTGATAAGCGCCTGCCTGATCGACACACCGGGCGGCGTCGTCATGACGATCCGGTTGGCGGGACTGGACGCCCCCGGTACCCCACTCTGGGTGATGATGTGCCGGTAGGTCTCGGTGTGTGCCGTCGCCAACTGTTCCAGCACGTTGGCGATACTGCCGTCGAGGTTCTTCCGCTCCGGGAATGTCTGCAGGTCCCAGAGGAGGTAGGCACGCACCCGTGCGCTGCGCAGGTCGAAGCGCGCAGGAAAGGCGCGAGCCCGCTCGCCTGAGAAGCTGAGCCCGCTCTCTCCCTGAGCAAATGCCTTCATCTGCTGGATGGAATTACGGACCTGAGTGGTGGTGGCCCCGGCGAAGGTGCCCGCCAGCGACGTGGTCCAGAACCAGTTCCGGAGTTTGTCCCGCTGCTCTGCGTCCGCGTTTCCGGAGAAGTGGAAGAAGACCGCGAGTAGCATGATCTGAATGTTATAGGGGACCAGGCGGGCCAGCGGAACCCGGACCTCGTCCCGAAGAAACTCGACTACCTCCTGCAGGATCCGGTCGGCGTCCTCCACTGCGGTAGTGAGCTGGCCCTGCACCTTGCGGGCCATCGTCTCCCAGGAGGTGTCCCGCTGCACATCCTCCTCACCGGAGAGCGCGAGGACCGTCTGGAAGATCGTCATGATCGGGATCTCCCCGAATCCCGAGGCAGCGACACGCTCCCTAATTTCCTCCATTTTGTCGCTGAGCGTCTCCGGCCCGGTGACTTCGTAGGTCAGGGCGGAGACCATCTGGTCGGGGCGCATCTTCTGGCCGCTGCTGTTGATCCTGGAGAAGACCTCAATAGCCTGCCGGAGAGTGCCACCCTCCATTTTCACCACGGAGACCTTGTAGTTCTTCACCCGCTTCGCGATGCGCTCGCTCTCATTGGTGAGGCTGTCCGCCTCTTCCCGGGAGTCTGAGACATCGGACAGCTTTCGCGCGTATTCGAGAAAGTCCAGGGTCCCAAGCACGGATCTCATGGGGAGGAAATTTCCGGGCGTCGTCTCGCCGCTCTTCCAGTGGCGGTAGCGCACGCCATCGTGGTCCGACCGGCCGAGCGGCCGGTAGACCCACCACATCCAGTCCTCTTGCTGCGCTGACTGCGGGGCGTCGGCCGAGCGATGGAGGACCCCGAAGAGCGTCGAGAGCCGCTGATGGCCATCTAGCACATAGGCGACTTTCGCTCCCTCCGGCGCCGGCGGGATGCTGCGCCCACCAATAACGTCGAGGCTCGCGAGCGGCATGGTGGTCTCCCAGATGAGCAGGCTTCCCATCGGATAGCCGCGCTCCATACTGTCGAAGAGCTGCAGCATCTGGTCGGGGCGCCACAGGAATGGGCGCTGGAACTTCGGCACCCGCAGCTCGCCCCGGGAAATCCGCTCCAGCACCTCCTCCAAGAAGTGGACCTCCGGCACCACTGAGATATCCTTGACCATCTCAATGTCTCCCATGCTTAGATCACGCCTCGAATCTTTTCAAACATTGATCGCAGCTCCTGTGTCACGCCGGAACCCAGCGCATCCAGGTCCCGACCCGATATTCCGCCGCGCATCACCTCTTGCAGAAACAGGCCCGGCAAATCCGTGCCGAAGCCCTCCTGGAGGGCGATGAGATCCTGCTCCGCCACCCCGTCATACAGACCACCGTGGCGTAGTGGGACGAAGTAAGTCGTCCCCGGCTGCCCGGAGTGGCGCCCTTTTCGGTCAGCGCTCTTCTGCGGCTTACCCTTGAATCCGTGCTTCATGTCGAAGTGGGCGCGCTGGTCTGATGAGAGTGTTTTGAGGGACTCCAGGCGCTTGGCCATAGAAGGCATCCCGACAGCTTTCTTTGGCTGTCGTGCGAGAACCCGGTTGGGAATGTAATTCTCCATCTCCCGGAAGCTGAGGACGTGAGAATGAACGCCTTTGCGGGCCGCAGCATCGGCCTTCTCATGGTTACCGGTCCGGTCAGCCGGGTGGAAGCTGTCGCTGTCGATGATCAGGACCACGCGCTTGGTCCTGGAGAACTTCGCAGCCTGGTCGACGGCGTGCCAGGTCGCGCCGTCCTTGCCGCCTCCGTTGAAAACGCCGAGGCGACTGCCCTCCTTGGCGTCGACGACGTCCTGACAACCCATCAGGCGTGCAAGTGCCTCGATCATTTGCCAGTCGTAGATCGCGTTCTCCAACACCAGCACGGCCGGCCGCTCCAGGTCGCGGATGTCATCCGCCAGCGTCTCGCCAGCCACTCTGACCATGCCTGCAGTACCACCATGCGGCGCCCAAGCCTGGGTCATGCTCGCCTTCTGTGCGAGCAGCAGGTAGATCTGAGCCAAGGTCGGGACGTGCCGCAGGAAGAACGCATGGACGGCGCCCACATCACGCGGGGAGATCACCCACTCGTGTCGTGCCTCCCGGAAGAACGCGATCAGCTTCAGTATGAGCTCCGCGTTCTCGTCACCCTGGTGATCCTTCAACAGATCGACCGGAATCTCAACGCGCATCGTTGGTCCGTTCAGCCTGCGCGTCCGCGATGGCGCGAACTTCCTCGAAGTCCTCCGAGAAGACTCCTCTCGGCCAGTAGTCGAGGTTGCCCAGGGTGTCTACTTCGATCTTTCGCAAGGAAGCGGATCCCTCGACCTGCTCAACGAAGTAGATCTTCACGTCCTCCGGCGTCAGTTTCCGCTCCGCAATCCGCCGACGTAGCCTGAGGAGGAAGTTCTCACTATGTGTTTCCACCAGGAATCGCACTTGCGACTGGCGCACGGCGTCGACGTAGAGATCGGCGATCGCGGCGTGCGCCGACGGATGGAGGTGGAGTTCAGGTTCCTCCACAATTTCGATCACGGGTTTCGCGGGCGGCTCCACCCGGTCCACGGCACGCTGGACCACGATCGGGAGGAACTGGACCACCCCAGTGCCCACGTCATCGATGTGGACAACCAGATCGGTGTCGCGCAGGGAACGCAGCTTGGGGACGTACATTCCCGAGCCGACATCGGTCACTTCGAGGCGCCACCCGGGCAGGATTTTTGCCAGCAGGGCATTGAACTCACGACCGATCCGACCACGCCCGTGCATCTCGTCCGTGGCGAGCATACCCAGCGCCCGCTCGCCCCGATAGCCGACACTTCCCGACGCTCTGGTCGGCGATCGGAAGAAACGCTCTGGACTCTTTCTGAACGGACCCAGGTACCGGATCTCGTCAAACTCTTTTCGAATCCTCCTGGTGACTCCGTGAACGCCGCCGACGGAATCCGCCCAATCCGTCGAATCGGGCAGCAGGCCGCGGAAACCAACCCTTTCCTCCCGCCCCTCGACGAAATACTCTCGCTTCTCTGAAGAATAAGCATCGCTACTGGGGATCCAGGTGAGGTTCGTGGTCTCCGAGCCGGAGGAGATCTCCAACGAGGAAACCAGCTGAATTCCCTGGTTGGCGATGTTCTGGACTTCGGCGGTAGCGCTGATAACCGTTCCGCTATCGATGCCGAACGATGCCCCCATGTGAATGCGCCCATGGGGCGACGAGCCATGAATCAGATCGGTGAACGAGGGAGTGAAGCCGTGGAGGGCGTCCAAGTCCAGAGGAGACGGGGAATCGCCGCGGATGCCGGTGGACAAGAGCGGGAGCGCTCGCACTACCGCGCTCTTACCGGAGTTATTCTGTCCCAGCACCACGGTGATTTTTCCGAGCTCCACCTGCTGCCGCTCTTTGAAGCAGCGGTAATTCTCCAGCGAGAACCATTCCAACGACATCTGGGCTCCCGTTCAGTCAATCCTGTCTGGCGAGGCCGCGCGACCTCGGTGTACACCGCTCCGGCAATACTCTCAGACGGTGGAAGCTCTGTAGCCGGGTCTTCACACCCCGGAGATACCCAACGGCTCGGTGGTCGTTCGCGCCGTCGATCTCCTGCACGATGTGGCCGTGCCACTCCAGCAGCGAACACACCACGGCCACGCGTGTGCGAGCGAGATCGCGTGCACGAGACGGTTCGGCATACCCTCGTGAACCGGCCGGTGCGATCAGCGGGCGTCCGCCTCGGGCCGGGGCAGCTCATCCAGGTCGAGGGTGTAGGTCCGCCCGTCGGCCAGCTCGATGGGCAGCTTGCCCGAGCCGTACTTGTGCGTGTGCGCTGCGATGTAGCCGGAGCCGGTCGGCCGGGTGTGGACGACGACCTCCGCGGCGTACGGGTCCACCACCATGTAAACCGGGATGCCGTAGCGGCCGTACTTCGCAGTGCAGTCGTCGTAGTCCTTGCGGGCGGAGGAAACCGACACCACCTCGGCGATCAGCAGCACGTCCTCGAAGCCGTAGCGCTTGCCCTGCCGCTGAGCGTCCTCCCGCAGGATCGCGAAGTCCGGGGCCGAGTTCTCGTCAGCCGGGAAGTCGAGGTACACGTCGGAGGCGGTCTTCGCATGCCGGCCGAGCGAGAGCGAGTCGATCTGCATCGATTTGATCGTGCTGGAGTGCTCAAAGCTCTGCGGAGTCATGACCACCTTCCCCTCCGTACCGAAGAAGACCACGTGCCCAGCGGGGAACTCGGTGTGCATGACCGCGTCGACGCTCATCAACGGTTCCTTCCTGTCCTCTCCCAGGATAGGGGGCCACGATCCCGTACTGGGTCTGCAACAAGAGTGACGACCGAGGGCGTCGTGCTGGCGGGCGGCGGCAGCGCGGTGGGGATTCCCGGCGCCGACGTATCCGCTACCCGCGCCGAATTCGCCAGGGCTACCGCCCTGACCCGTGACGCCGCCAAGCGCGCAGTCCTCCTCCGCCGGGGCGCCGCCCCTGCTGCCCGGTGTTGCCACCCCACGTCCCGTAGGCAGATCCGGAGAGCAGGGGCCCGCTCGGCGACGGAGGAGGTACGCCGTGAGCGCGGAGATGATCACGCCGGCATGGATGCACGAGCTGGTGACCGCCGAGCAGTACGACTCCTGGTCGCCCGAGCAGTGCGCCGGTATCGAGGTCGTGGACGGAATCGTCGTCGTGAGCCCGAGCGCGTCCAAGTGGTACAACCGCCTCGCCCGCATCCTCGCCAACGCCCTCGACACGGCGGGCGGCACCGAGTGGAGCGCGGACACGGGCTTCGACGTCCGCCTCCAGGACGTACCGCTGATCAACCGCCGCCCCGACGTCGTGGTCAACCGGGCGGACACCATCGACATCGCCCCGACCCGGCCGGAGCACGTGCTGCTGCTGGTCGAGGTCGTCTCCCCGGGTTCGGAGACCACCGCCCGGGTGGTCAAGCTCCAGCAGTACGCCCGCGCGGGCGTCCCCTTCTACTGGCGCATCGAGCAGTCCGCGGGCGCGGTGCCGCTGGTGTACACCTACCTGCTGGACCGGGCGAGCGACGCCTCCCGGGAAGGCGAGATCTTCACCGGCACGGTCAAGGCGGCAGTCCCCTTCACCGTGGACATCGACCTCACGAACCTGGGCTGACCCGGTCCGGGCACGGGTCCGAAAAAGTTTCTCCCGTCGTGTCGAATCGGCCGGGCCCCGTTCGACGCACTGGTGAGGGTGCGGGAGAGCGCCCCCCGGCCGGGAGGCCGGAGCACCGAGCGGGACTCAGGGAGAACACTGTGCGTTACATGATGCTGCTGCGGCTCGACCCCACCAAGGCACCGAACGAGGGGCCGAGTCCCGAGCTGATGGACGAGATGGGGAAGCTGCTGGAGGACATGGCCAAGGCGGGGGTCATGCTCGACACCGGGGGGCTGCGGGCGAGTGAGCCGGGGTCGGTGATCCGGCAGGTCAAGGGGAAGCAGACCGTGCTGGACGGGCCCTTCACCGAGGCCAAGGAGGTCATCGGGGGGTACGCGATCATCCAGGCCAAGTCGCTGGAGGAGGCCACCTCGTGGGCCTCGCGCTTTCTCGCCATCCACGGCGACGAGTGGGAGATCGAGGCCGAGGTCCGGCTCGTGGAGGAGCCCGAGTAGCCGCCCGCGCGGGGCGCCGGCTTTGCGCCGGCGCCCCGCGGCTGCTGTCATGGGTGGTCGTGACGGCAGCCCAGGACCAGCAGGCGCGGCGCGCGGTCGAGGCCGTCTGGCGGATCGAGTCGCCGCGGCTCGTCGCGGGCCTCATCCGGCTCGTCCACGACATAGGCGTCGCCGAGGAACTCGCCCAGGACGCGCTGGTCGCCGCGCTGGAGCAGTGGCCGCACGAGGGGGTGCCGCGCAACCCCGGCGCCTGGCTCATGACCACCGCCAAACGCCGCGGCATCGACCTCATCCGCCGCAACGAGGCCTTCGCCCGCAAGCTGCGCCTCCTCGGGCACGAGCTGGAGATCGCGCAGGGCGCCGCCGTCTTCGACAAACCCGCCGACGACACCATCGAGGACGACCTGCTGCGGCTCGTCTTCGTCGCCTGCCACCCCGTGCTGTCCCGCGAGGCCCGCCTCGCCCTCACCCTGCGGCTGCTCGGCGGCCTCACCACCGACGAGATCGCCCGCGCCTTCCTCGTCGCCGAACCCACCGTCGCCCAGCGCATCGTCCGCGCCAAACGCACCCTCGCCAAGGAGCAGGTGCCCTTCGAAGTGCCGTACGGCGACGAGCTCGCCGCGCGGCTCGCCTCCGTCCTGGAGGTCGTCTACCTCATCTTCAACGAGGGCTACGCCGCGACCGCCGGGGACGACTGGATGCGGCCCGCCCTCTGCGAGGACGCCCTGCGGCTGGCCCGCGTGCTCCAGGGGCTGCTCCCCGCGGAACCCGAGGTCCACGGGCTCGCCGCACTCCTGGAGATCCAGGCCTCCCGGGCCGCCGCCCGCACCGGCCCCGACGGCGCCCCCGTCACCCTGCTGGACCAGGACCGCAGACGCTGGGACCGCCTCCTCGTCCACCGCGGCTTCGCCGCCCTCGCCCGCGCCGAAGGCGCCGCCCGCACCCGCGGCAGCGCCTCCGGGCCCTACGCCCTCCAGGCCGCCATCGCCGCGTGCCACGCCCAGGCGGTACGGGCCGAGGAGACGGACTGGGCCCGTATCGCCGACCTCTACCGCGCGCTGGGCGCCGCCGCGCCCTCGCCCGTCGTCGAGCTCAACCGGGCGGTCGCCGTCGGCATGGCGGAAGGGCCCGCCGCGGGGCTCGCCGTCGCCGACGCGGTCGCCTCCGGCGGGGCGCTGGACGGCTACCACCTGCTCCCCAGTGTCCGGGGCGACCTCCTCGCACGCCTCGGCCGCCACGCCGCCGCCCGCGCCGAATTCACCCGCGCCGCCGCCCTGACCCGCAACACCGCCGAACGCACCCTCCTCCTCCGCCGCGCCGCCGAACTCCCCTCCGGGGAGGGGTAGCAAGACCGCGGCCTGGCCCCGGCGGGGCGTACATTCCCCCGCGGCGAGGTGCCTGTTGCGGTAGCCGTTCGCTTTTCCCCGGTGGGGGCTGGTCGCTCCGTTCTCCCCCAAAGCTTCGCCTGGGAGGTACCCCGACGCGCCGCTGAAAACGAGAACCCTCACCCCCCACCGGCAGGCAGCCGCTGCTCCGGCCCGGAGGGGGACGGTGCGGGGTGCCCCCGCAGGAATGCGCTGTCGGTGGCTCACCAACACGGCAAGAGGCCGAACGCGCATTCCGAGGAGGTGCCCCGTGGCGGCCCCCGACCCACCCCCGGAGGGAGAAGCGCGATGCCCCGCCGGGCAAACCAAGGGGCGCGGGGAACTGCGCGACAAGCCCCCACCCGCCGCAAGGTCGCGCGGCGAACCGCAACACGCCGCCCCGGAGCGCAACAGCGTCCACCCCCTCCTCCGTTACCGCGTAACAGACTTGGGACGAATTCAGGTCCGAACCACGCGCTTGACGCGCACCGCGCGCGGGCACGAAATTCATTCGACCAATCATCCGGGGGAGGACGCTGTGCCGGAGTCACGTATCGCGTTGCGGGAGACCGACCGCGCCGCAGCCGAGCGGCTGTTGGCGCGGGTGGCGGCGGAGCTGGGCGCCGCGGACACCGCGCCGGAGGTGCGGGCCGCGCGGGCGCGGATCGACGAGATCGCGGGCGCCGCGGCGGGCGAGTACGCGGCCTACCGGCACGCCCTCGAAGCGCGCACCGCCGTGCGCGCCGGTGCGGCCGGGGCGGGCGGCCGGACGGCGGGGGGCGTGGCCGCCGGCGTGGCCGCGCTGACGGCGTTCGGCGTGGACGTGGGGCAGGGCCTGTCCGTGGGCGCCGCGCTGGCGACCGGCGCAGCGGTGGGGGCCGCGGGTGTGGCCGCGCTGGGGACGGCGGCGGCGCGCGGCCGGGCGGCCCGGCGCGCGGCGACGGCCGACGAGCGGACCGCGCCCGGCGGCACGGAGCAGCTGCGCCTGCTGTGGCTGTCGGCGCTGGAGCGCCGCGGTGTGCGCCCCTTCCTCGAAGCGGAGGCGGAGGCGGAGGCGGAGACGGAACCACAGCCGACGCCGGAGCCCCCCGCCCCCGAGCAGCCCGCGGCAAAACCCGCCGCGAAGAAGGCCACCCCCCTCGTGCAACTCGCCCGCTCCGCCGCGGACCTGCCCAAGGGCCGCCGCCCCGGCGGCGCGGGCACGGACCGCAGTGCCGCGGCCCGCACCCGGGCCGTACTGGACCAGTCGTTCGGGCAGCTTCCCACCGTGGAGGGCCCGTTCACGGGCCGCGAGGAGGACCTCGCGTTCATCACGCGCGCCGTCCAGCAGTCGCGCGCCCAAGTGGCGGTGCAGCCCACCGTGGTGGTGCTGCACGGCGATCCGGGCAGCGGCCGTACGTCCCTCGCGGTGCGCGCCGCACGGCAGTTGAAGGACCAGTTCCGCGGCGCGTGCGTCGTGGATCTGCGCGGCGCGGACGAGTCGCGTACCGCCCTGCCGACGCGCGACGCGCTGCTGCACCTGCTCAACCGGCTGGGCGCGCCGCGCGAGCAGCTGCTCTTCCGCGACCGGCAGGACCGCCAGGACCGGCAGGACAACGAGCAGCATCTGCGCCGGCTCGGCGAGACGTACCAGCAGCACCTGACCGGCGTGCCGGTGGTGATCGTGCTGGACGACGCCACGGACCCGGCCCAGGTGCGGGCGCTGGTGCCGGAGCGGTCGGAGAGCCTGGTGCTGGTGACCGCGCGTGAGCCGCTCGCGCTGGACCTGCCGGACGCGCGGGTGCACCACCGGGCGGTGGGCCCGCTGTCGGCCGCGGGCACGCACGCGCTGCTGCGGCGGCTGGCCGAGCCCGCGGGTCTGGCGGCGCCCGCCCCCGCGCAGGCGGAGCGGATCGGCGCGCTGTGCGCGGGTCTGCCGCTGGCGCTGCGGATCGCGGGCGCCGCGCTCGCCGACCACCAGGGCTACGACCGGCTCGCCGACGACATCGAGGTGTTCGGTCCGCTGCCGGCGGTGGACCGGATACTGGCGCTGCGCTACCACGACCAGCCCGAGCCCAACCGCCGCCTGCTGCGGCGGCTCGCGCTCGCCGGGCGGGCCAGTTTCGGCGCGGCGGCGGCCGCCGCGCTGCTGGCCACCGACGACCAGGAGGCGGCCCGGCGGCTGGACGAGCTGGCGGCGGCCGGGCTCGTGGACCATGTGCGCGGCAGCCGCTACCGCCCGCACGACCTGGTGCGCGCGTTCGCGGCGGCGCGGCTGCAGGACGAGGAGGATCCGGCGGAGCGGGCGGCTGCGCACGAGCGGCTGATCATCTCGTACGCCGATCTGGCCAACACGGTGGTGCGGCTGGTGGAGGGCAAGACCTCGACGCGCGCGGGCCGCTTCGGGCAGCACGGTTTCGCGTCGCTGGAACCGGCGCTGCGCTGGCTGGACGAGGAGTCCAGCTTCATCACGGCGGCGCTGCGCGAGACCGAGGGCGTCGACCGGGCGGCGGTGCAGTCGCTGCTGGGCGCGCTGTGCGACTACTGCCTGCTGCGCGGCGACCTCTACCGGCTGGGCGAGATCAGCGAGCTGGCGCAGGCGCAGCAGGCCCGTACGGCCCGGGACGGGCAGGACGAGGACCGCTCGGTGCTGGTGCGCTCGGTGCAGTGGCGCACCGGCATCGCGGCCCGGCAGCTCGGCGAGCTGGACCGCGCCAAGTCGACGCTCAGCACGGTGGTGGACCTGTACTTCGAGGCGCAGCACCCGGCGGGCGCGGCCCGCGCGCTGGACAGCCTCGGCATCACCCTGCACCACCAGGGCAACCTGCGCGAGGCCGAGGCGAAGCTGCGCGAGGCGCTGGCGATCCAGCAGACCCCGGAGCTGGAGGAGGACCGGGCCTGGACGATGCACGCGCTGGCCGCGGTGCTGCGCGACATGGGCCAGCTCGCGGGCGCGCTGGAGCTGCTGCACGAGTCGCTGGAGCTGCACCGCGCCAACGAGAGCGTGCAGGGCCAGGCGTGGGCGCACCTCCAGCTCGGCCAGGTCTACCTGCTGCTCGGCCGCCTGGACCGGGGCGAGCGCGAGCTGCGCGCCGCGGGGCAGGCGTACGCGCAGGCCCGCGACCCGCGCGGTACCGCCTGGACGACGACGCAGCTCGCCCGCGCCCGGCTGCTGCGCGGCGAGGCGCGGGAGGCGTCCGCCGACCTGGACGCCGCGGTGCAGCGGCACCGGGCCAGCGAGGACGCCCGCGGCGAGGCCTGGTCGCTGTACTACCTGGGCCTGGCCCTGGAGGAGAACGGCGACACGGACGCGGCCCTGCGCACCCTGGAGCGCTCCCGGACGATGTTCTCCCGCATGCGGGACGTCTACGGGCTGGCGTGCGCCCGGCACAACTCCGCGCGCGTCACCCGCGACCAGCGCGCGGCCCGTACCGGCAACCTGCGCAACAGCGGCTTCGCCCGGCAGCTCCTCCAGGACGCCCGGCAGGACTTCCGCCGGATCGGCGTCGAGCACGGTGAGGCGTGGTGCTGCGTGGAGCTGGCGGTCATCGACGCGGGCAACGAACGGTTCGTCGAGGCGCTGACGCTGCTGGACGAGGCGCACGGGCTCTTCGCCTCGCTCGGCGACCGGCGCGGCCTGGACTGGGCGGCGTTCCTGCGCGCGACCGTCCTCCCGCTGCTCTCCCCGGAGGGTACGCGGCAGGCGCTGGCCGATCTGCACGGGCTCGCTGCGCGCGAGGCGTACCAGGGGCGGGACCCGGACCTGGACGGCTACGTCGCGACGTACGCGCTCCTGCTGGAACGCGGGTCCGTCGCGCCCGGGGACCCCTGGGAGGCGTGGCGCCTCACCATGACCCCGGGCCGCGCGGCCCGCATGATCATGGCCGTCCCGGCCTAGCCCTCCCCGCCCCGCCGGTCACGCGTTCCCAGGGCCGCGCCCTGCCCCGCCGGTCACGCGTTTTCAGGGCACGGCTGCGCTGCCGGGCACCCGTTTTTTAGGGGCGCGGGGAACTGCGCGAGCAACCCACCACCGGCCGGTGGTCCGGTACGGACCGAAGCGACCCTTTGGGTCGGTGACGACCCGCGCCCCGGTGGGGGCTGGTCGCGCAGTTCCCCGCGCCCCTCAAAAACGGGCGCGGCCCTCCGCAAGGGCCCCCGGACGGGAGGAAGCGCGCCCCCGCGCAAGGGCAACCCCCGACGGGGGTCAGGACCCGGGGGTCCTGGGGGCCGAGGTCTTCGTGCGGTCAACCGCCGGAGGCGCTTGCTCCTCCTCGAAGTCGATCTTCTTCATCTGCTTGCCCATGTTCTTCATGAGGAACCACAGCCCCGCGGCAATCGCAGCGAAGATCACGAATCCGAGGAGACCCGGCGTGACCTTGTCCTGGTTCACCTCGGCGAGGTGAACCAGGGGGTGGCCGGAGACGGCGTGGGAGGCCTGGGATGCAATCACGCCTCCCATTGTCGCCTAGGCCTTCCTGATGCCTGCAAAGAGGTCGTCCTCGGGGAGGGAGACGTCCACCCGGGACTTCGCGAGCTCGTAGTCCTCGTAGGGCCAGACCTCCTGCTGGAGGTCCATCGGGACGCGGAACCAGCCGCCGTCGGGGTCGATCTGGGTGGCGTGGGCGAGCAGCGCCTTGTCGCGGATCTCGAAGAACTCCGCGCACGGCACGTGGGTGGAGATGTTGCGCTCGGGGCGGGAGAACTCCTCCCAGCGCTTGAGCCACTCCCCGTACGGGGATTCCATGCCACGTGCTTCGAGTGCCTCGTGCAGCGCGAGGGTGCGGGGCTTGTTGAAGCCCTGGTTGTAGTAGAGCTTGAGCGGTGTCCAGGGCTCGCCGGCCTCGGGGTAGCGCTCGGGGTCGCCGGCGGCGTCGAACGCGACCATGCTGATCTTGTGGGTCATGATGTGGTCGGGGTGCGGGTAGCCCCCGTTCTCGTCGTACGTGGTGATGACGTGCGGGCGGAAGTCGCGGATCAGCTTCACGAGCGCGCCGGCCGCCTCGTCGACGTCCTGGAGGCCGAAGCAGCCCTCGGGCAGCGGGGGCAGCGGGTCGCCCTCGGGCAGGCCGGAGTCGACGAAGCCGAGCCAGGACTGCTTGACGCCCAGGATCTCGCGCGCCAGGTCCATCTCGCGGGCCCGTACCTCGTGGATGTGCTCCTCGATGGAGGGGTCACCCTGGAGTTTGGGGTTGAGGACCGAGCCGCGTTCGCCACCGGTGCAGGTGGCCACCAGCACGTCCACCCCCTCTGACACGTACTTGGCCATGGTGGCGGCACCCTTGCTCGACTCGTCGTCGGGGTGAGCGTGTACGGCCATCAGTCGAAGCTGCTCGGTCAAGGCTGCTGTCCTCAAAGTCCGGTGATCCGTTGAACCCCCTCGATCGGCGGAGAGGGCACGCCTCCTATAGTGACCGAGCGGGGGGACGAATAATTCCGCGGCCAGTGAACGGGAGTGACGATCATGACGGCTGTGCAGGCCGGTGCGACCGGTACTCCGACGCCGCCCGCGGGCCGCTACGGCCCCGGCGCCGACGCGCGCGCGGACCGCAAGCTGCGGATCGCCGCGATCGTGGCGGGTGTGCTCGTCGCGGCCGGTGTCGGCTGGTACGGCTACGACACGCTCTCGGGTGACAAGGTCAGCGCGCAGGTGGTGGCCTTCGAGGCGGTGTCCGACCAGGAGGTGCAGATCCACCTGGAGGTCCACAAGGGCAAGGACGCCGTCACGGTGTGCACGCTGCGCTCGGTGGACGCCGACCACAACGAGGTCGGCCGCAAGGACGTCCGGATCGACCAGCACACCAAGCAGGTGGACACCCTGGTCACGGTGCGCACGACCGCCCGCGGCGAGACCGGCGAGCTGCTCGGCTGCACCACTGCGTCCGGCAGCTGACCGGGCCGTACGACCCCTTTCCGGGCCTCGGCGGCGGCCGTCCGGGCGGGCGATTTTCTGACGCGTTCTGCGGACTTATCCGCTCCCGTCCGTCCCCGGTAATTGTTAGGCTCGTGGTTTCGTCCCGGCTACCGGTGGCAATGCAATTCTTCACGACAGTACCGACGAGGAGCACTCTGTGACCCAGACCAGCGACAACGTCACCTGGCTGACTCAGGCGGCGTACGACCAGCTCAAGGCCGAGCTGGCCCACCTGTCTGGTCCGGCGCGCGCCGAGATCGTCGCCAAGATCGAGGAAGCCCGCCAGGAAGGCGATCTCAAGGAGAACGCCGGTTACCACGCGGCGCGCGAGGACCAGGGCAAGCTGGAGCTGCGCATCCGGCAGCTCACCCAGATCCTGGAGACGGCCAAGGTCGGCGAGGCCCCGGCGGACGACGGTGTCGTCGCCCCGGGCATGGTGGTCACGATCGCTTTCGACGGTGACCCGGACGACACCCTGACCTTCCTGCTGGGTTCGCGCGAGGGCATCTCCAGCGACCTGGAGACGTACTCGCCGCAGTCGCCGCTGGGCCGCGGTGTGGCCGGCAAGCGCGCGGGCGAGGACGCGACGTACGAGCTGCCGAACGGGAAGTCGGCGTCGGTGAAGGTTCTGGAGGTCAAGCCCTACCAGGGCTGACCCGCGGGGACGAGCGGGACGCAGCGGAGCCCCCGGCGGTCCGGCCGCCGGGGGCTCCCGCATGTCCGCGGGCTGTCCGCGAGAACAGCGTCAGGCCGTTCCGCGGACCGTCCGCGGAGCGGCGTCAGGCCGTCGCGGAGCGGTACTTGTGCACCGCCCAGGTGCGGAAGACGGCGATGATGACCAGCGACCAGATCAGCGACGCCCACACCGGGTGCTCCATCGGCCAGGCGCCGGACTGGCTCACGCCCGGGTTGCCGAAGAGCACGCGGGAGGCCTGCACGGTGGCGCTGAACGGGTTCCAGTCGGCGACGTGCCGCAGCCACGCGGGCATGAACTGCGTCGACACGAAGGCGTTGGACACGAACGTCACCGGGAAGAGCCAGATCAGGCCGCCGGAGGTGGCCGCCTCGGGGCTGCGCACGGACAGGCCGATGAGCGCGCCGATCCAGGAGAACGCGTAGCCCAGCAGGAGCAGCAGCGCGAAGGCGCCGAACATCTTCGGCAGCCCGTTGTGGATCCGCCAGCCCACCAGCAGGCCGACGCACGCGAGCACCACCACGGTGAGCGCGGTCTGCACCAGGTCGGCGAGCGTGCGGCCGGTGAGGACGGCGCCGCGGGCCATCGGCAGCGAGCGGAAGCGGTCGACGAGGCCCTTGCTCATGTCGTCGGCGATACCGGCGCCGGCGCCCGCGGTGGCGAAGGTGACGGTCTGCGCGAAGATGCCCGCCATGAGGAAGTTGCGGTAGTCGGTGGCGCTGGTGGAGTTGCCGACGTTGACGGAGCCGCCGAAGACGTAGCTGAACAGCACCACGAACATGATCGGCTGGACGAGGCCGAAGATCACGACCTCGGGGATGCGCATCATCCGCAGCAGGTTGCGCTTGGCGACCACGAGCGAGTCGTGGGCGGACTGCGTGATGCCGCCGCGCGGCTTGGGCGCCAGCGTCAGCTGCGGGGTCTCGGTCGTGGCGCTCACTTGGCGCCCTCCTTCACGGTGCTGCCGGAGGCGGCGGCGCCTTCCCCGGACCCGGACTCCTCGTCGTCGTCGCCGTTCTCCGGCATCTCGGCGGCGTGGCCGGTGAGGGAGATGAAGACGTCGTCGAGCGTCGGGCGGCGCAGGCCGATGTCGTCGATCTCGACGCCCTGGGCGTCCAGGTCGCGGATGATCTCGGCGAGCAGCTTGGCGCCGCCGGTGATGGGGACGGTGATCCGGCGGGTGTGCTGCTCGATCTTGGTGTCGCCCTTGCCGTGCTGGCGCAGGGCGCGGGCGGCGTCCTCGATGCGCTCGCGGTCGTGCACGACGACCTCGACGCGCTCGCCGCCGGTCTGCGCCTTGAGCTGGTCGGAGGTGCCGCGGGCGATGACCTTGCCGTGGTCGATGACGCAGATGTCGTGGGCCAGGTGGTCGGCCTCCTCCAGGTACTGCGTGGTGAGCAGCATGGTGGTGCCGCCCGCGACCAGGTCCTCCATGACCTCCCACAGCTGCTGGCGGTTGCGCGGGTCGAGTCCGGTGCTGGGCTCGTCCATGAACATCACCGGCGGGCTGACCACGAGGGCGGCGGCCAGGTCGAGACGGCGGCGCATACCGCCGGAGTAGGTCTTGGAGATGCGGTTGGCGGCGTCGGCGAGGTTGAAGCGCTCCAGCAGCTCGTCGGCCCGCCGCCGGGCGGCCTTGGCGCTGAGCTGGTAGAGCTCGCCGACCATCTGGAGGTTCTCGCGGCCGGTGAGGAACTCGTCGACGGCGGCGAACTGGCCCGACAGGCCGATGTGCCGGCGGACCTCGTTGGGGTGCTTGACCACGTCGATGCCGGCAACGGTCGCGGTGCCGCTGTCCGGCTGGAGAAGTGTGGTCAGGACGCGGACGGCGGTGGTCTTCCCCGCCCCGTTGGGCCCGAGCAAACCGAGGACCGTGCCTTCCGGCACGTCAAGGTCCACTCCCCCCAGTGCCCTGACATCGCCGAAGGTCTTGACCAGACCTTCGGCATGGATGGCGCCCGGCATTTTTCGCTCCCGTCCCTCGCGTTGCATAGCGTGCGCTTGGTGCGTGAAGCCCTCGTGGTGCCCGGAGGGCTGCGACTGCTGGTTGGCTTGTACGGCTGTACGGCTTTACGGCTTTACGACTCGGCTGTACGACCGGTCGGTCGGCCGAAACTCATCGGCTGCCGCTCGACAGCCGATGATCGCCTGATGCCCCGCCCTGCGCGAACGGATAAACGCCAAAAATTCTGACGAACCCGGCAAAACCGGCGAGAACCGGATGCGCCGGTGCCGTACGCGGACGGCCGGGGTGGCACTTTCGCGATACACCGCGAGAATGCCAGACGCGATATATCGCGTCAACCCTGGCGCGTACACGACCGGCGACGGACCCGCGCGGGGTCAGGCGATGACCACGTACCCGGCGTCCTCGAGCGCCGTGCCGACCGCGGCGCAGTGCTCGGGACCCTTGGTCTCCAGGTGCAGTTCGACCTCCGCCTCGGTGAGCCCGAGGCGCGGATCGGTCCGCACATGACTGACGTCCAGCACGTTAGCGTCGACCACTGACAACACCCCCAGGAGCGTCGCGAGCGCCCCCGGGCGGTCGGTCAGCCGCAGCCGCAGCGAGAGGTAGCGGCCCGCCGCCGACATGCCGTGCCGCAGGATGCGCTGGAGCAGCAGCGGGTCGACGTTGCCGCCCGACAGCACCGCGACGACCGGCCCCTCGTACGCGTCCGGCGCGGCCAGCAGCGCCGCGACCGGGCTGGCCCCGGCGGGCTCGACGACCAGCTTGGCGCGCTCCAGGCACAGCAGCAGCGCCGACGACAGCTCGTCCTCCGAGACCGTGACGACGTCGTCGACCAAGTCCCTGATCAGCGCGAACGGTACGTCGCCGGGGCGGCCGACCATGATGCCGTCGGCCATCGTGGCGACCTGGCCGAGCGCGACCGGGCGGCCCGCCTGGAGCGAGGGCGGGTAGGCCGCGGCGCCCGCGGCCTGCACACCGACGATCCGCACGTCCGGCCGCAGCGCCTTGACCGCGACCGCGACACCCGCCGCGAGGCCGCCGCCGCCGATGCCCACCACGATGGTGCGCACCTCGGGGCACTGCTCCAGGATCTCCAGGCCCACCGTGCCCTGCCCGGCGATGATGTCGGGGTGGTCGAAGGGGTGGATGAAGACCGCCCCGGTCTCCTCGGCGTAGCGGATCGCGGCCCGCAGCGTCTCGTCCACGACCGTGCCGTGCAGCCGCACCTCGGCCCCGTAGTCGCGGGTCGCGGCGACCTTCGGCAGCGGGGCGCCGACCGGCATGAAGACGGTCGAGCGCACCCCGAGCAGCGAGGCGGCGAGTGCGACGCCCTGCGCGTGGTTGCCGGCGCTGGCCGCGACCACACCCGCGGCGCGCTCCTCGGGGCGCAGGCCCGCGATGCGCACGTACGCGCCGCGGATCTTGAAGGAGCCGGTGCGCTGGAGGTTCTCGCACTTGAGGTGGACGGGCGAGCCGATGACGGACGACAGATGGCGGCTGCTTTCCAGCGCGGTCGTCCGGGCCACGCCGGAGAGCATCTTGTGGGCGCCACGCACGTCGTCGAGGGTGATCGGGTGGGTCGCGGCGGAAACCGGTCGTTCCATACGACCAGTCTCGCAGCCGGTTCGGCGCGGGGCGCGCAGGGTGGGGTGACACGCCCGGGGGCAGGGGTGCGCCGCGCGCCGCACGGCAGGGTCAGGACCCGGTTGCGGTTTGTGCGTGCGGGGTAACTGGGGCGGTCCGGCCGCGTACTCTTCATCCCAACTTCCCGCCCCTTCGAGCCTCTTATCCTCCCGACGATCCTCCGCACCACCCCTGTTCCACCGCACCACCCCTGCTCCACCGCACCACCCCCGTTCCACCGCGCAGCACCACCCTCCCTCTTGTTGAATCGACAGAACGCGAGCTTCAAGGTCATGTCCAAACCGACGGAGACCTCGACCGAACTCCTGGAGCGCCTCCAGCACCAGGTGGCCCTCTTCGCGCGCCGCGCCGAGCAGACCCGGCTCGGCGGCGTAGGCAAGGCCCGCAACTCCATGGACCGCGCCGCCTACCTGCTGCTCAACCGGCTCGACCGGGAGGGCCCGATGGGCGTCAAGGCGCTCGCGGAGTCCATGGGCATCGACTCCTCGACGGTGACCCGGCAGGTGGCCCCGCTGGTCGACACCGGCCTGGTCAAGCGCACCTCGCACCCGGACGACGGGCGGGCCGTGGTGCTCGCGGTCTCGCCGCGCGGCCGGGCCCGGCTGGACGACGTACGCGACTCGCGCCGCCGGCTGATGGCCCAGGTCACCGAGGGCTGGACGGACCAGGAGCGGGAGCTGTTCACCGCGCTGCTCATCCGCTTCAACGCCGGGCTCGCCGACTGGCACGCCGGGCTCAGCCGGGGCGACGACGACCCGGCGGTGCAGGGCGCGGCCAGCGGGGCGGGCGGGGCCGCCGGGGCGTGAGCGGCCGGGCCGGCGGGGCGGCGCGCGCGCCGGGCGCGAGCCGGTGGTGAACCGGCCGCAAGGGGGGCGGGCACAGGTCTTGACCCGGAACACCCGGTTGCCGTCCCATGGCCGCGTGGGGAAGCGCCGGGCGGCAGCGGAGACCCGACGGGACGCCGAGTTCGCGGCGTTCACCGCCGGGGCGGCAGGACGCCTGCTGCACACCGCGACCCTGCTCACCGGCGACCGCGAGCAGGCCGAGCGGCTGCTCGGCGCGACGCTCGCCCGCTGTTACGCGGACTGGCTGCGGATGCGCTCCGAGGACCCGTACGACCAGGCGCGGGCCGAGCTGGTGCGGCGTTTCGCGTCCCGTCCGTTCTGGCGCAGGCCGCACGGCGGGGTGCTGGACCGGCTGACCGCCCAGGAGCGGATGATCATCACGATGCGCTACTTCGAGGGCGTCGCCGAGGAGCAGACCGCCGCGCAACTGGGCCTGCCCACCGACCGGGTCCGGGCGATCTGCGCCCGCGCCGCCGCGACGCTGCGCAGCCGCCCGCCGGGCCCGCCGCCCCGCAGCGTCGCCGAGGTCCGCGCGGGCGACGGGCCCCCGGCCGTCGGCCGTCCGCCCCGCGAGGTGCACGGGGCGGCCCGGTGAGCCCGGCGCGCAACCGGCGTGACGACGAGGTGCGCAGGCTGCTGGACACCCCGCACCCGATCGTGCCCGCGGGCCTGGTCGCGCACGCGACCGCGCGGGGACGGCGTACGGTCCGCCGCCGCCGGGTCCTGGCGCGGGTGCTGTGGGTGCTGCTGGCGGCCGCGCTGGTGGCGGGAATCGTGCTCGCGGTGCTGTACGGGCCGGACGACACGGGCGGCGGAGGCGGCGGGGGCGGGGGCGGCGCGGGTGACGGCACGTGGTGGGGGCAGACGGTCCTGGCGCGCGTCCCGCCGCCGCTGTTGCCCCGCCTGCCCCTCGTGCCCCGCGTGCCCCTCGTGCCGTGAGGTGAGGGTGCTCAGCCGAGCGCCTGCGTGAGGTCGGCCAGCAGGTCGTCGGCGGATTCGATGCCGACCGACAGCCGCACCAGGTCGGCGGGCACTTCGAGCGCGGAGCCCGCCGCGGAGGCGTGCGTCATCCGGCCGGGGTGCTCGATGAGCGACTCGACGCCGCCCAGCGACTCGCCGAGCGTGAACAGCTCCGCCCGGTTGCACACCTCGACCGCCGCCTCCTCGCCGCCCGCGACGCGGAAGGACACCATGCCGCCGAAGGCCCGCATCTGCTTGGCCGCGGTCTCGTGGCCCGGGTGCTCGGGCAGGCCCGGGTAGAGGACGTGGGTGACCTTCGGATGGGCCGTCAGCAGTTCGGCGACCCGGGTGGCGTTGGCGCTGTGCCGGTCCATGCGCACCGCGAGCGTCTTGATGCCGCGCATGACGAGCCACGCGTCGAAGGGCCCGGCCACGGCGCCCATCGCGTTCTGGTGGTAGGCGAGTTCGTCGCCGAGTGTGGCGTCGGAGGTGACCAGGGCGCCGCCGACGACGTCGGAGTGGCCGCCCATGTACTTGGTCGTGGAGTGCACCACGACGTCCGCGCCGAGCGCGAGCGGCTGCTGGAGGTAGGGGCTGGCGAAGGTGTTGTCGACGACCAGCCGCACGCCCGCCTGCCGGGCGACCCCGGCGAGCGCGGCGATGTCGGAGATGCCCAGCAGCGGGTTGGACGGCGTCTCGACCCAGATGACCTTGGTCTCCGGGCGCAGCGCGGCGCGGACCGCCTGGACGTCGGAGGTGTCGGCCACCGACCAGGACACGCCCCAGCGCTCCACGACCCGGGAGAACAGCCGGAAGGTGCCGCCGTAGGCGTCGTTGGGGATGACGACGTGGTCGCCGGGCGCGAGGACCGTCCGCAGCAGGCAGTCCTCGGCCGCGAGACCGGAGGCGAAGGCGAGGCCGCGGCGGCCGCCTTCGAGGGCCGCGAGGTTGGCTTCGAGCGCGGTCCTGGTCGGGTTCGCCGACCGGCTGTACTCGTAGCCGCCGCGCAGGCCCCCGACGCCGTCCTGCTTGTACGTCGACACCTGGTAGATCGGTGTCACGACGGCGCCGGTGGCCGCGTCCGCGGGCTGCCCGGCGTGGATGGCCAGGGTCTCGAACTGGCCGCCGTGCTGATCGGTGTGCTGATCGCTCATGCCGCCGAGGGTAGTGCCCCGGCGGCCCCCGCACGGCGGTTCACCCGCCGGTACCACAGGCCCGTCGCGATCAGGGCGACAAGTGCCGCGCCCCCGGCCGCGCCGCCGAGCTTGAGGCCGGGCGGGGTGAAGTCGCAGGCCAGCGTGGTGGTCTTGCCGTCCAGCGGCACCGCGATGAGGCCGAGGTACTTGTGGGCGGGCTTGGCCGGGCCGCCGCCGGCCGAGCAGCTCCAGCCCTCGATCCGGGGAACGGCGACGAGCGCGGTGCCCGTGCTGCCCGCCGGGAGGGTGGCCGAGAGGTGGTGGCCGTCGATGTGCACGGCGGTCGCCCCGGTGGCCGTGAGCTTCTGCACGGCGGTGGTCAGCCGACCGCGGTCCAGGCAGCCGAGGGGCTGCTGCGGGAGCCGCAGGTGCCCGAAGAAGCCGAGCGCGACCCGGGCCTGCCCGGAGGCGGGGACGGTGCCCACGGGCACCATCGGGGCGCGCACCGCGGGCAGGTGGCCGTCGACGCCGACCGGCGTGCCGCCGTCCAGGGTCGCGGTGCCCTTGAACTGCGGGGCCCAGAAGAACACCTGTGCGCCGGGCGCGCAGGTGGCGGTGAGCAGCGCGGCGCCGGTCCCGGTGCCGGCGGTGGTGACGTGCGGCTGGTCGTAGACCTTCGTGCCGAGCAGGAGTTCCTGGTTGCTGAAGGCGGAGTCGGTCCACCGCGGGGCCGTACGGGCGAGGTTCAGGTCCGGGCGGACGGTGACCAGCGGCGGGACCGGGGTGGTGGTGGACGTCGTGGTGGCGCGCGGCAGCGCGGTGCTGCTGGGCTTCGCGGTGGGGGTGGAGTGCATGCGGGTGCCGATGGAGAAGATCGCGTCGGTGACCGGGTTGTCGAGCGTCACCGGGTGGCGGCCCTTGGCGTAGTAGCCGAAGCCCAGCTCGGACAGCGTCCAGGAGGTGATGTCGGAGGTGAGGCTGCTGTAGTACTCGGCGCCCTGGCCGCCGACGACCAGTTCGTCGTTGCCGCCGGGCACGTCGCCGGGGTCGGTGCGCGAGCGCGGCCAGTCGTCCTTGGCGGCGACCGCGGCGGCCATGTCCTGCTGGGCCGGGCCGAGCCGCGGCGTCCAGGACACCTCCTTGAGCTGGTCCTTGACGACCCGGCTCGCGGACACCGCGGACTCCCCGCCCTGCGCGAGCAGCAGCAGGACGACGGCGGCGGCCGGCAGCGCCCGCGCGCCCCACCCGTACCGCTGCCGGAGCAGCAGCGCGGCGGCTGCGGCCAGCCCGAGGACCAGGGCGAGCGCGAAGACGCGGTAGGTCCAGCGGTCGTCGGCCTCGCGGCCGTGCCCGGCGAGCGCGACGAGCAGCACCAGGGCGGTGCCGCCGAGCAGCGCCGGCAGCGCGGGCAGCCCGTCGGCGGCGGACAGCCATCCGGCGATCAGCAGCAGGCCGCACAGCACGAAGGTCTGCCGGTAGGGCACCCCGTTGGGCGAGGCCCCGGCGTGCCAGACCAGGTGGGTGGGCTCCCAGTTGAGCGACAGCGTCACGAGCACCGCGGCGGCCGACCACCAGGCCCGTACCCGTACCGCGACCGCGCGGTTGAAGGGCAGGGTCAGGGCGAGGACGAGCGCGGGGGTGCCGATGTAGAGGGCGGGGGTCGCGGTGCTGGTCGTCGCGGGCAGGAAGCGGGCGGCGATGTCGGCCCAGGCGGCGGGCTCGAAGGTCACCTTGGGGGTCGGGTCGGCGACCTTGGTGGCCTTGAAGATCACCAGCACCAGCGGGGCGGCGAGCCCGACGCCGATGAGCATCGCGCGGGCCGCGTGCAGCAGCGTGACCAGCCGCCGGCGGGCGGTGTCGCTGCCCTCGGCTGTGTCCTCGGCGAACAGGCGCACCAGCAGCACGATCGCGGCGCCGAGGGTGGCCATGTAGGCGGTGTAGAAGTTCGAGATCCAGGCGAGCGCGACGACCAGCGGGGCGATCACCGGGCGGCGGGCGGTGCGCGCCCACTCGCCGACCAGGCACAGCATCGGGAAGGCGAACAGGCCGTCGAGCCACATCGGGACGACCGCGCCGTTGTCGAGCGTCCAGCCGGACACCGCGTAGGCGGCGCCGAGCAGCGCGGCGAGCGGCCAGGGCCCGCGGCGCAGCCGCAGCAGCAGCACCGCCATCGCCGCCCCGGCCGCGGTGACCTTGGCGACGGTGATGACGTAGAGCGCCAGCTCCGGGCGGTCGGCCGGGAAGAGCACGACCATGAGGTCGAAGGGGCTGCTCAGGTAGGTGCCGATGTCGCCGAGGAAGTTGGTGCCGAAGCCGGAGTTCCAGTTGACGAAGAGGTCGCCGTCGGCGCCGCCGGTCAGCACCTTGCGCCAGTACACGTGGTAGGGCAGGTACTGGTTGCCGAGGTCGACGACGTTGCGGGTGTGCGCGCCGAGCGGGTAGCTGCCGGCGAGCGCGCCGCCGAGGCAGAAGAGCATGCAGGCCAGCACCGCGGCCCCGGCCCCCGCCCGCAGCGCGGTGCTGCCCCGGGCCCACGCGCGCAGCCGTCCGCCGGGGGGTCGCGGCGGCCGGGGGGCAGGGCCTGCGGGGTTCTCCTGGGCCGATACGGCCTCGGCTGCGGACACGGGTCCTCCGGGTTGTGGTGCGCTGCGCGTGGTGCGTCCGGCCCGCGGGTCCTGTCACCGCACGGGTGCGACCAGCCATCCCACACCGGCCCGGCGACACCGCCTCGACCACGGGGCGAACCCCGGGGCGCGACCGGGTGAACGCCGGGAATCGCCGGATGTCCCGGGGTACGCGCGAAACCGCCGGCCGCCCGGGTGTCAGGGACCCGGGCGGCCGGCGGCCGGTCGTGCTAGCGGTGCGGGTGCGTCACCAGGCGGACGGTGCGGGCGGGGCCACGACGTCCGGGCGGTCGTTGCAGGTGATCGTGTTGGGCAGCTCCCACGGGGCGAGCCACGGGCCGGTGGTGCCGCCGCCGTCGTTGCCGCCGAGGTCGGTCACGGTGAACTCCGAGCCGGCCGGGGTGAAGTTGAACGAGCCGCAGTTGTTGATGCCCACGGCCCCGACGTTGCGGGCGTCGACGTTCTCGAAGGTCGCGCCGCCCGCGGACCGGGCGCTGAGCACCGAGGTGCCGGTGCCGTCGACCTGGATGTCCTTGAAGTGCACGCCTGTGATCGTGTACAGGTCCTTCACCGGGAAGTCGGTGACCAGCATGATCGCGTTGTAGGTGCTGTCGAGGAAGTGGTCGCCGGTCACCTGGATGTCGGCGTCGATGTTCTTCTCCAGCGCGTAGAACCAGATCGCGCCGAGCCCGATGTTCCAGTTCAGCTCGTACGTGCCCGCGCGCACGGTGGTGTTGTCGGTGATCTTCAGCGAGCCGGTGAAGGGCTCGGCGCCGAAGCGGGAGCCGACCTGGATCGCGCTGCCCTCGCGGATGGGGTCGGCGATCAGGTTCGCCGAGACGGTGTTGTCCGTACCGCCGTACAGGGCGATGCCGTTGGCGAGGACGGGGGTCTGCACGGTGTTGTGGTCGATGGTGTTGCCCGCGTCCTCGACCTTGTCCGACCACAGCGCGAGCGCGTCGTCACCGGTGTTGCGCAGGAAGTTGTTCGAGATGACCGAACGCGTCACGCCGGTGTGGAAGTTGATGCCGTCGGCGATCTGGTCGACGATCACGTTGTTGCTGATCCTCAGATTGCTCATCGGCCCGTCGAACCACATGCCGACCTTGGTGTGCTGGATGTACAGGCCGTCGATCGTGGAGTTGCTGAGCGCGCCGCCGATGCCGTTGACCTGGTCGGTGTCGATGCGCTCGCGGACGTCGCCCTCGATCGCGAAACCGGACAGGTGGACGTCCGAACTGCCGCCCTGCGCAGCGTCCTTGCCGTAGAAGCCGACCCCGGTGTGCACGCTGCCGTCGGGCGCGGGCGTGGCGAGGTCCACCTGGTGGCCCTTGAGGATCGTGTACCAGCTGCCCGCGCCCTCGATCGTGACGTGGTCGACGACGATGTGCCGGCTGACCTGGTACGTGCCCGGCGGGATGTAGACCTTGAGGTGGGCGCGCTGCGCGAACGCGACGGCCTTGTCGATCGCCGCCGCCGAGTCGCGGTGCCCGGTCGGGTCGGCGCCGAACAGCAGCACGTCGGCCGCCAGCAGATCCACCTTCGGCGGCGCGACGAGCTGCGAGTCCAGCAGGTCGACGGTGGTGGCCGCCGCCCCCGCGGGCACGGTCAGCCGCACCTTCTCGCCCGCCTTGTACGTACGGCCCAGCAGCAGGCGTTGCTCGTCGTAGAAGTGGTTGGGCCGGAAGGGCTTGGCGAAGACCGGCGCCGGGGTGGTGTCCTGCGGGACGCAGGAGCACTCGGTGACCCAGTAGTCCGGGTGCAGGATGTCGGCGGTCGGGTCGTTCGAGAACGGGTAGAGGTTGTAGAGCCAGGCGTACTGCGAGGTCAGCGTCATCGTCTTGGTCGCGCCGCCGACGCCCACCTTCAGCGGCGAGGTGAGCCCGCCGCCCTTGGGCGCGTCCGGAATGCTGTAGCGCACGTTGATCGCGTTGGCCGCGCTCGGCAGTGTGAACTCGACGTACTGCCCCGGCTGGAGCGTCACCGCGCTGCGGCCCGACGCCTCCGCGGGCAGCGTGTACGCGTCCCGGCCCGGCCCGATGACGGTCCCGTTCGTGACCGCGTTCTCCGCCTCCTGCTCCGCGAAGCCGACGCTCGCGCCGCGCCCGGCCGTCAGCGCCGGATCCAGCGCCGCCCGGGTGACCTGGGCCCTGCCCTGCCCGGCCTGCCCCGCCCCCTTGGCCGCCGCCGCTCCGGCACCCAGCACGCCGAACGCCGCAGCGGTCGCGGTGACCGCCGCGACCGTCACAACGGCTCTTCGCCGCGGGCCTGTTGACCATCTCGCCATCGACAGCTCGATTCTCTCGGGACACCTCAGGTGGGGGTTCCGCCGCGCGCGGGCGGCGGCAGTGAGGGTGAATTTAGGACCCTCCGGACCAGCCGCACAAGGTGCGTGCGCGCGGTATTTCGCATCCGTGCCGAGCAACTTCATGAGATTGCGCGATTCTTGCGGCCGACGTTCAGCGTGTTGCGGCGACGGGTGGGACGGACGGGAACCGGCGGACGGGAGAGGCCCTGGCCGAAAACGGACGCCACGGGACGGTTGAGCCGGATCGGTGTGGGATTCACCTCACGGACATTTCGCCGCCGCTTTGGCAGGATGTCCGGAGCAGTCGGACTGGCGTCGGCTCTGCGGGGCAGGCGACGGGGACGGTACGGCACCGGAAGTCAGCAGCGGCGGACGACAGGGGCTGAGGAATGGGTATGGGAAGTGCGACGTCGGCGGCGTACGGCACCCGGAGGCTGCTCCCCCGACCACCCCGCATCCCGCTCCCCGACCGGCTCCCCCACCTCCTCCCGGAACTGGCGCTGCTCGTCGCCGTCCAGGCCGTCTACAAGTACGGGCGGAAGATCGCCAACGGCCACACCGAGGAGGCGTTCCACCACGCCGACCACGTGTGGTCGTTCGAGCGCGCGGTGCACCTGCCGAGCGAACACTCCGTGCAGCAACTGCTGCTGCACAGCCACACGCTCGTGCACATCGCCAACTACCTCTACGCCACGGTGCACTTCCCGGCGATGCTGCTCTTCCTGGGCTACATGTTCGTGCGCCGGCGCGCGCACTACCTGTGGATCCGGCGCGCGATCGTCATCCAGACGATGCTGGCCCTGCTCGGCCACCTGCTCTTCCCGCTCGCGCCGCCGCGGCTGCTGCCCGGCGACGGCATGATCGACACCGCGGCGGTGTACGGGCCCGCGGTCTACGGCAAACCCGAGACGCACTCGATGGCGAACCAGTTCGCCGCGATGCCGTCGCTCCACGTCGGGTGGGCCCTGGCGATCGCGGTGGGCCTCATCGCGTCCCACCGCTCCCGCTGGCGCTGGCTGTGGCTGCTGCATCCGCTGCTGACGATGCTTGTCGTGGTCGGCACGGCCAACCACTACTGGCTCGACTGTGCCGTCGGGGCGCTGCTCCTCGCACTGGCCCTCGCCCTCATCCCGGGCCCGATGCCCGAACCCTCCTCCCCGCGCCCCCTCCGCGACTGGACCTGGCCCCTGCGCCGGGCTGCTGCGCAGGGCGGTGAGCGTTTTGGGGGCGCGTGGGGGCACCTCCCACGCGCCCCTGAAAAACGGGTGCCCTGCGCGGACAGCGTTGAGCCCTCTCGTGACAGAGAGGGATTCAGTGCTTAGGGTGCGTGAATATGGATATGCACACCGTGCTCGTCGGGCCCACGGGGGCCGGCCCCGAAGACGTACTGGCCGTCGCGCGTGAGAACGCGCAGGTCAGCCTCGCGGAAAGCGCCGTCGAGGCGATGGCCGCGGCCCGCCGCGTCGTGGACGCGCTCGCCGCGAAGCCGGAGCCGGTGTACGGCGTGTCCACCGGCTTCGGCGCCCTCGCCGTCCGCCACATCAGCCCCGAGCTGCGCGCGCAGCTCCAGCGTTCGCTGGTGCGGTCGCACGCCGCGGGGATGGGCCCGCGGGTCGAACGCGAGGTCGTCCGCGCGCTGATGTTCCTGCGGCTCAAGACGCTGGCCTCGGGCCGTACCGGTGTGCGGCCGGTGGTCGCGCGGACGATGGCCGCGCTGCTGAACGCGGGCATCACCCCCGTCGTCCACGAGTACGGCAGCCTCGGCTGCTCCGGTGACCTGGCGCCGCTCGCGCACTGCGCCCAGGTGCTGATGGGCGAGGGCGAGGCGGAGGGCCCGGACGGCGAGGTCCGCCCGGCGGGCGAGCTGCTCGCGGCGCACGGTATCGAGCCGGTCGAACTGCGGGAGAAGGAGGGCCTGGCCCTCATCAACGGCACGGACGGCATGCTCGGCATGCTGGTCATGGCCTGCGCGGACCTCGCCCGCCTCTTCACCTCCGCGGACATCACCGCGGCCCTGACGCTGGAAGCGCTGCTCGGTACGGAGAAGGTGCTCGCGCCCGACCTGCACGCGATCCGCCCGCACCCGGGCCAGGGCGCGAGCGCGGCGAACATGCTGAAGGTGCTCCAGGGGTCGGGCCTGACGGGTCATCACCAGGACGACGCCCCGCGCGTCCAGGACGCATACTCCGTGCGCTGCGCCCCGCAGGTCGCGGGCGCGGGCCGGGACACCCTCGCGCACGCCCGTACGGTCGCCGACCGCGAGCTGGCGGCGGCCGTGGACAACCCGGTCATCACAGAGGATGGCCGGATCGAGTCGAACGGCAATTTCCACGGCGCCCCGGTCGGCTACGTCCTGGACTTCCTCGCGATCGCCGCCGCCGACCTCGCCTCGATCGCGGAGCGGCGCACCGACCGGCTGCTGGACAAGAACCGTTCGCACGGCCTGCCGCCGTTCCTGGCGGACGACCCGGGCGTGGACTCGGGGCTGATGATCGCGCAGTACACGCAGGCCGCGCTGGTCAGCGAGCTGAAGCGGCTCGCGGTGCCCGCGTCGGTGGACTCGATCCCGTCCTCGGCGATGCAGGAGGACCACGTCTCGATGGGCTGGTCGGCGGCGCGCAAGCTGCGCACCGCGGTGGAGGCGCTCGCGCGGGTCGTGGCGGTGGAGATGGTCGCGGCGACGCGGGCGCTGGAGATCAGGACGTTCGGCGGCGGCTCCCCCGCCCCGGCGACGGCCGCGGTGGTGGCGGCGGCGCGCGCGGCCGGGGTGCCGGGTCCGGGCCGGGACCGTTTCCTCGCCCCCGACCTGGAGGCGGCCTACCTCTTCGTACGGTCCGGCGCCCTGGTGCGCGCGGCCGAGGAGGTCACGGGCCCGCTGGCGTGAGCCCGCGCGGAGGTCAGGGCGCGGTGTCCGGCTCGGACTCGTCGGCCTGGCGGGCGCGGCGGGTCGACTCGACGAGCAGGCCCGCGCCGACCACGAGGAAGACGGCGCCGCCGATGAGGTAGGGCCTGGTGTTGAAGGCGCCGGTGTCGGCGAGGCCGCCGTCGTCCCCCTGCGGCACGCCGACGGCGGCGGAGTGCGCGGCCGGGGCGGCGGCGGGGGCGTGCTCGGGGCTGGCGCTCGCGGTGGGCACGAAGTAGAGCGCGGCAAGGACGGCGCCGGCGGCTGCGACCACGTAAGGACGGGGCGAGGCCATGGGAACCCCCAGGGGTTGCGACGACGTGACCGTGGCCACCGATCGTAGTGACCTCCGCCACGCCTTGGGAAGCCGCCCCCCGGTACGCCCCCGGGCCCCCGCCCTGTCGGCGTACAGCGGCCGCGACCTCGGCGGGACCGCTGCGTAGACGTCGAGGCACACACCGTCACCACGAGCGTGGGATGGAACACAATATCGGACAGAAAGGGTGATTTGCCCCGGCGTGGCTGTTTCCATGGTCGGAAGAAGCCCGCAGGCCCCACCGGCCGCGGGGGACTACTGCCGCATTGGAGAGCTGCGTGACGCCGCCCGAGAACGGATCCGCCCCGACCGAGGCCCCCGCCAAGCACCGCAAGATCACCACCCGCCGCACCCTCGCGGCAGTCGCCGTGCTGATGGGCGGTGCCGTCGCCCTCACCGCGTGCAACAGCGGCGGCGGGAGCCACGCGGACGGTACGGCGTCCCCGTCCTCGTCCGCGACCAGCTCCGCGCCCACCCCCTCGACCTCCCCCTCGGCGACGAGCCAGGCCACGGAGGACGCGGCGGCGGCCAAGCACGCCTCGGCCGCGAAGATCACCATCACCCCGAAGAACGGCTCGACCGGCGCGAAGGTCGGCGGCGCGGTGAAGGTGACGGTCAGCGGCGGCACGCTGGGGCAGGTCACGATGAAGGCCAAGTCCGGCGGCAAGGCGGTGACCGGCAAGCTGTCCGCGGACAAGAAGACGTGGACGCAGAGCGGCTCGCTCGCGCACAGCACCCAGTACACGGTCTCCGCGACCGCGACCGACGCGCAGGGCACGCCCACCGCGGCGACCGCGACCTTCGCGACCGCCGCCGCGAAGCCGTCGACCTTCACCGGCTACTTCACGCCCGAGGACGGCTCGACCGTCGGCGTCGGCATGCCGGTGTCGATCAACTTCGACCACGCGATAGCCAACGGCGACCGGGCCGGTGTGCAGCGCGCGGTCACCGTGACGTCCACCAGCGGGCAGACCGTGGTCGGCCACTGGTTCAACGGCAAGCGGCTGGACCTGCGCCCGCAGAACTACTGGACCGCGGGCACGCACGTCACCGTGACCATGAACTGGAAGGGCGTCGAGGGCGCCCCCGGTGTCCACGGCACGCAGCACAAGACGATCGGCTTCGACATCGGCCGCTCGCAGGTCTCCACCGTCGACACCCAGACGCACATGATGACCGTCGTGCGCGACGGCCAGGTCATCCGCACCATCCCGATCTCCGCGGGCGGCCCGGACCACACCACCTACGACGGCCAGATGGTCATCGAGGAGAAACACGAGACGACCCGGATGAACGGCGCCACCGTCGGCTTCACCGACGACGACGGCAAGGGCGAGTACGACATCCCGGACGTGCCGCACGCCATGCGGCTCAGCAACTCCGGGACGTTCATCCACGGCAACTACTGGGGCGACCCGTCCGTCTTCGGCAACGTCAACACCAGTCACGGCTGCATCGGCATCGAGGACGTCAAGGGTGGCGGCGACCCCACCACCAACGCCGCCTGGTTCTACGACAACTCGCTGCTCGGCGATGTCGTGACGGTCGTCAACTCGCCCGACAAGGTCATCCAGCCCAGCAACGGCCTCAACGGCTGGAACATGACATGGAGCCAGTGGGTGGCGGGCTCGGCTCTGAAGTAGCCCGCTCCGTGACGTCACGGATCCAGGTCGCGGGGTCGTCCAGCACGGTACGCACCGAGCTGTAGGCGGCCCCGCGCAGTACGCCGTCCCGGCCCAGCCGCGAGATCACCACGTCCTGGGCCCGCCAGCGGCGGTCCGTGACACGCGCGGCCAGCTCCCGCCGCACCCCCGGCAGCAGCCACGGCGCCAGGTCCGCGAGCGGGCCGCCGACCACCACGGCCTGCGGGTCCAGCAGATTCACCGCGCCGCTCAGGGCTATGCCCAGGGCGGCGCCCGCTTCCTCCAGCGCCCGCAGCGCCGCCGGGTCGCCCGCGGCCGCCGCGGCCTTCAACGCCGGGCCGCGGCCCGTCCGCACGCCCGCGGCGCGCAGCAGCGCCTCCTCACCCGCGTACGTCTCCAGGCAGCCCGTCGCCCCGCACGAGCACGGCGGCCCCTCCGGGCGGACGGGCACGTGCCCCAGCTCCCCCGCGAAACCGCGCGCCCCGCGGAAGAGCCGGCCCTCCACGACCAGGGCGGCACCGATGCCGATCTCGGCGGAGACGTGCACGAAGTCCGTGAGGCCGCCGTCGTGACCGCCGAGCCACAGCTCCGCCAGGGCGCCGAGGTTGGCCTCGTTCTCCACACCGGTGGACGGCTCCGGGAAGGCCGCGTCCAGCGGTACGTCCTCCCACCCGAGGTTGGGCGCGCGCAGCACGGTCCGGTGGTCCGGCCCGATGAGCCCCGGTACGGCGACGGTCGTCCGTACGGCCGTCAGCCCGGCTTCCGTGCTCTTACGGATCACCTCGCCCGTCAGCTCGGCCAGCTCCCCGAGCACGGCCTCGGCGGGACGGCCCCGGTTCGCCGCGGGCCGCTCCGCGCGGGCCCGCACCCGTCCGCGCAGGTCCACCGCACACGCGGCGAGGTGGTCCACGCCGATCTCCGCGCCGATGCCCGCGGGGCCCGTCTCGGTCAGCGCCAGCACGGTGCCGGGGCGGCCGACCGTGCCCGGCCGCTGCGCGCCCTGCTCTTCGAGGAGCCCGGCGGCCAGCAGCTCGTCGACGAGCGTCGACACGGTGGCCCGCGTCAGCCCGACCTCCGCGGCGACCGCGGCCCTCGTCACGTTCTCGCCCGCGGCGAGCGCGGTCATGACCAGCGCCATGTTCCGCCGCCGCAGCCCAGCCTGCGCGCCGGTCCCTTTCCCCACGCTCTCCTCCGGAGGTGCTCAGCTTCCACGCTCGGGCCTGTGCGACCCGGGCCCTGCCCTACCCGTCCCCCCTCAAGCCCTCCGGGCTGCCCCTTGCTCTCCCTCCGGGACCTTACGGCCGGTGGTGGGCTGGCCGCGCAGTTCCCCGCGCCCCTAGATTGCGCGCCCTCCCCCGCAAACTCCCGCCCCTGCGGGGCTGGCCCCCGCCCTCCGGGCTGCCCCGTTCCCTTGTGACGGGATCTTCCCCCGGCGAAGGGTTGCGCGCGCAGTTCCCCGCGCCCCTGGTTTGTTGCCCCGCGCGGCAGGAAGCGAGCCCTTGAAGGGCGTTCCCCCTGCGGGGGCAGGTCTTACGGGGGAGGGTGAGCGTTTTTAGGGGCTCGGGGAACTGCGCGACCAGCCACGACGGCGGGAAAGCCGACCGCCCACCGCAAGGGGCAGCGCCCCGAAGGGGCGCGGGGAACTGCGCGACAAGCCACCCACCGGCGGAAGGTCGCGCAGCCCACCCCGGGCGGCAGCCCGGAGCGCCCCCCTACCGCTGCTGCGCAGCGAGAGGCATCGCAGCGGCCAGCCGCGCACGCGCCCCCTCGTCCAGGGGCAGGGCCTCGTGCACGCGCCCAGCGGTCGTGTTCCAGCGTGCGGCGATAGCCGCAGGAGCCTCACCCGTGAGCGCGGCGGCAGCCTGCACCGCGGCCCCGAGGGCCACGAGCTCGCCCGCTTCGGGCACCTGCACGGCGCGGCCGGACAGGCGGCGGACCGTCTCCAGCCACGCAATCCCGCGCGACCCACCGCCGATGACGAGGAGCGGCTCGTCCGAGGGAGCCCCGCCGTCCACCGCGAGGACCTCGTCCAGCGCGCCCAGCAGCGCGTAGACGGCCCCGTCGTACGCACCCTGAAGCACCTGACCGGCGGTCGTGTCGTGCCGCAGCCCGCTGAGCAGCCCGGACGCGTACGGCAGGTTCGGCGTGCGTTCGCCGTCGAGGAAGGGGAGGAAGGCGACCGAGCCGCCGGGCTCGACGTCCTCCCGTTCGCGCCCGAGGAGCGCGGCGACCTTGTCGACGGCCAGCGTGCAGTTGAGCGTGCACGCGAGCGGCAGCCAGCCGCCGTCCGCGGAGGCGAACCCGGCCACGACCCCGCTGGGGTCGGTGGGCCGCTGCCGCGACACCGCGTAGACCGTCCCGGACGTGCCGAGGCTGAGCGCCGCCCGCCCCGGCGTGAGCCCGAGCCCGAGCGCGGCGGCCGCGTTGTCCCCCGTCCCCGGCGCGACGAGGGCGCCGGCTCGCAGCGGCAGCCCGTCCCGTACGACGCCCGCGGTCTCGCCGGGCCCGAGGACGGTGGGCAGCAGCCCCGCCGAGAGCCCGAGCGAGTCGAGGAGGCCCTCGTCGTACGCCTCGGTGTCGGAGCGCCACCACCCGGTGCCGGACGCGTCACCGCGGTCGGTGACCCCGGCGCCGGACAGCCGCTCGGTGAGGAAGTCGTGCGGCAGCCGTACCGCCTTCGCGGCGGCGGCCGCGGCCGGCTCGTGCTCGGCGAGCCACGCCCACTTCGTGACGGTGAAGCTCGCCCCGGGCACGGACCCGAAGCGCTGCGCCCAGTGCTCGGCGCCGTACTTCTCGACGAGCGCGGCGGCCTGCGGCGCGGACCGCACGTCGTTCCAGAGCATCGCGGGCCGTACCGGGGCGCCCTGCGCGTCGAGGACGACGAGCCCGTGCTGCTGCCCGCCCACGGAGACCGCCTCCGCCCGCGCGGCGAACTCACCCGTCTGGCTCAGCGCGTCCTGGAGCGCGGTCCACCACACCTCGGGGTCGGTCTCCCGGCCCGCGCCGGTGCTGACCGTGTGCCGCGCCTGGCCGGAGGCCAGCACCGCGCCGGTCTCGACGTCGACGGCGAGCACCTTCGTCGATTGCGTGGAACTGTCGATCCCGAGGACGACCGCCCCGGACGACGCCCCGAGCGCCCCGTTCTGCCCCATGTGATTCCTGTCCCTTCCGGAGCCCGTCGCGAGCTGCCACTTCCCATCATCGGCCTCGCATACTAATTTGTTCAACAGTCTGACGAATAGGAGCGAGCCCTCATGACTTCCGAGACGAACCTCACCCCGGGGCCGGAGCACAAGTTCACCTTCGGCCTCTGGACGGTCGGCTGGCAGGGACGCGACCCGTTCGGCGAGGCCACCCGTTCCGCGCTCGACCCGGTCGAGTCCGTCAACCGGCTCGCCGAGCTGGGCGCGTACGGTGTGACCTTCCACGACGACGACCTGATCCCCTTCGGGTCGTCCGACGCCGAGCGTGACGCGATCATCAAGCGCTTCCGCGCCGCCCTCGACACGACCGGCCTGGTCGTGCCGATGGCCACCACCAACCTCTTCACCCACCCCGTCTTCAAGGACGGCGGCTTCACCGCGAACGACCGCGACGTCCGCCGCTACGCGCTGCGCAAGACCATGCGCAACATCGACCTGGCCGTCGAGCTGGGCGCGAAGACGTACGTCGCCTGGGGCGGCCGCGAGGGCGCCGAGTCCGGCGCCGCCAAGGACGTCCGGGTGGCCCTCGACCGCTTCAAGGAGGCGTTCGACCTGCTCGGTGACTACGTCACGGAGAAGGGCTACGACATCCGCTTCGCCATCGAGCCGAAGCCGAACGAGCCGCGCGGCGACATCCTGCTGCCGACGATCGGCCACGCCCTGGCGTTCATCAACTCCCTGGAGCGCCCCGAGCTGGTCGGCCTCAACCCCGAGGTCGGCCACGAGCAGATGGCCGGGCTGAACTTCCCGCACGGCATCGCGCAGGCCCTGTGGCACGGCAAGCTCTTCCACATCGACCTCAACGGCCAGACCGGCATCAAGTACGACCAGGACCTGCGCTTCGGCGCCGGCGACCTGCGCTCGGCCTTCTGGCTGGTCGACCTGCTGGAGAACTCGGACTACGAGGGCCCCCGCCACTTCGACTTCAAGCCCCCGCGCACCGAGGACTTCGACGGCGTCTGGGCCTCCGCGGCCGGCTGCATGCGCAACTACCTCATCCTGAAGGACCGCGCCGCCGCCTTCCGCGCCGACCCGGCCGTCCAGGAGGCGCTGCGCGCCGCCCGCCTCGACGAGCTGGCCCAGCCGACCGTCGCCGAGGGCGAGGGCCTGGCCGGCCTGCTGGCCGACAAGTCCGCGTTCGAGGACTTCGACGTCGAGGCCGCCGCCGAGCGCGGTATGGCCTTCGAGGCGCTGGACCAGCTGGCGATGGACCACCTGCTGGGCGTCTGACCCCTCGCGGGTCCACCCCTTCGCGGGTGACGCTCCTCCAGGCTCGCGGGGTCCCGCGCGACCGGCCTACGGACGACGTCCTGTCAACGTCGTCCCCCTTCCACAGGGGGCCGGTCCGCGGGGCCCCGCGCCCTTTTCACCTGAGGCCGAGGGGTACGGGCCGTACGCCGTCCAGCACGCGCTGCCCGAACGCCGCCTCCGCCAGGGCCCATTCCGCGTCGTACGCCGACTCCGCCTTCTCCCCGAGCGGCAGCTCGGCCCACACCACCTTGCCGGGCGCGGCCGGGCAGAAGACGTCCCACCGCGCACTCAGCGCCTCGACGAGGAAGAGCCCGCGCCCGCCCTCGGCGTCTTCGCTCTGCGCCGGGATGACGGGACTTCCGCCGTCCCGGTCCCACACCTCGACGTAGAGACTGCTCCCCGCCGCCCGGAGCTGCACCCCGATGAGGTGACTGCCCGCGGGCCCGCTCATCTTGACGGCGTTGGTGACCAGTTCGGACCCGATCAGCTCGGCCCCGTCGATCTGCTCGGCGAGCTGCCACGCGGTGAGCGTGCGCCGGATGAACTCCCGCGAGAGGCTGACCGCCGCGAAGGCCGCGGCGAGCCGGATGTTCGCGACATAGAGGACGCTGGGCGTCGGTACGTTCACTCGTCCCTCACCTCATAGTTGTCCACGTCCGCGCGATCGACGAGATACGCGGCAAGGTGCTCCCGCAGTACCTGGCTCTCGCCGAAGACCCGCAGCGACGGCACGACCACGGCGGCGCCGGAGCTGCGCTTCAGCTCCTCGACGAGCCCGTTGAGCACGGCGATCCCGCCTTCCTGTTCCTCGTGCCAGATCCGGACGAGGTCGAACCTCTCGCGCTCCGCCCAGCACCGCAGCCGTAACTCGTCCCGCCTCACCTCGACGTCGGGGGTCGCTGCGTAGGCCCGCATATAGCCGTGGACGGCTCGCTTCATCCCGCCTCCTCGCGGTGGATGCACCGATCACGGGGCGTCAAGTTCGTTACGCCCTGCGTGATGTGACGAGTGAAGCACCGCAGGACTCTGCAATGCAAGACTACATTTTGAATCCACGTCAGCGAGAATTCGAACAGCAATATGGGCATTGCGAACCGTATGCAGAGGTGCTTACATTCCGGGTGAAAGACTGCCCGGAGCGGAAGGCGGACTTATGAACGAGCGAACGACCGGATCGACCGTCCCGCGCAGACAGCTCGGGCGGCACCTGCGCGACCTACGCAACAAAGCGCGCCTCACCGTGCGCGCGGCAGCCCGCGAACTGGAGTGGTCCGAGCCGAAGATCTGGCGCATCGAGACCGGCCAGACGTCCCTGCGCAGCCTCGACGTCGAGGCCATGTGCAAGATCTACGGCGCTCCTGCCGAGCTGACGCAGGGCCTGATGGGCCTGGCCAAGGAGACAAAGGGCCGCGGCTGGTGGCACGCGTACGGTGATGTGATCCCGGAGAACTTCGACCTCTACATCGGGCTGGAGGAAGCGGCGGAGCGGGTGCAGCAGTACAGCCCGGAGTTGGTGCCGGGGCTTCTACAAACCCCGGACTACGCACGCACGTTGATCCGCGCGGGCTATCCGGACGTCGCGGAGGAGGAGATCGAGCGCCGTGCACACGTGCGGATTGCCCGTCAAACGCTGCTGACCAGGGTCACCAGTCCGCTTACCATGGAGGTGGCTCTTAACGAGGCCATCCTGCGCCGACCGGTCGGCGGCCGGGAGGTCATGGCGGCGCAGCTCGACCACCTGGTGGAACTGACGGCTCTGCCTCACGTATCCGTCAGGGTCGTGCCGTACGACGCGGGATTGCACTACGGCGTACTGTGCGGGTCGTTCACGACGCTCCGTTTCCCGCTTGGCGGTGACGGCCAGCCGACCGAACCGCCCACGGTCTACGTCGCCGGATTTACCGGCGACCTCTATCTCGACAAGCCGAACGAGATCGAGCGCTACGACGGGGCGTTCCAAGCAATCTGGGGCAGTTGCTTGGGGCAGAAGGAATCACTGCGCCTCATTCAGCAAGCAGCAAGGGAGCTACGGAAGTGAAGAGTTCCGACCTGGTAGGGGCGGTGTGGCGCAAGTCCAGCCGCTCGGCGGACAACCACCAGTGCGTCGAGGTCGCCTTCCTCAGCGACGGCCGCGTAGCGATGCGCGACAGCAAGGACCAGGGCAACGGCCCCGCCCTCGTCTTCACGGCGGCCGAATGGTCGGCGTTCCACGGCGGCGTACTGGATGGCGAGTTCGCCTCTGCGTAAGACCCCAGCGGGTACCGCACCCTGGAGGTCCGATTCCTCACAGCCACCAAGGGAGCACCGGCGATGAAGAGTTCGGACCTCACGGGCGCGACGTGGCGCAAGTCCAGCCACTCCGAGAACAACGGGACGTGCGTCGAAGTCGCCCTCCTCCCCGACGGCCGCGTCGCCACGCGCGACAGCAAGGACCACGGTCACGGCCCCGCCCTCGTCTTCACGGCGGCCGCGTGGACGGCCTTCCACCGCGCCGCCGCCGACGGCGAGTTCATCCCCGCGCAGATCCGGTAACGCCTCCGCCCGCGGCCCGCACGACACTTGCCGCGTCACCAACCGTGTGCGTACCGTAGCGAATGGATGACGTTGTGCGACGCGGACGTGAGGGAGCGGCCATGCGGGTCACGGGATTGGCCAACCGTGCGGCACAGGGCGGGGACGAAGGGGACGGGCATCCCGGGACACCGTGGACGCCTCCGGAGGAACCGCCGTCGCCGGACGGCAACACGCCGCCTGGTGACGGCCAACACCGCAAGTGAATCCGACCGGTCGGCGGGACGCGGTACTGCGGCCGGGATGGGCGCGGCTGGTGCGCTCCTTGGTCGACTCCGGCGTGCTCGCCGCGCCGTGGACGGCGGTGTTCGAGGACGTCGACCGGGCGCGGTTCCTGCCGCCGGTGATGTGGCCGTACGACATGGCGACCAGGGCCAGTACGACGGTCAGCCGGGCGGACGACCCCGACGCCTGGTTCGGCTTCGCCGACGCGGACGTACCCCTCACCACGCAGTGGGACGACGGCCGCCACCAGGGCCTGGCACCAGGCCGCGTACCCACCTCCTCCGCGTCGGCCCCGACCGTGGTCGCCGCCATGCTCCACGCCCTGGACGTGCACGACGGGATGCGGGTCCTGGAGATCGGCACCGGCACCGGCTGGAACGCCGGACTGCTCGCCCGCCGCCTCGGCGACGGGCACGTCACCAGCATCGAGATCGACCCCGAGGTTGCCGCGGCGGCGGCGACCTCCCTCCGCGACGCCGGATCGGCCCCGACCCTCCTCGTCGGCGACGGGCTGCTCGGATGGCCGCAACGCGCGCCGTACGACAGGATCGTGAGCACCATGGCGGTGCGCTCCGTCCCCTACGCCTGGGTGCGGCAGACCGCTCCTCGCGGCGTGCTCGTGACCCCCTGGGGGACGCGCTACTCGAACGCCGACGCGATCGTCCGCCTCGTCGTCGCCGACGACCACAGCCGGGCGGAGGGCCGGTTCGTCCGCCCGGTGGAGTTCATGAAGGCCCGCTCCCACCGCGGCGGCCGCGCCCCCCACGCCGAGTACGTACCCGGCGGGGACGTCGTCGCGGCGGCCGACCGCACCACCACCACCGACCTGACCGCGGCCGACCTCACCGACCCGGACTTCACCTTCGCCGCGGGCCTGGCCATCGGCCACGACTGCGTCAGCGCCTGGGACCGGCGCGGCGCCCAGGTGTCGTTCTGGCTCTACGGGATCACCGACCGCTCCTGGGCGGCAACCGTCCTCACCGACGACCGTCCGACCTCCACCGTCCACCAGGCCGGCCCCCGCGACCTCTGGACCGCCCTCCGCACCGCCCACCGCTGGTGGACCGCCGCCGGACACCCCGACGTCACCCGCTTCGGCCTCACCGTCACCCCCGCCACCGCAACGCCCTGGCTCGACACCCCCCACCACCCCGCCGTCGAGGACGAGTTCGCGCCCGCGTAGCAGACGGAACGCGCGGCTACGGGCGATCAGGCGCAGCCCGGATGCTGCCCCCCGTCCGGGTCCTCCCGGACTTCGCGGAGTTCGCCGACAAGGAGGGCGAGCAGGCCCGGGAAGTGCTGCTCGGTGGCCTCCCGGCGCAGGGACACCGCGCTGCCGTTGCCGTGGAAGCGCTGGTCGATGAGGCCGGCTTCGCGGAGCACGCGGTAGTGGTGGGTGCGGGTGGCCTTGCCGACGGGGAGGTCGAAGGAGCCGCAGGCGCGTTCCTCGCCGTCGGGGCCGGCGGCGAGTTCGGCCACGACGCGGCGGCGGCGGTCGTCGGCCAGCGCGGCGAGCACCTTGCCCAGCTCCACAGCGGCCCCCTCTCCGAAAGGTACGGCTTGCATCGTACCAAGGGGGCGACCTAAGGTCCCGAGGTATGAACATCGTCATACCTGAGACCACGGGTCCGGTCGCCCTGTACGGATTCGCCCGCCCCCGCCCCGAACGCGCGGCGGAGCTGGAGAAGCTGCTGCTGTCCTTCGTCGAGCCCACCCGCCACGAGCCGGGCTCGCTCCAGTACCAGGTCCACCGCGACGCCGCCGACCCCACGACCCTCGTCTTCTACGAGCTGTGGCGCTCCCCGGACGACCTGCGCCGCCACCTCGCCGTCCCGGAACTCGCCCGCTTCGGCGAGACCCGCATGGACTACCTCCGCGAGGACCTGGAGATCCACTGGCTGACCCCCCTCAGCGCGGAGGAGGCCGCCGTCCGCCCGTCATAGGCGCGGGTGATCACGGCGCGTCCGGACACTCCTGGAGGACCCACCGTCCGGACGCGCCGCCCGAACTCCCCGCCGGCTACTGCCGGGTGAGCCCGGCGGGGTCGATGGCCAGGGGGAAGGGCTCGTCCAGGCGGGTGGTCGCCCCCGCGAGCGCGGTCGTCCGCTCCACGTACCGGCCGCTCGTCAGCTCGTACACGGCGAGCATCGGGGCCGGGTCGAACTCCAACCGCCAGAAGTACGGGATGGCGGCCTCCGCGTACAGCAGGGGCTTGACCTTGCGGTCCATGGTGCTGTTGCCAGGGGAGACGAGTTCGATGACCAGCCGGACTGCTTCGACGTCCACCGCAACGGGGTCGTCGGCGGTCGCGCCGGCATCGGCCACCACCAGGTCGGGAACGACCAGGCCTGAGGGCAGGACGACGTTGACGCCCTCCAGGATCTCCACCGGCGCGCCTACGGCCCGGGCGGCTGTCTCCAGGGCGACGTGGAGCCGGAACGAGGCCCGCTGGTGACGGACGCCAGGTGTGGGGGAGATGATGAGGGACTCCCCCAGCAGTTCATAGCGAGTGGTGCGGTCTTCCTGCAAGACGAGGACGTCGGCGACAGTCCAGGGCCCTGTGTGATCGACGGCAACGCTCATGTCCCGCCCACCTCCTCGCCCGCCAGGCAGCCGTGGAATGCCCCGGCAGGCGGTACACGGCCAGCATACGGGGCTCGACCCACCGGTACACGACATTCTCGCCGAGGGTCGCCACCCAGAGTGACGCCAGGCACGCGTGGTGGCATTCCGCAGGGCACGCCCTCCGGGTCAGAGCGCGCGCGGCAGCGTCATAAGCGCGGCTAATCAGCGCCCCCGCGAAACCGGCGTTGATCGGCCCCAGCCCCCCGGCGAGGGTTGGTCACGGCGCGTCCGGACACGCCGGGAGACCACCGTCCCGGGCGCGCCGCACCAACGCGGGACCGCACCGCGGTCCGTCACCGAGGGGGAAAGATGCTCATCCGCAAGACCCTGGCAATGGCCGCCGCGACAGCCGGGCTCATCGGGGCCGGGATGCTCACGGGCGCCTCGACCGCGTCGGCGAGTGTCCAGCCGCCGGAGTCGAGCGGGGGTGTGGTGCAGCTCGTCAACGAGAACAGCGGCAAGTGCCTGGAGATCGCCGACTGGCGCACCGACAACGGCGCACCCGCACGACAGTGGGACTGCACCGGCGGCGCCAACCAGAAGTGGTTCGAGACCACCGACTACTACGGGCGCCACACGTACGTGAACCAGAACAGCGGCAAGTGCCTGGAGATCGCCGACTGGCGCACCGACAACGGCGCACCCGCACGACAGTGGGACTGCACCGGCGGCGCCAACCAGAGGTGGTACTTCGACACCATCGGCGTGGGACAGGACGAGCCGTCCTACATCGGTCACCTGCTGAACGACAACAGCGGCAACGGCTGCGTCGTCGTCCAGGGGACCGGCAACGGGAGCACCGCCTTCCAGTACACCTGCATGCTCTACCGGGACCAGAACTGGTACCGCAGGTGATCCCCGCCCTGGTCGGGTAGCCACGCCGTGAGCCGGTCACCGGGCCGGCTCACGGCACGCCGTTCACGCCGTTCACGCCGTCGCCGCGGGGAGCGGCCCCAGGTCGGCGGCGACGCGGGCCAGGGAACGGATGGCGTCGCCCTCGCTTTCGGTACGCCACACCATGGCGAAGGTCAGTGGGGGCAGGCCGTCGGCCGGGCGCCAGGCGATGTCGGGGCGGGACCAGTAGGGGACGGAGTGCGCGGGGAGGAGGTGGAACACCTCCCCGTGGCTGATCAGGGACAGCAGCCGCTCCATGTCGGTGACCAGCGGCCCGCGTGCGATGAGCCGGCCGGCGGGGGTGTGCAGGGGGACGAGGGCGTCGCCCCAGTACGAGGGCATCCGGGCGCTCGTGATCGCGAAGTCGGCGAGCATCTCCACCGGGACCCGCTCCCGGCCGGCGAGTTCGTGGTCGACGGACACCGCGACGGCCCTGCCGTCCGCGAACAGCACCGGCCCGACGGTGAGGTCGTCCTCCTCGACGGGCAACCAGGTGACCAGGACGTCCAGCTCGCCCTCCCGGAGCGCGGCGAAGGGATCACTGAACGGGGCGTGCCCGAACTCCAGCGCCAGCTGCGGGCACCGCGCGCGGAACTCCTGCCAGTAGCCCCGCAGATAGTGCACGTTCCCGGGGATCATGCCCACCCGCACGGTGTTGCCGACCCGGCGCGCGGCGACCCGCGCCCGCTCCAGGCTCTCGTGCACGCTCGCGTGGACCGGCAGCAGGTCGTCCCGCAACTGCCGCCCCACCGCGGTGAGTCGCACGTCCCGCCGGTTCCCCCGGTCGAAGAGCACGGCGTTGAGCCGCCGCTCCTGCTTGGCGATCGCCTGACTGACCCGCGCCTGCGAGACGAACAGCCGCTCAGCAGCCCGCCCGAAGTGCAGTTCCTCCGCCAGCGCCAAGAAAATCTCGATGTCCCGCAGCTCCACCGATGCCCGCCTCCCCGTCGTCGTCCCACGTCACCGACTCGACGGCGCGCACGGTAGGCCGGGACGCCAACAACTGACCAACAGCGGGCTCGCAGGCGCACCCGCTCCGGCCGGTCCCGGCTACTCGCCGGGCGGCGGGGCGCAGTCGATGCCGGGGACGGGCGCGGGCGGCGCGGGGGTGGCGCTCCGGGGGTCCGCGCGCGTGGCGTGGATCCGGAGGAGGCCGTCGATGCCGCGCAGCAGGGTCTCGCCCGCGAGGACGGGGTCGCCGAGGTAGCCCGCGCTCATCGCGCCGTCGCGGAGCATGACGAAGTGGCGGCCGGCGTGGTCGGCGGAGTCGGTCGCGATCTCGGCGAACAGCGCGGTGACGGTCTCCAGGAACCAGGCCCGGTGCTGCACCACGGCCCGGTGGACGGGGTGTTCGGGGTCGGGGAATTCCGCGGCCGCGTTGAGGAAGGCGCAGCCGCGGTAGCCGGGTGAGCGGATCTGCTCGACCAGGGAGGCGCCGATGCCCCGCAGGATCGCGTCCGGCGGGGCCTCCGCGGCGGTCAGGGCGCCGACCTGGGCGCGGATCGCGTGGTCGACGCTCCCGATGTAGGCGACCGCCAGATCCTCCTTGCTGCGGAAGTGGCGGTAGAAGGTGGCGTTGGTGACCTTCGCCTCCGCCACCAGGCGGTCGACGCCCACGGTGTGGATGCCCTCGGCGTAGAAGAGCCGCGCGGCCGTGGCGAGCAGCCGCTCCCGGGCCTTCGAGACCCTCGCGCCGGTTTCCGTCTGCGTCATACCGCCCAGCCTAACAGGGAGAACGTTCTCTCTTGTTTCGACGCCGGAAGTGTGCCAGGCTCCAAAAAGAGAGAGAACGTTCTACCTCACCTCAGGAGCAGACCGTGGCATCCACCGCATCCGCCGAGCCCACAGCCCCCGCCGCACCCACACTGCGCACCCTCTACGCCGCCCGGTTCGTCTTCGCCGCCGCGTGGGCGGCCCTCCTCCTCGCCTCCGGCTCCGACCTGACCACCCCGGCCAAGGTGCTACTGATCGTCTACCCCGCCTTCGACGTCGCCGCGGCCGTCGTCGACGCACGGTCGGCCCGAGCCACCGGCCCGGTCAGGGGCCTCTACGCGAACATGGCCGTCAGCACGCTCGCCACCCTCGGCATCGCCCTCGCCGCCACCTCGGGCACCCCCGCCGTCCTGCGCGTCTGGGGCGCGTGGGCGATCGTCTCCGGGCTCGTCCAGCTCCTCGTGGGCGTCGTCCGCCGTCCGATGGGCGGCCAGTGGGCCATGATCGCCAGCGGCGGCATCTCCGTCCTGGCGGGCGCGTCCTTCCTCCGCAGCGCCACCGCCGACAACCCGTCCCTGACCGCCCTCGCCGGATACGCCGCGCTCGGCGGCATCTTCTTCCTCGCCTCGGCGGTCCGCCTGCACCGCAAGGGCTGAAACCCTACGGATGGTGGCCGCGGATGTGGCGGCGCTCGGTCGGATCGGTCGGCGGAGGGGAATCGGCGAGGTGCAGCACCGGATCCTCCGGCCCCTCCCGGCCCGCGACCACGGGATACGCCGCCCGCAGCGCCTTCGCGCGGTACTGGGCCGCGTCCGCGAGCCGGAACAGACGCCGGGCGGACCGCACGGGACCGATCGGGTCACCCGTGGACGCCACACCGCAGGCCACCCCCTCCCCCACGTCGAGCTTCGCCGCCCGCAGGCACAGCTCCGCCGCCGCCCGCACGACCTCGTCCGCGGAGCTGCCCACCGCCACTATGCAGAACTCGTCACCGCCCAGCCGCGCCGCGAGACTCCCCGGGAGCATCGCGCCGCACAGGCTCAGCAGCGAGCCGAACCGTTCCAGCAGACGGTCCCCCACCGCGTGGCCCAGCCGGTCGTTCACCGTCTTCAGACCGTTGAGATCGCACACGACCAGGCTCACCTGCGTACCGTCCACCCGGTGCCGCTCCAGCGCCTCGTCCAGCCGCACATCCACCGCCCGCCGGTTCCCCAGCCCCGTCAGCGGATCGGTGAACGCCAGCCGCTGCACCTCCGCGAGCCGCTCCGTCTGCGCGATGCCCGAGGCCAGCACCGCGGCCAGCACCGTCGCGAAATCCGCGTCCGGCCGGGCGAAGGGCGGCTCCGCCGCGCCCCGCGCCACATAGATCTCCCCCCACGCCCGGCCGTGCAGCACCAGCGGCGCCACCACACAGCTCCCCCGGCCCCGCCGCCGCAGCGCCGCCGCCCGCCCCCACGAGCTGCCCCCGGGCGAGGCGCCCGTACCCTCCGCCGTCTCCACCCACGCGTGCGGGGCGCCACCGCGGGCCCAGCTGCCGTGCAGGAACTCGGCGATCTCCGGGAAGTCGTGCACCGAATACGACTCGTCCTCGGGCTCCGGCTCCTCACCCGGCGCGAGGTCGCCGTCGTTCACCAGCACGCGCAGGCGCCCCGTCTCCCGCTCCCACGCGGACACCGCCGCGAAGGAGCCGCCCATCGCGTGCCGCGCCCCGCGCGCGCCCGCGCGGGCCGCCTCCTGCGGGGTCTGCGCCGTCGCCAGCGCCTGTGCCAGTTCGACGACCGCCGCGAGCCGTCGATCGGCCGTCCCGTCCTCCATCTCCCCAGGCTAGAAAGCTTTTCGCGTCCGCGGGGGCTCAATACTCCGAACGGCCGTTCAGTCGCCACCCGGCCCCTTGCGGTGAGCTTGCGGCTCACCCGCCGCGGGGGTTTCCCGCGCCTTCGGCGCGGGGTGTTCCCACCCGCACCACCCGTGCAGGTAGGAGCGAAAGGTGCCGGCCTTCCTGTGGGACGCATTCGCCGTCGGCGGCGAACCGCAGTACCTGGGACATCTCCCCCACCGGCAGGCAGCCGCCATCGCCCCTGGAGGGGGACGGTGCGGGGTGCCCCCGCAGGAATGCGCTGCCAGTCCCTCACCAACTCGGTAAGAGGGTGAAGGCGCATTCCGAGGAGGTGCCCCGTGGCGGCCCCCGACCCGCCCACCGGCGCGCCGCGAAAGGGGCGCGTGGGGGCACCTCCCAGGCGAAGCTCTGGGGGAGAACGGAGCGAGCAACCCCCACCGGCGGACGATCGCGCACCCCACAGCAGGGTGCACCCCAGAGCGTCACACCCCCGGCCACCGCGGCGTGCGCCGCTCGTTGAACGCCGCCACCCCCTCCGCCCGGTCACCGGAGAACGCGACCGTCCGCCAGCCCGCGTCCTCGATGTCGAGCCCCGTCCGCAGGTCGAGCCCGTGCCCGAGCCGCAAGGCGCGTTTCGCCGCCCGCAGCCCCACGGGCGAATTCGCGGCGATCCGCCCCGCGAGGGAAAGCGCCGCGTCCCGCGCGGACGTGCCCTCCTCCGCCAGCACGTCGACCATCCCGAGGCCCACCGCCTCGGCCGCCCCCACCCGCCGCGCCGTGAAGACCAGCTCCGCCGCGCGCGCGGCGCCCACCCGGCGCGGGAGGAGCTGTGTGCCGCCGCCCCCGGGGATGACGCCCACGGACACCTCCGGCAGGCCGACCACCGCCGTACCGTCGACCACGATCACGTCGCACGACAGCGCCAGCTCGTATCCGCCGCCGAGCGCGTACCCGTGCACGGCGGCGACCGTCGGCACGGGCAGTTCCAGCACCCCCGTGTACGCGCCCCGCGCGACGGGCCGCTGGGCGACCAGCTCCGCGTCCGTCATCGCATTGCGTTCCTTGAGGTCGGCCCCGACGCAGAACGCCTTCTCGTTGGACGACGTCAGCACGACGACGCTCACGGACGCGTCGGCGGACAGCGCGGCGCACGCCCCCGCGATGGACTCGGCCATCGCGGAGGAGACCGCGTTCATCGCCCGGGGCCGGTCCAGCACCAGTTCGGCGACCCTGGGTGCGGGCCGCTCGACCCGCACCCATTCGCCGTACCGCACCCCATCCGCCTGAGCACCCATCGGACCGCCTCCCGGTTAACGACCGTGAACCTCGCGAACCCTCATCGTGCCACGAGGCTCCGACAGCCGGGACGGCATCACCCGACCGGCGCGGCCGCGGGCTCCAGCTCCTCCTCCGGAGAAGCCGCCGCCCGCGACTTCTCCGCGAGCGCCTCCACGCCCAGCAGGTCGTCGGCGACCGCGTCCGGCATGTCGGTGTCGAACCGCGCCAGCCGCCGTATCCGCAGCGCCCCGACCACCACCAGCGCCATGCCCGCCGAGCACAGCAGGAACATGAAGGCGACCCCGCGCCCGGGACCCGTCCCCACCACGTGTCCCGCGCTCGACGCGAGCGCCCCGTGCTCGCTGAGCAGCCGGTTGAAGAGGTCGGAGCCGAGCGGGGCGATCAGGCCCATGCCGATGGGCAGCGTGGACCAGGCGACGAGCGTGTTCAGGGCGAACACCCGCCCGTGGTAGCGGTACGGCACCTTGAGCTGGACGATCGTCGTGTAGACGGAGTTCATGATCGTCAGGAAGAACGTCAGGGCGAACGCGCCCGCCCCGATGAGCCACAGCGACGGCCGCAGGCTGACGAGGAAGCCGCCCGCGGCCATGCACACGGTCGTGATCAGCACCCCGCGGAAGCGCTTGACGCGGGGCCCGCCCCAGATCGCCATCGTCGTGCCGCCGAGCATGACGCCGAGCCCGCTGACCACCGACACACGCCCGACGTCGCCGAGCGTGCCGAAGGACAGCACGAGCGGTGAGACGAGCAGCAGCAGCGGCGACATGAAGAGGTTGAGCACCGCGAAGAAGCTGAGGACGGAGCGCAGGCCGCGGTCGTTCCAGGTGTAGCTGAAACCCTTGGCGATCTCGGTGGTGAGCGGCTCGCGCGGGCGCCACGGCAGGGTGTTGGGGAAGCGCACGAAGAGGACGACGGCGACGGCGAACGCGTAGCTGATGACGTCGATGAGGACGATGCCGTCCAGTCCGATGACGCTGAGCATGCCCGCCGCGATGAGCGGGACGACGAGTTGGGCGACGCCGTTGGTCATCTGCGTGACGCCGATGGCGTGGCCCAGGTACTGCTTGGGCACGAGTTGCGGCACCGCGGAACCGTAGGCGAGGCGCTGGAAGGTGGTGCTGATCGACAGGGCCGTGACCAGCAGGTAGATCTGCCAGACGTGGATGCCGCCGGCGAGGATGAGCGCCCACAGGATCGCCTCGATGATGCCGGAGGCGGCGTCGGCCCACAGCATGACGCGCCGCCGGTCGCCGCGGTCGACGATCGCGCCCGCGAGCGGGGAGATGAGCAGCCCGGCGAGGTTGAGCACGGCGATGAGCGAGAACTGCGCGAGGGACTTGTTGTCCACGAGCACGGTGAGCGGCAGCGCCCAGCCGGTGAGCGCGGAGCCGATGAGGGAGATCTGCTGGCCGCTGGCGATGGTCAGGAAGCGGCCCATGCTGGGGCGTACCCGGTCCGCGTCGGCCCTCAGCGCCGCCTCGGACTCCTCGGTGGCGACGTCCTCGACCCACCAGGTGTCGCCGTCCACCCGCCGTGGCGGGTCGGGCAGTTGGGTGTGGGTACGCAGGGCGAGGGCGACCTCGGCGGCGCGGTAGCGCAGGAAGAAGTGGCCGCCCTCGTCGAGGACGACGAGCGCCGCGGTGTCGGTGAAGGCGCGCCACTCCTTGAAGCGCTCCTCGTACATCTGCGTGGCGGGGTCGCGCTCGCCGATCAACGACACGACGGGGGCCCGCAGTTTGCGGCGGTCGGGCTGGTCGAAGAGCTTGGTGAAGTACTCCTCGGCGGATCGGGAGTCGTGCCGCATCGTGCGGATGATGCGGTCGGCGACGGCCGGGTCCAGCTCGTCGAGGTCCACACCGCGGGATTTGAGCGAGTCCAGGTCGCTCTGGCTGCTGCGCAGCCGCTCGAAGAACTCGGGGCGGACCAGCCGCCGCCACATGCCCGCGGGTTTGGCGAAGGGGAAGATCGCGCCGATGTAGCAGGCCTCCAGTTCCCGCCCGGCGGCCTCGACGCGCCGCGACAGCTCGACGGCGAGCGCGGCGCCCACCCCGCAGTGCCCGTAGATCACCAACGGGCCCTCGATCGCGAGGATCTCCTCGGTGGTCCGGGCGGCCAGCTCGTCGAACTCCATCGGCTCCTCGTCGAGTCCGATGTCGTTGCCGGGGATCGAGAGGGCGTAGAGGGCCTCGTCCTTGGGGAGTTCGTCGGCGAGCGGCTGGTAGACGATGGCGCTGCCGGAGCCGTACGGGACGCACACGTACGTCACGCGGGTGGACTTGCGGCGCGGGGTGAGGCGCTGGAGCAGGGGGCGCGGGCCCTCGGGGGCGGACTCCGAGGCGAAGTCGGCGAGTTCGGCGACGGTGCGGTTCGAGAACATGTCGACCAGGCCGACCGGGCGGCCGCCCGCGGGCAGCGCCGTACGGAGCTTGGCGACGACCTGGATGGCGAGCAGCGAGTGGCCGCCGAGGTCGAAGAAGTCGTCGTCCAGGCCGATGCGTGTCGCCTCCAGGACCTCCGCCCACACCGCGGCGACGATCCGCTCCACCTCGGTGGTCGGCTCGCGGTACGCGGCGGTCGTGACCTCCGGTTCCGGGAGCGCCCTGCGGTCGAGCTTGCCGTTCGGGGTGAGTGGCAGCGCGTCGAGGGCGATGACGTGCGAGGGCACCATGTAGTCGGGCAGGTAGCCGCGTACGGCGTCGCGCGCGTCGGCCGGGTCGTCGGGGCCGCCGACGAGGTAGGCGATCAGCCGCTGGTCGGGGCTGACGACGACGGCCGCCTCGCGGGCGCCCGTCCGGTCGCGCAACGCCGTCTCGATCTCGCCGAGTTCGATGCGCAGGCCGCGCAGCTTGACCTGGTTGTCGAGGCGGCCGAGGAATTCGATCGCGCCGTCGGGCAGCCGCCGGGCGGCGTCGCCGGTGCGGTAGCGGCCGCCCGCGAAGCGCTCGGCGGTCAGCTCGGGCCGCTTGTGGTAGCCGAGCGCGACGGCCACCCCGCCGATCGTCAACTCGCCGGGTACGCCCACGGGTACGGGCTCGCCGTGCGCGTCGAGGATGTCCAGGGTGACGTTCTGGATGGGGCGGCCGATCGGCACGCGGGCGCGACCCTCCAGCTCTTCCGGTGTGCACTGCCAGGACGAGACGTCGATGGCGGCCTCGGTCGGCCCGTAGAGGTTGTGCAGTTCGGCGTCCGGCAGGGTGCGCAGGCAGCGCGCGGCGAGATCGACGGGCAGTTCCTCGCCGGAGCAGATGACGCGGCGCAGGCCCGTGCACTCGGCCACGGAGTCGTCGGAGAGGAAGAGGCCGAGCATCGACGGGACGAAGTGCGCGGTGGTGATGCCCTGTTCGGCGATGAGCGTGCGCAGGTAGCCGGGGTCGCGGTGGCCGCCGGGCTCGGCGAGCACCAGGCGGGCGCCGGACAGGAGCGGCCAGAAGAACTCCCACACGGAGACGTCGAATCCGGCCGGGGTCTTCTGGAGCACGCTGTCGGCGGCGCCGATCCGGTAGCGCTTCTGCATCCAGTCCAGCCGGTTGACGATGCCGCGGTGGCTGTTGGGCACACCCTTGGGACGGCCGGTGGAGCCCGAGGTGTAGATCATGTACGCGGCCGCGCCCGGCTCGCCCGCCGCCGGGAACGCGGTGCCGGGCCCGTCCTCCCACACCGCCGGGTCGTCCAGGACGAGGACGGTCGCGCTGCTCGCGGTGAGCGCCTGCGCGGTGCCCGCGTTCTCGCCGAGCGCGCCCTGCGCGGTGCCGTCCAGCAGCCTCTTCTGCGTGAGGACGACCGGGGCCTCCGCGTCCTGGAGCATGAACTCCAGTCGCTCCGCCGGGTATTCGGGGTCGAGGGGGACGTACGCGGCGCCCGTCCGCAGCACGCCGAGCAGCGCCGCGGGCAGGTCGAGGGAGCGTTCGGCGCAGACGGCGACGAGCGAGCCGGCGCCGACCCCCTCGGCGGCGAGCCGGTGCGCGATCCGGTCGGCCCGGGTGTCGAGCTGGGCGTAGGTGAGGGTGGCGCCGTCGAAGGTGACGGCGGGCGCGTCAGGGGTGCGGCGGACCTGGTCGGCGACGAGGCCGTGCAGCGTCGCGTCCGCCGGGTAGTCGGCGGCGGTGTCGTTCCAGCCGTCCAGCAGCGCGCGTTCGGCGGCGTCCAGCAGCGGAAGACGGCTCACGGCCGTACCGGGCGCGTCGAGCGCGGCGCGCAGCAGCGTCTCCAGGTGTCCGGCCATCCGCTCCACGGTCCCGGCCGTGAACAGCGAGGTCTTGTACGTGAAGGTGCAGGCCAGACCGCCGTCGCCGGACGGTACGACGTACAGCTCCAGGTCGTGCCGCGAGGAGCCGGGCGTGAGCGGGAAGTCCGCGACGCGCACCTCGGCGCCGTCGTCGTCACCCGTGGCCACGGGGAAGTCGTGCATCGAGAACAGCGCGTCGACGAGCGGCTGACGGCTCGGGTCGCGCGGCACGTTCAGCTCCTCGACCAGCCGGGCGAAGGAGAGTTCCTGGTGGTCCAGCGCGTCGATCACGACGTCCCGGGTGCGCGTCAGCAGTTCGGTGAAGGCCGGGTCGTCGGCCATGTCGGCGCGCAGCACGAGGGTGTTGACGAACATGCCCACGACGCCCTCGAACTCCGGCCGGGTCCGTCCGGCGACGGGCGTGCCCACGCCGAACTCCCGCTGCCCGGTGCAGCGGGACAGCAGCGCCTCGAAGGCGGCGAGCACGACCATGAAGCGCGTAGCGCCGTGCTCGCGGCTCAACGCGTCGATGCGGGAGGTCAGTTCGGCATCCAGCAGCCGTACGGTCGAGGTGCCCTCGAAGCGCTGCCGGGCCGGGCGGGGCAGGTCGGTGGTCAGCTCCAGCCGGGGCAGGCCGTCCAACTGCCGCAGCCAGTAGGCGCTTTCGCGCTCCAGCGTGCGGTCGCGCTGCCAGGCGGCGATGTCCCCGAAGCGCACGGCGGGCGCGGGCGCGGCCTCGTCCCGGTAGAGGGCGACGAGATCGCGGACGAGCAGCTGGGCGGACTGGCCGTCGGCCACCAGGTGGTGCACGAGCAGGGCGAGGACGTGCTCGGCGCTGCCCGCGCCGGTCTCGGTGCCGGCGCCCTCCGCCGCGTCCAGCCGCTCCACGAGCAGCGCCCGCAGCAGCGGGCCGTCCGCCGGGTCCAGCGGGATCGCGCACTCCTCGCCGATGAGCGCGAGGGTCTGCTCGTCGCTCGCCGCCTCCGCGCGCGCGAGCGGCACGGGCGCCTCGTCGAGGACGTGCACGGCCGGATGGCCCTCGTCGTCGGCGGGGAAGCGGTGCCGCAGACTGTCGTGGCGGCGCGGGAGTTCGGCGAGCGCCGCGGTCAGCCGCGCGACGTCCAGCGGTCCGGACAGGCGCACCGCGAGGGCGATGGTGTACGTGCCCGTGCCGGGCATGTACTGCTCCATGAACCACAGCGGTTCCTGCGCGGGCGCGAGCAGCGCCGGGGCGTCCGCGGGGCGCGCCGGGATGCCCTGCGCGCCGCGCTTGCCGCTGAGCCTGCGCCTGAGCAGTTCCCGCTTCGCCTCGGAGAGTTCGACGGCCGACGTCATCAGGCGAGCCTTTCCATGGAGTTCTTGAGCGCGTGCAGGAAGAGCGTCGCCTCGCGCCCGTTGATCAGCCGGTGGTCGTAGGCGAGCCCGATGTTCGCGGGCGAACCGTCGCCGGGCGCGGTGACCGCGAGCGCGCACACCGTCCCGGGCAGCACGAAGGGCACGGCGAGCACCACGTCGGCGTCGGTGTGCAGGGTGACGGTGAAGTTCGCGCCCGTGAGGTCGCGTTCACGGAACGAGCCGGTCGTCGCGGCGAGCCGGAACGTCATCAGCCGCGTCGCGATCTCGCCGATCGACAGCCCGGCCGCGTCCCGCACGCACGGCACGAACAGGCCCTCCCCGAGATCGACGGTCACCCCGATGTGCGGGGCGTCCGCGAGCAGCGCGGTACTGCCCTCGACGCTGGCGAAGAAGCGGGGGAACTCGGCGTGCAGCAGCGCCACTTCGCGGACGAACAACTCCCCCGCCCCGACCGGCCGCCGCACCTCCCGCGTCACCCGCTTCGCATACGCGAGCGCGGGCCCGAGATCCATCCGCACGACGGTGTAGGCGGCGGGGATCGTGCGGTGCGAGATCTCCACGGCCCGCGCGACCCCGCGCTGCACGCGCGGGAGCGCGAGACGGGTGACGCCGGGGGCGTCGGCCGCCACCGGTCCGCTTCCGGCGAAGCCGGCGGCCTCCGACCCACCGGACGGCACTGCCGATGGTGTCGCGGGAGCCACGGGAGCCACGACCACCGGTCCGCCCTCGGCGGGGGCGAGCCCGGCCGCCGCGGGTACGGGGCCGGGCGGTGCCATTGACGCGCCGGGGGCCGCTCCGGTGCCTGCGGTCCGCACCGCTCCCGCGGGTGCGGCCGGTCCCGGGCTGCCCACGGAGGTGCCACCCGGCACCACCGCACCGGGCCGCAGTGCCGCGACGTGCTCCCGCCGCACGACCGCGCGCCCGAGCGCGGCCACCTCCGCCGCGGACACACCCAGCTCGTCCATGAGCTGCTGCGCGGGCCGCGTGACGAGCTGGTCGACGGCGCCCACCGCGGCGGCGGCCGGGACCGGCGCCGGCTGCGTGCCGTCGTCGATGACGGCGAGCCGTTCGCCGGGGCGGCACACCGCGCCCGCCGCGAGGGCGTGCCGCAGGGTGCCCGGGGACGTCGCCTCCAGCTCTTCCGCGGCCTTGGACGTCTCGACGACGGCGACCGGGTCGCCCACGGCGACGTCCGTGCCGTCCGGGACGAGCCAGTCCGTCAGGACGTATTCCGTGTCGTTGTTGTTGAGCTTGGGTACGAGCAGCTCAGCCACGCAGCGTCTCCAGGATCGTGCGGTGCACGCCCTCCGCGCCGACGAGGACGGCGCGTTCGAGGTGTGCGGCGGTGGGGATGGCGGAGTCGGCGGAGTGGACGAGGGTCACCGGGCCGTCGAGGCGCGACCACAGGCGGCGGTGCAGGACGTGGGCGACCTCGGCGCCCCATGTGCCGCCCGCGGTGCCTTCCTCGACGACGAAAATCTGTCGCACGTCGGGGAGTTGGAGGTCGTCGGCGTCGAAGGGGTAGAGCCGGGAGGGCACCAGCAGCGTGCAGGCGATGTCCTCCTCGACGAGGAGCGTGCGCATGGCGTCCAGCACGCGGTGGGCGACGCCGCCGGGCGCGATGACGACGCAGTCGGGCCGCTCGCCGGGCAGGCTCACCTCGGCGGTGCCGCCGTCGCGTTCGGCGAGGGCGAAGGGCGGCTCGACCTCGTACATCCGCTTGGTGTAGAGGACCTTGTCCTCGAACAGCACGCCGGGTTCGCCGCGTTCGAGCATCTCGGCGAGGACGGCGGCGCTGTCGCGGAAGGGCGAGGCCTCGTACAGCGCGAGGTTCGGGACGCCCACGAAGTGCTTCTGGAGGCTCTGGCTGTGCGTGGGGCCGTAGCCGCGCCCGCCGCCGACCGGGCAGCGCAGCACCATCCGCATCGGCACCGGGGAGCCGTACATGGTCACGGACTTGGCGGCGAAGTTGACCAGTTGGTCGAAGGCGAGGGCGGTGAAGTCGCCGAACATCATCTCGACGATCGCGCTGTCCCCGGCGAGCGCGAGCCCGGCCGCGACCCCGGTGATGGCGTTCTCGCTGATGGGCGTGGACAGGACGCGCTCGGGAAAGCGGGTGGACAGCCCGCGGGTGATCTTGAAGGCGCCGCCGTACGGGTCGGCGATGTCCTCGCCGAGGACGTGGAGTTCGGGCCGCTGCTCCATGAGGCCGTGCAGCGCCGCGTTCAGGTTCTCGGCGACCCTCATACCGGCTCCCTGGCGGTGACGTCCTCGGCGACGGCGTCGATCCGGGCCCGGACGGCGGCGTCCAGCCGGGCGAAGCGCTCGGGTTCGGCAGCGGCGAGCCGCGGGTACCAGTCGGCTGCGCGGGCGGCGGCGATCTCCTCGGCCCCGCGGGTGTCGTCACCCTTGCTGTGCGGGCCGAGCCGGTGCGTGGCGAACTCCGCCACGAGCGGGCGCCCTTGGCGTACGGCGGCGACCGCGGGCGCGAGCAGCGTGCGGATCTCGTCCAGGTCGGTGGAGGCGGTCCGCACGTGGTCGATCCCGAAGGCCGCGGCGCGTCCGGCGATGCTGCCCGCCATGGTGCGGGTGGTCGGCGTGGACTGGGCGATGCCGTTGTTCTCGACGACGACGAGCAGCGGCAGTTGCCACAGTGCGGCGAGGTTGAGGGCCTCGTAGACGCCGCCCTCGCCCCATGTCCCGTCGCCGATGTAGACGCAGGCCAGCGCGCCCGGTGCGGTGCGCTTCAGATGCAGGGCGACACCGCACGCGACGGGCAGGGACTCGCCCTGCACGCCGGTCGACAGGTAGCGGTCGCGCTTGATGTGCTGGCTGCCGCCGACGCCCCCGCAGATCGCGCCGCGGCGGCCCATGATCTCGGCGAGCAGTCCCTCGGGGTCGCGGTGCCGGGCGAGGTAGTGGCCGTGGCCGCGGTGGTTGCTGAAGACGTGGTCGGCGGGACCGAGCAGCGCGTCGAGCGCGACGGGCACGTACTCCTGGCCGAGGCAGGTGTGGGTGGTGCCGTTGAGCATGCCGCGGTCGAAGAGGTCGAGGAGCTTGAGCTCGAAGGCCCGGATCGTGAGCAGTTGGGTGAGGTCGTCGTCGGAGGGGACGTCGCCCAGCGTGTGGGAGCGCTCCCAGATTGTGCTCGCCACGGTCATCGCCGGATCACCGCGACCACGCCCGCGACGGTGGAGTTGTCGAAGAAGTCGTCCAGGCCTATCTCCACGCCGAGTTGCTGCTGCATGCGGGCGATGATCTGGGTGATCGTGAGCGAGTGGCCGCCGAGGTCGAAGATGTCGTCGTGCAGGCCGATCGGCGCCATGTCGAGCACCTGCTCCCAGATCTCCCGCACCTGATCGACCAGCGGGTCGCCCGCGGCGAGCGCGTCGTCGGCCGGGGCGGCGGCGGGCGCCTCGTCCGCGTCCTCCTCGCCCTGGACGACCGGCGCGGTGAAGTCGACGAGGTCGGCGAGCCGTTGCCGCGGGTCGCGTCCGGCCGCGTCGAGCAGCCGCGTGAGGTCGTCCACGAAGCGCCCGGCGGCGGGGAGTTCGAGCGGGTCGTAGCGCAGGCTCGCGACCGCGCCCGCCGGGCCGTGCGCGACCTGGAGCTGGAGCGCGCCGCGCACACTGTGGTTGAAGGCGAGCCACCGCACCTCGCCGAGCGGGCTGCGGGTGTCCGGCAGCCGCCGGTAGCTGATCGACACCGGGGCGAGCGCGGCGTGCGGCCGCAGTCCGGGCACGGCGCGGGCGAGCGGCACCTCGCGGTAGCGGTAGATCTCGCGCAGCTCCGTCCGCAGCCCGGCGGCGAAGTCGGCGAAGACCTGCTGCCCCGACGGCCGGGAGAACAGCGGGAGTTCGTTGACGTACGCCCCGATGTGCGCGGCCTCGGCCTCCGTACGCGTGGCGAGGTCGAGCGCGGTGACGACCTCGGCGTTGCCGTACGAGGCGAGCAGCACGTGCACCGCGGCGACCAGCACCTCGAAGGACGTCAGGCCGTCGAGGCGGGGCAGCGACAGCGGCATCTCCAGCACGTCGGCGTCGGCGGCGCCACGCGAGCGCAGCGCGCCCCCGGGCACGGCGGTGGCGGCGGGCTCGTGCCACCGCGCGGCCCAGAACTCGGCTGCCTGCGGGAGGAGTTCGGCGACGCGCTCGCGCTGGGCGGCAGCGTGGTCGGTCTCCTCCAGCTCGGCGGGGATGCCGCCCTCGTAGTACGTGGCGAGGTCCGCGACCAGCAGGTCCTTGGAAGCCCCGTCGAAGACCAGGTGGTGGGCGACGACCACCAGCGTGTCACCGCCGACCAGCACGAAGCGCACCAGCGGCCCGGTGTGCAGGTCGAAGGGCCGGGTCACGGCCTCGGCCACGGTTCCGGCCTCCTCCAGCGCGGGCAGCCGCCCGGCGGGGACGAGCGCCGGGTCGCCGTCCGCGTCGCTCAGCGCGCAGCCGAGCAGCGGGTGGCGCTCGACGACGGCGTGGCAGGCCTTGGCGAGCGCGCCGCGGTCCACGTCGCCGTCCAGGGCGATGACAAGGGGCATGTGGTAGGCGGTGCCGGCGCCCATGCGCGCGGCGATCCACATTCCGTGCTGCGTGAAGGAGAGTTGGCGTTTCATCGGACGACCTCTCGCAGGGCGCGTTTGTCCACCTTGCCGCCGTGGTTGCGCGGCAGGGCGTCGAGCGTGATCAGGTGGTGCGGCTGTTCGTGGGACGCCAGCCGGGTCTTGAGGAAGGCACGCAGGGCGGTGTGGTCGGCGGGGCCGACGACGGCGACGGCGACCGCGGTGCCCAGCGCGGGGTGCGGCACCCCGAACGCGGCGGCCTCCACGACGTCCGGGTGCGCGTAGACGGCCTCCTCGACGTGCAGCGTGGACACCTTGTGGGCCCCGGACTTGACGACGTCGCTCTCCCGGTCGACCAGGTAGAGGTAGCCGTCCGCGTCGAGGTAGCCGAGGTCGCCCATGCGCACCCAGCCGTCGCGGAAGACGCCCGCGGAGGCGGCCGCGTCGCCGTAGTAGCTGCGGCTCGCGGTGGGCGAGCGCATCCAGACCTCGCCGGTCTCGCCCGCGGGCAGCGGCTCGCCCTCCGCGGTGGCCACCCGGACGTCGCCCGCGGAGGCGGGACGGCCGACACTGCCGGGGCGCCCGGCGCTGTAGAGCATCACGGTCTGCGCGGGCGCGGCCTCGGTCGAGGTGTAGTAGTTGGCGATCGTCGCACGCGGGAAGGCTGCGGCGAGTTCGCCGGCGATCCGCGCGGGCAGCGGCGCCGCGGCCGAACCGAGCAGCAGCACGCTGGACAGGTCGGCTTTCAGGTGCGCCCCGCTGGCCAGCAGTTCGATGGCCATGGTGGGGACGAGGAAGACGGTGCCCGCGCGGTGCTCCTCGATCACGCGGGCGAAGCGGCCGGGCGTGAAGCGGCCGAGGGTGACCACGGTGGGGTGCGCGCCCACAGCGTTGGCGAGCATCCACTGCCCGGCCTGGGTGCCGATCGGGAAGGCGTGCGCGAGTGTCTCGGAGTGCGTGAAGGGCTTGCGGCGGCCGCCCCAGCCGTGGCCGAGGTTGGCGTGGGTGGCCGCGACTCCCTTGGGACGGCCGGTCGTTCCGGACGTGTAGAGGATCTGGGCGAGGTCGCCGGGGGCGGGCCGGACCAGGTCCGTACCCGGTTCCGCCTCGGCCGCGGGCAGCTCACCGGCACGCAGCACGAGCGCGGCGCCGCAGTGGGCCAGCCGGGCGTCGATATCGGCGGGCCCGAGCTGGTCGGACAGCGGTACGGCGACGGCACGGGCCTTGAGGGTGCCGAGGAAGGCCACCGCGTAGTCGATCCAGTCGGCGTTGCCGAAGACGAGCCCGACACGGTCGCCGGGAGTGACACCGCGGCGCAGCAGACCTGCGGCGACAGCGTCGGAGCGGCGCCACCAGCTTTCGAAAGTAAGGTTTCCTGCCCCCGCAACTTTCAAAGCCGGACGATCGGCTTCCGTTACCGCGCGGGCGCGCAGCAATTCGGAAAGGATCGTACTCACGTGCTGATCCCCCTGTGCCAAAACCGGGCAATAGCCGGTCAATTGACGGGATCGACGCCACAGCGCGGTGCAGCGCATCCCCCGAAATACGCTCATTGACTGAGCGGGCCTCACCCTGGCATCGTCACCCAGAACCGTCAACCCTCGAAAATGTGTCGGCTGAGTTTACGAAATTCACCGCCGCCGCATCCGTCACAGCCGCCCCGAGACCGCCATCCCGTGGCTCTCTTCCCGGCTGCACCTGCTCCGGATGGTCGCGCCACGCACACGCACCGTGACGGATCCGAGGCCACGTACCGCACGCACCATCGCCTGGCAGGCGTACCCGCACACGTACCGCACAGCACAGCACGGGGGAGAGACCTGTGAAGACCGGACCGCTCTCGTTCGGGCAGCAGAGACTGTGGTTCCTGCACCAGTTCGACCCCGAGGACCCCTCGCACAACGCCGGTTACGCCTACCGGCTGCGCGGCGCACCGGACGTTCCCGCGCTGGAGGCGGCCTTCACCGCCGTCGTCGCCCGGCACGAGGCGCTGCGCACGCGCTTCACCGCACAGGACGGCACGGCCCTCGCGGTGGTCGAGGACCCGAGCCCGGTGCGCGTCGAGGTCACGGCGGCGGAGTCGGCCGAGCACGCCGAACGCGTCGTCGCCGCCCGCGCCACCGCCCCCTTCGACCTCACCGCCGCACCGCCGCTGCGCGTCACGCTGGTACGGATCGCGCCGGACGACCATGTGCTGTGCGTGGTCACCCACCACATCAACAGCGACGGCTGGTCCTTCAACGTACTGCGCGACGAGGTCGCGGCCCACTACGCCGGACAGGCCCTGCCCGCACCGCCGTTGCAGTTCGCCGACGTGGTCGCCGCCGCCGGCGACACCCAGGCCGACCCCGCCTGGTGGGTCGAGCAGCTGTCCGGCGCGCCGGACCTGGAGCTGCCCACCGACCGGCCACGCCCGGCCGAACGCACCACCGACGGCGGCGAGGTCCGCTTCACCCTCGACTCCGAACTGGCGGACGGGGTAAAGGCGTTGGCCCGGCAGACGCGCTGCACGCCGTACATGGTGCTGCTCGCGGCCTACGAGGTGCTGCTCGCGCGGCACAGCGGGCAGAGCGACTTCTGTGTCGGCACCCCGGCCGCCGGGCGTGGGCGCCCCGAACTGGAGCGCGTCGTCGGCTACTTGTCAACGACGATGGTGCTGCGCTGCGACCTGAGCGGCGACCCGTCCTTCACCGACCTGGTCCGCGCCACCCGGCGCGGCGTGCTGTCCGGACTCGCCCACCCCGACGTGCCCTTCGAGCAGCTCGTCGGCGCGCTCGGCGTCCCGCGCGACCTCAGCCGCACCCCGATCTACCAGGCACTCTTCGCCCTGCACACGCACGGCACCGTCGCCGAACCGCTCCCGGGCCTGGACGCCGAACCCTTCCCCTTCGGCTGGCACTCCGCCCGCACCGACCTGACCCTCGACCTCTACGAGCAGCCCGACGGCAGCATGGTCGGCATCCTCATCCACAGCACCGACCTCTTCGACGGCACGACCGCCGAACGCCTCGTCGCGCGCTTCCTCCACCTCCTCGGCTCGGCGACCGTCACTCCCGAACTTCCGCTCAGCGAGCTGGAGTTGCTGCCGGTGGCGGAGCGGGAGCAGCTGGCGTCGTGGGACGGTCCGGTGGTGGAGCTGCCGCCGGTGACGCTGGTGGACCTGGTGCGTGAGCGGGCGGAGGTGGCGCCGGACGCGGTGGCGGTGGTGTCGGGCACGACCGTCCTGACCTACGGGCAACTGGTCGCGGCCGCCTCGCGGTTGGGTGCTGAGCTGCGCGGTCGGGGTGCGGTGGCGGGGGCGCGGGTGGCGGTGCTCAGCTCGCGGCGGGCGCACATGCTGGTCGCGCTGCTGGGGGTGGTGTGGTCGGGCGC